>DAOTTD010000313.1:0-5547 GCA_034438015.1 Ktedonobacteraceae bacterium | reverse complement strand
GCACCCACACTCCCTAAGCTCACCATGAAGCCAATAGCACTTGGGAGAATGCGGCTGGACACTTTGTTCGATATCAGGGCAATCGTAGTTGGATAGATTGGGCCAAAGCTGAAGCCGATCAACCCTAGACCAACTGCAGAGACCGCATAGAACGGCAACAACCAGACCAAAAGCACACCAACGACTACCCCTATCAGACACCCCTGTATCAATCGCGCACTCCCTACCCGCAGTGCTACTCGCGCGAGCGTCAGACGTCCAAGTGTGAGCCCTATCCAGTAGCCACTGACCATCCAGCCCGCCAGGAGGATAGATGCATGCTGTTCCTCTGTCAGAAAACTGTAGCTCCAACTGCCTACACTTACCTCAGCTCCCACGTAGATGAGCATGAAAAGAGCCGCGATCCAGACGAAGGGCACTTTGAGAGCGGCCACAAGGACATTGTTTTTGGGCTTCGTCGCCACGTCTTCTGGGGATGAGATGTTCTGATCCTTGAAGACCAACTGAAAGCCAATCAACAATACCAGGCTCATCCCGATCCACACGATATAGACACTATTCCAACCCCATCTCATTGCCAGGAAAGCAGATGCGATCACTGGGCCAAGTAATGCTCCAGTTCCATAAAAAGCGTGCAGATAATTCAGGAGAGCGGCATTGCGAGGCATGCTTGCGATATAGGTGTTCAGGCCGGCATCGATGATGGCTACTCCGAAACCGAGTGGCAGCATCATGATCAGCACTATGACATAAGATGGCATGAGACTGAGGGCTCCCACACCGAGGAGGAAGCTTGCAACACCTAACACCAGGAAGCGTCGATTCCCCAACTTCTCCACGAGAAGTCCACTATTGAAAGCAGCGATGAGATAGCCAATGGTTTGAAATAGAAAGAGCAAACCAATCGTCGCTTTATCAACACCATAATGCAGACGCATGCTTGGGATGAGAACGCCCAATGCGCCATCATTTGCACCGATCAAAATGAAAGCGGAGAATGCGAACCCGACTTGCAGATGAGCAAGCTTGAGGCGTTTTGCATTGATACCGAGAACTCGGGCCTCTACAGCGGAAGCACCCTGAGATTGGGAATCGATGTTTGCTGTTATTTCTAGATGCTCTTTCGTGTGCATGTCTGTATTTATCTTCGTATCCTTTCCGTTCCAGATGAGAAGGAACCAATGCATCGTTGCCCACACGGCAATGTTGGAGTCCCCTTCACGTATCCTCAGTAATTTCTTCTGCACCTCAATCATACCGTCCTGAAGGACATCGATTCGTTACACTTGCATGGAATCTGAGGGTAAGAGAGGTGAACAAGCCAGGGGGAACACTCTCAAGAGGTCTTCAACCTCACCGGCTCCTCTCCGTGATTTTAGAGTGTAACGAATGGACGAGTGACGAGACTACGACACTGAAGTAGCAATTGAAAGACTTCACGGCCATTATGCTCATGTAGGGACGTCTCTTCTGGGCAAAGATGCCCCAAATAAGCGACTCTACGTCAATCCGACGCTTCCCGCGTGGTTCTCGGAAGTCGTGTTGCGGAATCTGCGCGTCGGTCCTTGCATGTTCACTCTGCACTTCTGGCGCGAGGGAGAGCGCTCTCACTGGGAAGTGGTGAACATGGCCGTTGATTCAGGGGTAGCACAAGAAGACATGATCCAGGTCATGGACGAACAGGCTGTGCTCATCGGCGTGGATTTGAAGAAGGACTTCAACATCCTGCATCGTGCCTATAATGATTCGCAAGGGGTGACAGCCCAGTTCAATAAGCACTTGCTGGTGCGTATGAACCAGGAACTGGACGCCAACTTCCAGTTGAATCAATTTGGGCACTATGCCTTCTATAATCCGGGGCAGAGTCGCATCGAGATGCATCTGGTGAGTCTGAAAAACCAGACGGTTCGCATTGGGGGCAGTGAGATTTCCTTCAAACTGGGCGAAAGCATCTGGACAGAGAGTTCGTACAAATATACGCTCGAGGAGTTTGCACAATTTGCGGCAACTGCAGGCTTTACCGTCGAGCGGGTATGGACAGACCCCCGAAAGTTGTTCAGTGTGCAGTATCTCAGGGTCATGTAACTTCAGCAGATGAGGAAGCATATCTTGTAGGGATCTAGCAGACTGTGTATGAGAAAGGAGCAGGAAGCGGCCAACACGCGGAACAGACTGGTGCCGTTGAGGCGTACGGGAAGCATGGATGAAACGTCAAAACGACGAAGGAAAGGGGAGCAATAGAACCTATTGCTCCCCCTTCGCTATTTTTCCATGTACTCTCAGGCTTTGCAACAACCCTACATAATCGCCCGGACCTCTCGCGATTTCAGCATATCAGGACAAGGTCAGCGGAATAAGCACCTCTTCATCATCATGCAAGAGGGTGAATCCTCCAGTCGCGAAGTTTGGCACATCCTTGAGGACTGCCTGCCCTTCGGGAGTGGTAAGCGTGGCGTTCAGCGCTGCGCGAGAGTCTGTATAGATCGCAGTGATCAGATAGTACGGGGCCTTCTCTCCGTTGTCACCAGCGTCGAGCTTTCCTATCGTCAGCCCCCTGATCCCTTTGAGCTTGCTGGTAAGAGGGAGATGGACCTCGTGGTAATGGCGGTCGAACGCGGTTGAATCTTTGGGATATCCAAAGAGGATCGTGGTTTTGTGCATGGGTGTTTTTCTTTCTTTCGTCTCGGGCCGGGCATCATCAAGGATACCCGCTAACTGTACGACTTCTCTTTTGTTTCACGCTTCACGGCACTACACCGCAGTACGCTTTCCATCCCCATCTGACTGGGTGTTTCCTTTTTGGTGTGTATCTCGGTTCTCACTTCTGCCCACTGGCTTACTGATCGAGGGTCGAGAACAGATTATTCAGCGACTCGGCCAGCGTCGGATGAGCAAAGACGCCATCACGCAGGACGGTATAGGGGACCTTGCCGATCATTGCCACTTCCAGGACGGCCATGATCTCGCCGCCTTCAATGCCCAGGACGGCAGCGCCGAGAATCTGGCCTGTATCGGCATCCACCACCGCTTTCATGAAACCGCGGGACTCGTCCATTTCTAGTGCGCGGGCCACATAATTCATCGGCATCCTGGCGACCTGAATGTTTCGGCCCTGAGCCCGTGCATCCATTTCGCTCAATCCGACGCGGCCTAGTTGTGGATCAATGAACACGGTGTAGGGGACCAGCCGTTCGTGTATGCTGGCACTCCCCTTCTCAAGGAGATTGGTGCGAATGATGCGGAAATCATCGTAGGAGATATGCGTGAAGGCTGGCCCACCCTTGATATCGCCGAGTGCATAGATACCCGGTACGTTGGTCTCCAACCGCTCGTTCACCTGAATGAAACCGCGTTTATCTGTCTGTACCCCGGCTGCATCCAGATTGAGCCAATCGGTATTGGGCACCCGTCCGGCTGCCATAAGCAAGTGCGATCCGTTGAGGGTACGTTCCCCCATCTTCGTCTGCACCGTCAATTGAATATTTCCCTGAGAGAGCTGTTTCACACTCACAGGCTTTGTTTCTAGCAAGACTTCTAAGCCGTCCTCGCGCATGATGTTCGCCACCTCCTCGGCCACATCTGGGTCTTCACGGGCCAGGAGATTCGCTCCTCGTTGTATCACAGTGACCTGGCTGCCGAAGCGACGAAACATCTGGCCAAATTCCAACCCAATGTATCCCCCACCCACGACCAGGAGATGTTCGGGCACGGTATCCAATTCCATGATCGAGGTCGAATCGAGCGTGGCTACCTCTTCTATGCCAGTCATAGATGGCTTTGCTGGTCGGGCCCCAGCGTTGATGAGGATCGTACTGGCGGTGAGTTGACGGGTCTCGCCGTTGTTGAGCCGTACTTCCAGGGTCTTCGGGCCTGTAAAGGCCGCCTCTCCCATCAGGAGTTCCACACCTTCAGTGTTTTCAATGCGACGCTGGCCGCTCGTGCGAAAGCTCTCGACAATATCTCGCTTGCGTTGACGCACTTTGCTCATATCGATGACTACTGGACCGGTCTGTACACCATAATCCGCGCCTCGGCGCGCTAAATAGGCCACGCGACCGCTGGCAACCATGGTCTTAGTAGGTGTGCAGCCTTCGTTAATACACGTGCCACCAACGTGTACCCGCTCGATAAGAACAGTCTTCCACCCGGTTCGTGCCAGGGTGGTAGAAAGCGGCCCTCCCGCCTGACCAGCACCAATTACAATCGCGTCATAGTATGTTGTTGGAGTCATCTACTTTCATCTCCCTGTGTAGTGTCTCGTGTACTAAGCGTACTTTCTCATAGCACATGGTCATTTCTTCCATCGATTCGTTACACATCAGAGGAAATGTGAGGGAAAATGATTCAATGGAGCCAGGCTGAAGTGTGCCTTACTGTAGCTGGAACCTCGCTGAAAAACCTCCACTTTGCTAAGCTGTAACGAATAGACGCGAACTGAGACTATTTCGCTGAAGAAGTACCTGGAGAGTTACCACCTGGATGAGAGGTTGCCATGCCGAATGTTTCGTTCTCTGGATTGCTCATTGTCGCCATCGTTGCTTTCCTGGCACCGCTCCTGCTTGATCTTACTCCGGCACGTCGTTTACCCGCAATTGTGCTCGAGATAGTAGCCGGTATCAGCATTGGCCCCTCTGTGCTTGGTTGGGTCAAGGTCGATCTGCCGATTTCAATTCTCTCAGTGCTTGGACTCGCCTTTCTCCTCTTTCTCGCCGGGTTGGAGGTCGAACTTGAGAGGTTACGAGGTCGTCTGCTGGTATTCGTTGGCTCGGGTTTCCTACTTTCATCGGGCCTGGCATTGCTGGTCGGTTATGGGCTCTATGTAGCCGGGCAGGTGGTGTCACCGCTGCTCATTGCAATTATCCTGGTCGCAACCGGATTAGGGATCGTCATTCCGGTGCTGAAGGACGCAGGTGAAAGCTCCTCGGACTTTGGGCAACTCGTCGTTGCTGGTGCTATGTTCGCTGAATTTGGCTCGATTATCCTTCTCTCGCTCTTCTTCTCACGTGAAGCTACCAGCACCGCTACAAAACTGGTATTACTTGGAGGTTTCGTACTGCTGGCTGTTGGCTTTGCCTTCGTCGTGCTCCGCCTGGAGCGATCGATGCGCATAGCAGCAGTGCTGCTGCGCCTCCAGGACACAACTGCGCAGATTCGTGTTCGTGGTGCCTTCATGCTGTTGGTTGCTTTCGTTGCGCTGGCCTCACTCCTCGGACTCGAAACCATTCTTGGAGCATTTGTAGCAGGTGTGATTCTGAGATTAGTCGATGGAGATCAGATGATGACGCACCCGCAATTTCGCCAGAAGCTTGAGGCCATCGGCTTTGGGGTCTTTATTCCGGTTTTTTTCGTAACGAGCGGCATTCGGTTCGACCTGGCTGCGCTCTTCTCAAGTCCGTCGACTATTTTGCGCGTACCAGTATTCCTTGTGGCGTTGTTGCTTGTCAGGGGTGTGCCCGCTCTGCTCTATCGTCCACTCGTCGGCAGTCGGCGGGCAGTCGTGGCAGGACTCTTGCAGGCAACATCGCTTTCGTTCATCGTTGCGGCATC
>DAOTTD010000312.1:0-43687 GCA_034438015.1 Ktedonobacteraceae bacterium | reverse complement strand
TTAACCTATACCGCCTCCATCATCGTCGGTTTAGCTGCCTGGCAGGCTCACCGTCCTGATCTCATCCGTTCTCCCAAACGAGTTTTAGCTCATCTTTGGGAGGATTCCCAGTTATGAAACGCCCTCTGAGCGTTTTCAAATCAGCTATCTTCCGGCCAGTAGTCTGTTGGTCCATCTGAACAATAGCAGCAGGGAAGTTGCGCCTGGCTCAGCAAAGACACCTCCAGTCGAGCACAGATCACCTTTGATCCTTGGCTATGCCGGTACCGGACATGCACGGCGAACACTCGATGAGGCGAATATGCTGGCAGAACTGCTCAAGGGGCGCTGTTACCTTGAACAGGAAGCGACCATCGCTCGCCTGGTTGAAGAAGCCCCAGGCCGCTCACTCATCCACATTGCAACGCATGGCCATGCCCGCCTGGACGCTCCCCACTTTTCCTCCGTTCTGCTGGCCGATGGAGAGTTTAATGCCATCGATGCTTTTCAGTTAGATATCAAAGGATGCCAGCTAATAACATTGAGTTGCTGTGAAACAGGGAAGGCGTTGATCAGCGGGGGCGACGAGCAGCTTGGCCTGGGACAGGCATTCCTGGCAGCCGGGGCAAAGTCTCTGCTGATGAGCCTCTGGCCGGTCGAAGATCATGCAACGGATGTACTGATGCAACATTTTTATCAGCGCCTGCTAGATGGCGAAACAAAAGCAGAAGCACTGCGCGCCGCCCAATGTCACCTCCTGCATCACTCGACATCCATGCATGCTCATCCGTATTTCTGGGCCGCATTTCGTCTCGTAGGAGATACCGGCGTATTTACCACTGGCATGAGTGCAACATTTTAGAGTGAGAAGAAACCACACCCTAAAAACACCTGTTCCTGGCGTTCCAGAATCGGATACCTGTAAGAGAAGTCAATTCTAGCTCTAAGAGTAGATTTTGGAGGGACATTATGCAACATACAGCACAAGAATCTGAGCACTCTCAATCCCTGTTGCGGAACCAGCCATTCGTTTACTGGCAGGCCAATCAGGTAATAATCACCTTCCATACTCCCTCTCCTTTACCACGCAGTACAGAGGAAGTTAAACGTGTCATCGCATCGCTGAAACTGGACGCCCTGGATGGATTTCTCACCACGCATGGCTTTCACCTTAAATCGTTGACGACGAAAGACGTCCCTCGTCCAGAGATGACACCCTCTGAGGAGAAGTCCTGGGAAGAACGCGAGCAGCTTGAAGAGGAACTTGAACAACTCGAGGCAGAAGTTGAATGGCTGGAACGCGTATCCCGCCATCAGTCGCCGTTTTCCCAGCTGCGCGGCTCCGATGGTCAGCCATACAAAACTCCCGGTCAGCGAGACCTGGAAGAGCTTGAGCAGGAGATCGAACGGCGCGAGCGTCTCCTTCTCCAATATGAGGGCACCGTTTCGGAGAATGAGCCGACTGACAGGGGGCGCTCCTCAAGTTCTCTGAACAGCTCAGTGGGGAAGTACCTTTTTGCCTCATCGACAGGGCAAGGAACACTAGCCGCTTGCTGTTTTAACATCGTCAACCCGACTCTTGCCCTTGCTTCATCGAGATATGGTCATGACAAGGGGGAGCCTACAAACTCGGATACAACTCAGGCGATTGTGACACTGCTCAACCACAACCTGGATATGCTCAGGGAAGATGGAAAGATTCCCATCGTCTCAGCAATGCCTAACTGGATAGGCGGAGTAACTGGTGGTAGATCTGCGAACTGCCCGGCCGATCCTCCGATTCCTCTCACAGGAAACAATACTGCCTACAACAACTGGCGTTTCAAACTGCCACAACTCTCAGCAGAAATGGAGGGCTTGAATGGAGATGACGTGACAGTTTTCGTCCTTGACACCATTCCTAAAGCCGAGCATATCAAGAAAGCTGCTCAGAGCGCGGGAAATAACAATTTGCTACTGAAGGATTTTGCAGAGAACATGGAAGGCGCCTCGCCAGCGATCATGATTGATTACCAGTCGATACCCAAAAGACTTACTGGCGTCCATACGGGCAAAGATCTCAATGATCAGTTCTATGGCTTCGAGATGCCTGATCACGGCCTGTTCGTCGCCGGTATCATTCATGACCTTGCCCCCAAGGCAAAGATTGAGTGTGTGCGCGTCCTCAATGACTCTGGCATTGGTGATGTAGTTACACTTTGCGCCGCTCTTCAGAGTATACAAAAGCGCATGGTGCAGGGAATGCTCGGGAAGGTCGTCGTCAATCTCAGTCTGGTGATCACTCCCCCCGATGAGTATTTACCGGGCATCTGGTTCGGCAATGACCGTTGCTTTCACGCTCAAGACCTGGCAGCTGCCATACAAGATATCGAGCATTTGCGTGTTGGATTACATAGTGTAATTAAAAGCCTCGTCGAGCAAAAAGCTGTAGTCGTTGCCTCCGCGGGCAACGAATCCGATATAAACAAGAATCCACAACGTTTCGGGCCGCGCCATCCCGCGGCTTTCCACGAAGTCATCTCGGTGGGTTCTGTAGATAAGCATGGGCAAGCAACTACATACAGTGATTATCCCGCTTTGCCGCCGGAACAAAACGGCGTCGCAACTTATGGTGGCGCTATCCCGAAACCTCTGCCACAAGGGCAGCCCCAAGAGCCCCCCGGCGCCAAGACCTGGGCTGATGTGGAGGATGCAGTCGTTGGGATCTATAGCTGGTCGCATTATCCGATGCTCCTGGTCACTGACGAACCGCCAGACTATTATTCTGCACCGCAAAGCAGCCATTGCTGGGCATATTGGTCAGGTACATCATTTTCAACGCCCATTATCAGTGCTCTGGCTGCTCGCGTGCTGGAGGGGCAGAAACGGAGCTTCTTGCCGACAAATATGTCCGTACAGAACATAATCACGACTGCGCCCGGCCAGCAGCTACTCACGGGCGGCAGTGGTGCTCTCCCAAACAACACAGGCTTCGGCGTCGGGATAGGCATGCTGAAGGCTTACCAGGAGCACTCGTAAGGAAAACGCGTTTGCGGCGCTCCATTATCTGGTTGATGGTAATGGCGCGTCGCAAACACATTAACCCTGCTCCATCGTCACACCCCGCTTGACATCCTCCTCCTCTAGATCATACAATTTGGATATACTTTATTTAGTGTATCAACTAACTTCAATCCATGTCATTGTCATAGAGCAAGGATATTTTTTCTGCCGTCTTCGTGCAAGGAGCTTGATTCGATGCAGACTACAACACCTGTTTCTGCAGGCGTGCCGCGTGTAGATACCAACCTGGGCAAGTTTTCGCAGGGCTCTACGGTTGTACTCGCCGCGCTTGCCTTTCTTTTTAATCAGCCCGTGCTCGTGCTGATTGCTGCCGTTGTGATGACGTTGAGCGCGCTTGCACCTGATATCAGCCCGTATCGCCTGTTGTACCGGGGTGTCGTTGTGCCGCTGGGACTGTTGAAGCCGCGCGTCGTGGAGGACGATCCGGCTCCGCACCGTTTCGCGCAAGGTATCGGCGCGGTGTTCCTGATTGTCGCAACTATCGTGCTCTTCTTCACGCACGCTATGGTGCTCGGTTGGACGCTCGATCTGATCGTCTTTGTGCTGGCAGGGATCAATCTGACCGTTGGTTTCTGCGCGGGCTGCTTTGTCTATTATCATCTGGGACGCCTTGGCGTGACGCCAAGAGTGCGCTATGAAGGCGGCTTCCACTGGCGGGGAGTGTAAGAATATATGCTGGAGATAGTGGCGCGCCTGGGCATTCTGGCCATTGTGGGCGCGGTGACTGCGTTGCTCGTCTGGACGGGTCGGAGCTATGTGGAGACACAACGCCGCCGGGCCCTGGCCGCCTTGTCGTTTGCTGGCGGGGATACGACGGGATCGGAAGATGGTCGCTCGCCTATACGCATTCTGGCCTTTAGCAGCGCCGATTGTCGCCAATGCCATCAGCTACAGGAGCCTGCCCTTAAGCGCGTCCTGGAGGCGCGTGGCGAAGCCGTCAGTATCGTGGATGTCGATGCGACTACCGATGAGCAGCTTGTGCAGACGTATCATGTGCTCACAGTACCCAGCACCGTTATACTGGATGCAGCGGGCAATGCGCACGCCGTTAACTATGGCTTTGCCAATACACAGCGCCTCCTCGCACAGGTCGACGAAGTGCTGGCGAAGGTCTTAGCTTGAGATCTTTTGAAAGTGTAGAATTGTAAAGAATCTGTTAGCTTAATTGCAATTTAAAACTGCCTTCAATTTGTGCTTCAACTCAGGGGACGGTATTCAATTCCGGTTGCTCGCTCTTTATATCTTGTTTGAGCCGGTTGCGCTGCCAGGGCCAGCCTACCTGCATGCAGAGGTAGCAGAGGGCGGAGAAGAAGACCGAGATGATAGTGGCATGGAGGAGCGCCGCCAGCATCTGCCCGCCGCTCAGCACATTCTCCATGCCGCTGATCGCCTGTAGGGTAATGAAGACGAACGTCCACAGGGCGCCCTGCACGATATCGCGGCGCGCGCGGTAACTGCGCAGAACCACGATCAGGAAGCCGAGCACCAGGAACCAGAGCAGGCCGGCGGCGTAGCGATGAAGCACCTGAATGCCCGCCAGCGAGGTGAAGTCGGGGAAGAAGGTAGAGCCGCAGGTCGGATACTGGTAGCCGCAGCCCAGTATGGCGCCGCTATGCTCCACCAGCGCGCCTGTGTACACAACGAGATATGTGTAGATCGCCAGCCCCCACACCGGAAATTGCAGGCTGCGAATGGGAGGAGCTTTCTCCTCCTCTGGATGTTGCTGCTCCCTGTGAAGCTGGAAGAGGCGGATCGTCAGCAGAATCAAGCTGGAGAACGCGATCAGGGAGAAGCCGAAGTGGACGGACAGGAACCAGTTCTTCGTGAACGTCCCCTCGTAGATGACGGTGAGCGCGCCCAACGCTCCCTGCAGGAGCACGAAGAACAGGCTCATCGCACTGAAGAGCCTGGCCCGGAAGTCGCGCCTGTACAGCAGCCAGGTTGCCACCGTCAGCGCAACCACCAGCAACCCATCAGTGCTTGACATAACACGGTGGCTATACTCGATCACGCCGGCGACAGTAATCTTGCCGGGAATGATCTGGCCGTGGCAGAACGGCCAGGAGTTGCCGCAGCCCAGGCCCGAATCGGTCGTAGTGACGAGCGTGCCCAGCAACAAAATAAGATATGTAGCGAGCGAGGTGATGATCGCGAGTATTCTTACGAGACGACGAATATTCACTGCTTTATTTCCTCCACCTGTCCAGGTCCCTCATAAATAAATACAGATCAGACCGCGAGAGCGAAGCGGGTCTGATCTGATCATAGCGAAAGATTGGCGAATTGTCAAAGGTTATGGCAAATGTTTCAGGTTTCGTCGTTCTCTGGCTTAATGTGTAAAGAAGTAGACATCAACGTTTACCAGGTTTGATGAATTGCCGAGCGTGTAGAGGGGAACGTAAAATGACGAGCGGTCAAACACGGTAAAACCGTCCTGATTAATAGTTCCCAGGATACTATATATTTTTTGCGCGACCTGTTGCGCCTGACTTATAGATCCTACGTCGGGCGCTCCACCATAGACGATAGCAAGCCCCACGCTTTTCCCTTGCAGGATAGAGGTGTTCTTTACCTGTTGCTTGATGTCATTGTCCTGTGAACTTCCACTGAGGAAGGCGTTAACATCGTTTATATTTAATGTGAAGCTCTTATAATGAAAGTCGAGTCGTTCCGGTTTTATTTGTGGCGGAATGCAGTGAAACGCTACGATAACCGGCGTGGCGGCGGTTTTGTCGCTCGTGCGCTGCGCACTGAAGGTGAAGGAGCCGTTCTGGCAAGGCATTGCGGAGATGGTCATGGTGATCGACTGGCCGGGAGACAACGTTCCGCTCTTGTGGCTGTACTGGATACCATCACTGATATCGCTGCTCACAGACCAGGTAATGTTGCCCTCCGAGGTCTTCGACTCGTCGATGGTGACGGTGCATTGAGGCGCAGATGTTCCCCCTGTACAACCCGCGGAGGTTGAGTTCGCGTCAAGGGTGGTCGGCGTGACCTCCAATGTGGGTGGCAGGACCGGTTGCAGCTTGATGCCGCCGGTGTTGGCAACCAGAAAAAGGGCGGCGAGGGCCAGGAGCAGATCAGCAAAAAGCCAGCCGCTCAATAAGACGGTATCACGTACACGAGGCATAGCTATATAACCCTCCCCAACGTATCATGATCGTTGTGTGACGTTGGCACAGTATCAAGCACATCTCTCAGTTGCTGGCTGGCTCGCAGTATGGCGATCGCCGATGCTTTGAGCGTATTTCCGCTGTTCTCCATCGTATGGGCTGCGTTTTCACAGCTCTGGGTGATATTGCTGAGATCGACGACTGCGGCCATACCGGGATTATCGACCATTGCTGCTTGCAGGCGCATCATATCGTTCATGCTGACCGCCATGCTGCGTAGAGAGATTGCGCCAGTATTCATCTCGCTCAATGCATTCTTGACGCCGATGGTAGCATCTGAGAGAAGGACCGCGAGCTGGCCCTGTTTGTCGTGTTCATCGCGCAGGCTTTGTAAGAAGGTTCCGTGTTGCTGTACGAGGTCGCTCTGCTCTGTGCCCAGGGCAGCGAACTTTTCGACCGCCAGTGTGAGCGTATCGAGGGTATCTGCCAGTTCCGCCGCCATCTTCTGTTGCCTGGTGACCAGGTCACCGATGTTTTTAGCGTTTCCTTGCAGAAGTCCAACCGACCTTTGCACCGCATCCAGCAGGAGCGCCTGCTGCTTCGCTATGGTATCAGCCGGAGTAATCAGGTTATCGATGCTATTGCTGAGCGAGGTATTCGTTGTCTTGAGCGCTTGCGCCGCATCCTGTATCTCGCTGGCCGTCTTTACTACTCCAGAGGTGAGTGAGCCAAGCTCGGTCAAATATTCTTTGCCTGCCTCCACCTGTCTGGTCACTTCCTGTACGATCTGCCCCAGTTGTATCCTGGTCTGCTGTGTGGCGCTCGTGAATTGTCCGGTGATGTCGTGCGCCAATTTCTCGAAACGGGCCGTTGCGTCCTGGGAGAGCCTTTCTATGCGCATACCGGAGTCCTGGGCCAGCTTGTCTAAACGCGTGATGCTCTGTTGCGACGTAGTCTGTACCTGGTCGACGATGTGGCGCATGGTGCTTTCGAGATTTCTGGCGACCAGTTCCAGGTTGTTCTCGGAGGTAAGCTGGGGGCGCGCATGCAGGCTGAGGACCGCGCCAGTGATCGCGTGGTTGAGGTTGGCGCGCAGGCGTTGCGCATCCTGGTCTTTGCGGGCCGTGCTGCTATTAGACAGGATATAGGCGAAGAAGGTGAGCGCGAAGATGAAAAGCAGGATAATAACGTCGGCGACAGCAATGCTGCTCAGCGTCAGGTATTCCGGTAGTGTGCCTCCGAAACGTTGCTGCCAGAGGTACAGGAAAGGTTGAGAATAGAGATCAAGCTTTTTGGCCTGGACGGCGGCGTTGATGAGATCGGTATACCTGGCTGTGGCCTGGGAGATGCCGTACCAGGTGACGATGATCGGCGCAAAAATGAAGGTATTGCGGATCACCTCTAGAGATGCCACAAATCTATCCAATCGGCTGGAACTCGCGCTATGGCGGTAGCGCTCCACAATACTATCCGGGGCGATCATAGCGTGCACATCGGCATACGCCCAGGCGCCCGCGTGCATATTGTTCTGAACCGCGTCTTTGAGCAGGTTCAAACGATCGTAGCCGCCGGGATCGCTGTCCTGCACTTTCTCCGCCAGCTTATCCAGAGACTCAACAACCGAAGATGTATCTATCATGCTTTCCTCCTCAGCATAAAACAGTAGACGCATGTGCTATTCTTGCAAAATAGTAACCTATACAGATGAATCAGAACGTTAGCCTCGCTTTTTTCGTCGCTGCTGGTCATCGTCTTCAATGTGAATTTTTGTGAGACCTGGCGGTGATTGTGGCGCCTGCCCTGGTGCAGTGTTCGCGCTCTGTGGTCCGCCGAGGTCCATAGCCTTTGGCTCCTTGTGCGGATAGATATGCCTCTGCTTATCATTAGCCGGTACCTTGACCCTGAAGCGGGCGAATATCGACTGAGACGGTGCTTCTGACCTTTGAGCGCCCGTTGTTGTATCGTCAACCACATTGACCTGCTCCCATAGACCGAGGTTGCGCAAATAGAGTTTCCATCGCTCCATTGCTTCCTGGGGAAGTCTCTGCTCCTTGATCAGGTCATGAAGCCTCCTCCACTTTGAGACCTCAGTTACTTTCACAGAGGGAAGCAATGTATCCAGGAATGTCTTCACAAAATGACTTGTATTCGCCTGTCCGTTCCATAGGAGCACAAATATGAGGTAAGGCAAGAGCGAACTTGCCTTCGGTTGTTGATAGTAATTCGCTGCTTGTTCCGCGACCTTGTAAAGGAGGCGGGGTGCATCATCTCTTATCTTTGGCACCTGTTGCATATGTGCCATGATAGCGGTGAGATCATTGGTAGTTCTGATGCAGAAAACAAATGCCCGTGTCAATTTTTTTGTTAAGGATGCGTTAATAGGCAGGAATAAGAGTGCTGTTGCCAGGTTACGCAGCGCTTCGGGATGGATCTCCGGTGAGGTGCAGTACTCGTCGATAATCAGCCAACATTGAGCGCGACGCCGAACGTCCTCACTCAGATGAAGTTGTTGATAATGTCGTCTTAAAGCTATAAAGAACAACTTCGTTTCTGCCCGATCCAGGTC
Organism: Ktedonobacteraceae bacterium; assembly: GCA_034438015.1. GTDB lineage: Bacteria > Chloroflexota > Ktedonobacteria > Ktedonobacterales > Ktedonobacteraceae > JACDAE01. The sequence goes on along the minus strand of DAOTTD010000312.1, from coordinate 34,966 downwards.
ATCAGTAGTGAAGGCGGTGATATACGTGTTGATGTATTCTACAAGGCCAGGAAGCTGTGAGTGAAGCGAGAGATAGTTTGCCCCATACTTATCCACAAAACTGATCTGTTCCTCTGCTGTTAAGGCGGCGGCGCGCAGAATTTTCTCGGCGGCACGCGGATCGCGCAATGGTATAGATGGGTCCAACCAGGCAAAGAGCACATCCAATTTTTGCTTTGACAGTTGTTGCCACTCGTCTTTTCCCGCGTAGTTGTTCACAGCCTGAGCAAACTGAGCAAAAAGCTTCTGCGCCGCTGCTGATTGCTGGAAGAAGGGGATATACTCCGCCGCACGTCCGTAGTCTCTGAACAACTTCTGGCTCTGTATCGCCGTCAGAGGGGCTGCGGCTAGCAGTTGTTCCAGGTAACGGGGATCGATATGAGGGTCCAGAAGCTGGAATAACAGGCCAGATACATCAGCATGGTGTGCCTGGACGAGCCGACCGAACCAGTCAACCATGTGCTGAGCCAGCCCTGGTGCCTGGTGCGCCACTTGAAGATAGTGCTTGCCGCATCGTTCCAGTATTCGGGCTTGTTCGTTTCCTGTGAGCGACGATTTTTCTAAGAGAGAGAAGATCGTTCTTTCATCAAGTGACGTATGAATAAGCAAGATGAAGAGACGCTCCAGTTTTTCGCTCTGGGGAAAGTCGCGCAGGAGTTTCCAGTAGAGGGAGACCATTGCTGGAATGTCCTCATCGCGCTCAAGGTATGCTGCCGCATCGTGCAGAAAGAAGGCGTTCTGTTCCTCTGGCGTGCGGTAGACGCGGGCGATGCTTCTCTCCAGGTCCGCCCGGCTCCGGCTCCTCGCGTGGAGGAGGGCGAGGAGCTCCTTTTGCCTGGGATAGCCGTGGTCGATGAGAAGATCGAGGAGCGCATCGCCTTCGACTGGCGAGGATGCGAGTAGATTGCCCAGCAGCATTTCTACCAGGCTCTGATAGGATGCTGTTCCTCCATAGCCTGCGCTTCGTGTGAGTGTCGTGACAAGCTCTTTGGCGTGCAGCAAGAAATGCCTATCTTGATTGAGCAGCGTGAGGATCTGCTCAATCAAGGTGTCTAATGGCGGTTTGACCAGATAGCCGCACTCGACTAGTCTGATCAGCAGGCTCGTCGCCATGCTGTAGTGCGCATCCTGTAAGAGTTGTGACAGTAGTGTATGGATCTCCTTCGAGTAGTCCTGTGCCAGCTCCTGCGCGATTTGAGGCGTGAGGGACGGGTCGGACAGTGCCCCTTCAACCGCGAAGACGGGCCATTGTCTGTGACGTTCAGGCAGGCTGACTTTGAGAAACTTGCCGAAGCGGCTCCAGGGGACGACGATCAGGGGGCGGATCGCGTTGTCACAATAGGTGTTGATGGGCAGTGCCTTGTTCCAGATCTGCAGGAGCCAGAAGCGGATATCCCATTGTGTTTTGAGATAGGCAGTGGTGTTTTGACTCTCAAGTATGGCCGTCAGGAGTGCCTGCCAGACCTCATCAGGGTCTTGTGGCATCAAACAACTATCCATGACTTTGATGAGTGCAATGATCTGTTGTTTTTCAAGAGTGATCACACCGCTCACTACAGCACCCGTTCCTCGCGATCTTGCGGCCTGTTTCATGGCGCCAACGATCTCTTGAATAGCGCGCCTGGCCAGTTGTGCGAGGGCTTCCGCCAGCGTGAGTCTGGGTTTCTTCGCTTGCGCGCTGCTTTTATTTCTCTTGCGTCGCTTCTGCGGCCCCGAGAGAGGTGCGACCGGTTGTTGTTCGAGTGCCAGCGCCGCGTATGCGCCCGAGCCGGCTGGAGAGGTGCCAGCACGTTCCGTCTGAGCGAGGAGTGTGCTCAGAATGGGAGCAAGCCGTGTTTCGCCCCACTGTGGATTTTCCAGAATGTGATCAATAACTTTCTTGCGAAATACCTGGCTGTTCAAGCGATCGAGACTCAGGTCGGCATTGGTGAGATACCGTTCGATCTCGGCCCTTCCAATGCTCTCCGCGTTGGCAATCTCATCGTTGTACAGTTGCAAGAACAGATCAACGGTGAGCGTCTGGCTCTTCTCGGCCTGGGTGCAGAGTTCATCAAGCTGCTTCATGCTATCTGCGATCAGGCAATCGGTGGCGTAGGCGGCGAAGTGAGCGGCCAATGGGTGGGGGATGATCTGGGGATGGCCCTGCAGGCGCGACTTTTCCCCGGTGGCGCAGTTAATGACGAGGTGATCGCGATACCAGTGCGGCGGCAAGACCTGGCTGGCATCACCCGCACTGCCGGGAGCGGCGATCCAACTGGTGCCGATGATCTCGGTGGTAGCCTGTGTGATGTCTGGCTCATACGTGCTGAAGGTGAAATTCGTCAATAATTGCCTGGGGAGACAGTTTGCCAGACCGGCGATGACATAAGCGATCATGGCGGCTTGATGCGCGGGCGCGCCGATATAGAGCGGTTCCCTCCCTTTACGTGTCAAGTATGCTTCGATCGCAAATGACAGGGCATGTTGCACCTGCGCGAACTGCGGACGGAAGCGTGGATTATCGTCCACTACCAGCGCCGAGAGCGGGAGGGCACCCAGCATAGTGCTGCGCCGATCCAGGCTCTGATCGTTGGTTTTCCAGAGTCCGGCGTCCCACAGCCAGATCGCATCTTCGGCAGAAAAATAGTGAGAGTACTCGCCTGTTGCCAGGACGTGGACAAAGAAATTACCCGGTCGCCCAACGCCATCTTTCCCGCTATAGTTCTTATGCACGAGGATATATTCATTGTTCCAATCGGTGCGGATGAACGCGAGACCGACCGGGGCCATCTCTGGTGTAATAGCGAAAGGGTCGGTGCCTGGCGGCAAGTCGTAACGCATGTAGCGGTCCATGCTTTGCACGCGCGGGCCATAAATCTCCGTGAGGCCCGGAGATGCGGCGCGTACACGGAAGCCTGCATGTACAGAGCTGAGTCCCACATCAGACCATGTGTACCACAGTTGTTCAACAGGCATATTCTCCATACTATTCATTTTCTTCTTGCGTCCTCCGTCTCTTCGCACTCACATTGGTTGCCACCGCAGTAACTCTCAGGACCCCTTGAGTAGGGATGGGGCTTGCCCCCATCCGGTTTCCCAAGAACGCGACTCCCCAGCCTGATCGCGCTGGCCGGGCCGGATGGGGGCAAGCCCCATCCCTACTCAAGAGTTACACCACATGCAGGATATCCAGCTCGTGTAGTATCCAGAATATAGGATCAAGGCAACGAATAGGATCTACAGCCGGGTACTTGCCGTTCATATCTGGGGCATAGCCCGTTGCCGATGTTGCAAAGAAGCGCACTCTTGAAAAGTTCTGCGTTGCACTCAACAGGGTGCGTTCTCCATAATCGACCAGGAGCCGCCTGACTTCCTGGTCAACGATGTCTAGATCCTGTAGATTAATGGTACCGTTATAAACGGGTTTTTTCAGAAAGTAGTGTTGTTGCTGAATTGAGGTCAATTGTTTGAGCAGGTCCGATTTGGTGACCGTTATGGCTATTGGCGTCGATGAGAGCTGTGTTCCTGAGCTATAGCCGCGGAAATCTTCGATCAAGCGTATAATGGAGTTCAGAACTGAAGAAGATGTACGTCCTGTGGCGGCGCTGGTTTGTAGAAATGCTGGAAGCAGGTTGTATATTTCGGGCATACTGGTGGGATCGGCAAGGAAGATGATGGCGTTGGCGCTGAAGACGTAACGGCTGAACTGAACCATTCTTTCTTTAATAGCAAGATCTTCTCCGGACGCGTCATACAGGACCAGATTGACGCGCCTGGCCGGATGCTCAGGCGATGGGCTGAGTATCAATTCATAGATAAGGGGCGGCCTGTTCCCCATACCTGCTTTCCACTGCTGCGTACCGAGAACGACTTGTTTGTCCTGAAACAATGGTTTGATGATCCTGGTGACATATTCTCTCTCTACGTCCTGTGTCATACAATCGAAACGGGCGTAGTGGTCCGCGCGCTGCAGTTCTCCCTGTTGTATCTGGCGAATAAGCGCGCCGATGTAATGGCTTTTGCCAGAGAATGTGTCGCCCACGATTGCTATGTTGATATTCTCGACCTGTTCTATGTTCGTTGGAAGGAGATAATAGCATTCAGGATTAGGGCACTCTCTATGTGCCAGTTTCAGTACAAGTTCTCCGATAATCGGCTCTGGATTGATACGCGCAAAGCGCTTTTTCAATCCAGATGGCGCGGGCCTGAGCGTCTCGTGCTTGCCTGTTGTGGGATCAATGATGGTGGGAGATACAATCTCGCAGTCGCCCGGATGAAACTCTCGAATGCAACTGGGACATGTGCGTTTGATATAGATAGCGTCCTTGATGCCCATCTGTCTTGACCCCGTTTCTTTCTGTCTTTTTTCTTTGCCTTATTGTTGTGAGATGCTCTCCTCGTCACAGTGAAATCATTGAATGCGCCAGGTCACCTGGGGGCTATCTGCCTCCGCGTAAGAGTCTGGTGCGCTGCCAGCGGAGAAGCGCCAGATTTTTTCTTGCTCCCAGGTATCGAGAATAGCTGCATAGATTCTTACATAAATATGAGCTCCTTTGCCGATTGGGAATGTCTCGCTACTATGTAGGACGTTGTTTTTGCGCCTGCTCCAAATAGGGTGCCACTGCGGATCGCTCCAACTCTTAGCCGATGGGTGATCAGGCCAGGTCTCGCTTTGCCAGACGATGAGCGCCGTTTGGATAAGTGTTGTGGCGGGCCAGCGCCAGGAGACCGTGGCGTAGTTGCTGTCCGGGCGCTCCTCTATCTGTATGCTCAGGTCGCTCGGGTCGTGCTCGCGGATAAAACGCATTGTGGCGCGCTTGAGCTTAAAGGTTAACGTGTCGCTGATCGGCTGGCGGGTGGTTTTCTGGAGCGAGTGGGCCATCAGGAGGGCTCGCTCGTAGTCTCTCCTGTCCAGCAGATCTTCCAGTTCTTTTGTGCGCATCGCTTTGTCAATATATTGCTGCTGCTCAGGAGTGATGCCTGTAAAGCGCTGCGCCAGCGCTGGCTCGTATACCCTGCGGATGAGATCGTTATTACCGGCCTGTATCCCTGCTCGCAGCGCTTCGTACATGGCGAGATACTGCCGTGCCGCTGCGACGATCGCGCGCTGCTCTCCTGTTAGCGCGCTGCTGGCATCCAGAAGAGGAGCGTCGTATGCGTCGAGGATCTGCTGGGCATCGGTCGGCGTGGCGAGTAGGGTCTGGCGAAATACTTCCAGCGCCTGCAAGCGCTGTTGCGCCAGTGTGAAGCGCTGCTGCTGCTCCGGTGTGATGATAAAGAGGTTGCTTATAGCCTGTTTCTGTAGCGCCTCGTGGGTGGTGATGAGCTGCTCGTCATCGTCGGCTGCGAACGCGTTCACGAAGAGATGGGCGAGGGCGAGCTGTTCGCGCTCCTCGCGCGTGAGGTCTTCTGATCCGACCGCCTGAGCGAAGCTAGATACGTAGTAGCGTTGGCGGTCGGAATAAGGGTTCTTGCTGTCATCCAGAATGGTGTTATAGGCGGCGACGATCTCTCCCGGCCTTTTGCTTTGCAGGGCCGTGCGCAGGACGAGCAGTGCTGCCCTCCTTTGCCTGGCGAGCGCGAAACGCTGCTTTTCTTCGCTGGTTAAAAGGAAGAAGGCGGGGTGGGAAGATTGCTGTAGGGCGCTGTCCGCCGCTAAGATCTGGGCGTTGTCGTCGGAGCGCAGAGCATCAACGAAGAACTGCGCCAGGTCGAGCCGTTCGCGATCTACCATGCTGAGCTGCCCATTGCCATCCAGCAGCGGATCGTACGCTTTGACCAGCCGCCAGGGACTCCTGCTCGCCAGGGCAATGCGAAAAAGTTCCTGGGCCTCCTGTCGCCTGCGGATAAGTGCGGCGCGTTGTTTCTGTTCCCTGGTAAATATAAAGGGATAGGCATCCTGCTGTAAGGCGTCATGGGCTGCCAGGAACGCGTTATCGTCGCTGGCCCGGTACGCCTGCATAAACCTGACCGCCTTTTCGACGCGCTCTCGTTCTTCACCGGTCAGCTCTTTGAGATATTGGAGCAATGGATAGAGATCCGCGATCTGCTCGATGGCGTTGCTGCTGAATGCCGCCGCCAGCGCCTGTTGCGCGTGTCGTCGCTGGCGCATCTGCGCGAGACGCTGCTGTTGCTGAGGCGTGAAGACGACGCGCGTTGCCTGCACGGTGTTCTGCAAGCGCTCTGCTAGCTCGAGTGCATCGTCGTTATCGTCGCGATATGCCCTCAGAAAAGCAGGGGCCAGAGAGAGCAATAAGCGTTCGTTGTGGGTGATGCTTTGCGATACATCCAGTTGTGCGGCGTCGTAGTGATTCAGAATATACTGTAGATTGCCTGTCGTGAGCGCCTTGCGGAAGACCTGTAGCGCCTTGACGCGCTGCTGGGCGAGCTGTACCCGGCTCCGATGGTGTTGCGCGGGTGCGTACTTTTCCAGTGTAGGGGACCAGCAGGCAGCGATCTGTTCATCGTCTTGCGTCTGGAGCGCGCGTTCAAGCTCTGCGAGTGCCTGTTTCTCTCTGTAGTCTGGATCGACGAGCGCGAAGGGAAAACGTACGTCGTGAATAGATTGCTGGCAGGCGCGCTTCAACTCTCGGACTATCGCTTTGACATGCGCATCGCCTACCTGCTCCAGGTCGTGGAAGAGTGGGGAGTGCTGTGGGTCCTGGAAATCTTGCTTGCGAAAAAGCATGTTGACATCGAGCAGCTTTCCATCGGGAGTAAAAGCGGTGTAGCCGTCCCATAGCTCCGGTTTCGCAGCCAGCGCGATCAGTGCGGTATAGATGACCAGGGCTGAGAAGGCATCCATGTGCTCAGAGAAGCGGCGCTGCGCCATCTGGGGATGCTGGAAATCATCCTGGCCGAGCAGCACCTGGGAGAGTCCCGTGAACTCGGGGATGTGGACGCCATCGTAGTCGATAAGAACCATCCTCCCATCGTCTCGTACCATCACGTTCACGCCTGCCAGGTCGCCATGCGCGATGTGGGCCTGCTCCATCAGGCGCAGCATGTCGATCCATTGTGTGGCCAGATCTTTTAAGGCCGCGCACTCTCGCTTCCTGCACAACTCATTGACCTTTTCGACAAGGGTAACGCCGTCGATCCAGTCCATCTCTATGACCGGGTACTTCAGGTTCTGCGGCTTGCCCTGCTCCTTCACGACGATGGCTTCATCGTAGTACTTAAAACCGGCGGTGATGTCGAGCACGTGCGTGTGGAAGTAAGGGCCGATGCGCTCGTAGCGAAGCTGCGTATCGGAGCTCATCGGGACCCTGAAGCAGCGCAGGGCGCAGACGCTGCCGTTTTTGCGCCGGAACTTGTAGACCACGGCGAAGCCACCTTCGATTCCCCACGGACGCTCTATCGAACCCTGGGTGGTCGTTATGGAAACCATCTCTACCCGGCCCTGTTTCAGTTCCGGGTCTGCAACCTTCAGGCGGATGGCGGCGAGCTGCATGGCTTCATCATAGGCGAGCCGTTCAGGCATACTACGTCTTCTCCCTCTGCGTGTGAGATTGGAGCTGCCGTTGCATCTCCTGCATATCGAAGATCTTCGTATCGAGCAGTGAGATGTCATCTGTTGCGTCCTGTGGTGCAGGTGCGTCCGATTCTCGGTGCTCTCCGGTAGCGTCTACAGCCGGGGTGCTGGCGGATGCAACCGGCTCAGCCGGCTCAAGCGATACGCCGAGGCGTGCGAGCGTTTTACGCAGGTTGGCGGCGCACGGCTCAGCATATAAGAGGTGCGCGCGCCTTTGCCACGCGGGCGTCATGAGCGTCGCGACGGCGGGATTATTTATCTCCTGTCGCAGGAGCGCCAGAACCTCGCGCAACGCATCGGCAACCTGGCGTGCCACGCGGATCTCGTCCGGCACGGCGCCTATCTCCTCGCCGGGCAGATCTTGTCCGGCTCCGAAGTAGATAGCCATGCGCTCTTTGTGGTCCTCGTCATGGGCCAGGAGAAAATCCTGTTTGCGCTGTTCCCTGACCGCCTGGCTGTGTTCTGTGGTGTGTCCCAACGGCGAGCCATCAGAGGCGCTATCGGGATAGAGCATGACAATCAAGGCCGTGCCGTCGTCATCGATCATTTCCTGGTTGGAGCGGCATGCCCGAATGAATGCAGGCCATGAGTCAGTTGTCTGGCGCGCGACCTCTTGCAAAGCCGCGCTCTGCTCTGCATAGCGACCGTTGCCTGCGCTAACAATCCACTTCGCCACCGCGTCTGTCGCGATCACGATAACGTCAGCGGGAAGCAGATCAAGCGTGGCGACCTCGCTCTGGTGGAAGTAGCGGTTGAAGCTTCCTGTCCTGGAAGGAATGCAGATAGGCGCCCGCTCAAATTCTTCGGCATGCTGTAAGGGAAAGGACAGTACCTGCTCACTGGCAGGACGGTATACGAAGATACAACTATCCCCAAAGACGAGCAGTTCGGCCTGTGCGCGTGTGGCCTCGCTGGTGGAGATGCGCAGGGTCGCCAGCGTGGCGTAGCTGCCCTGGTACTGCGCTTTCTGCTGTGCGTTCCACGACATATTGGTGGGGGTGGGAAACGCGAACTTGAATTGTTCCTGCGCCAGGCGCACCCACCATTCGACCTCAAAGGGATCATGGCTTAAGAGCGGGACGCGTAGGAAGTGTTGCACGAGAAATTCAGCCCAGGCATCCGCGAACAGCGTAGTACCAGCCCCGTCCGCAACGGCAAAGAGGCCCTGGGCAGTATTTGCGCCGGATGCATCCTCGCACGTCTCCGCGCTGTGTTCGGACTTCCAGTAGCGTAACGTCGTTACCTGTGCACGCATCGACATCTCTTGTTTTATTTATGTTTATCGATCTAATTCGAGTTGCTCTAATGGTTTGGTTGCTGGAACGCTGGCGAAGACAAACATCTGCCTGACCGAAGCTGCATCGCCATTAAAGATCAGGCCGCGCGCGCCCTGAAGGATAGGCCGACCCATAAGCGACTGCAGCAGGGAGCGGCTCGTCTCGGGGATCAGGCTGGACATAGCGAAGAGCTTCTTCGCGTAACGGTCGTTCGGGAGCTCATTCTCACTGGCCGGATAAGCCACGGGCGCGCTGTTGATATCGGTGATATGCACGTTGAAGAGCAACGCTCGCCCGTCGTTGGTGCCAATATCGGAGATGCCGCGCGTAGCGTTCATAGGATCGCCATCGTTTGCCATCCCATCGGATACGTTGATAATTACCGGAGGGTAGCTATCACGATGCATCTGTGCCCATTGCAGCGCCAGATCGTGCGCCTGTTGCAGGGCCGCGCACATAGGCGTGCCGCCACCGGCGATGGCCTGTACCCAGATAGGGAACTGGACAGGAATCTCTATCTCCATCCCCGTTTCGTCGATTTCGCGCTTGCTGCGCCTCTCGATCGTCAGGGGGTTCATCTGCAACTCTGGCAGGGTCACAAACGTTCTGCCAGCGAGCGCTCCGCCAAGAATCGGGCCGACAAAGGAGCCCTCGTAGCCGAGCACCGCCACATCGGCGCGCGGCCTGACCGTCGTCGTGCCATCTTTCTGCGCGATCGTATTGGTAACGATGAGTTCATTTAAAAAACCATTGAGGACGGTCGCCACCATATCACATTTGCGGCGTCCAGCGCCAGCCTGCGTATAGCCAAAGGGATCAGACATCGATCCAGATTGATCTAGTAAGAGGATAAGACAACCAGGGCGTGCGGCACTCCACGCTTGAGAATAGTTCGCCATGTTTTCCTGTTCCTTCCCCGGCTCTTCTTGAAGTATTACAATATTTGCAGAATTGAGGTCAAAAGTTGATCGATTCCTGCTCAATTGAGTCCAGTATTTACCTGCTCACAGTATAACTGTGCTGTTTTTACTTGTCAAGCACGCGGAAAAGTACTACTGTCCTCCTATGGTGCTTCTTGAATAGTTGTCCTCCTCTCTGCTATACTACTGCAACAATATATGTTTTACTACGCGGGAGGTCTGCTATGGTTGTGCAGCATACTCGTGCTCTTGTTAGTTATGACGATGGGAGAAACGTCTCCCAGCCGGAACAGGTCCATACCGTTGCACTGCAATGTGCGACGGCACTACGGCGACAGGGAGTGAATGTTGAGGTTAGAGGATACAGTGACAGCGCCCTGGAGGCAGATCCCCAATGGCTTATCCTGATTCATGCGAGCGAAATCAGGCCCACCTCCCCGATGGTCGATGTCGTCAATACAGCACTCAATCGTGTCGTCGCACGGCGCATGCGCGATGTGCTGGCCATTACCACAACTTCCTCTGATCTGCGCCCCGAGTGGGCCAGTATCCGCAAATACGATGCCAGCAACCCTGGGGAAGAGAATGCTGCCCTGGACGACATGCTACAAGCGATGGAATCTGTGAAGCTGCCTTACAACCAGGCGCTCGCCCAGCAGAGGCGCGGCTCGGCATGGAACGGACGCCAGAAGGCACCCTCCGTGCTACGACTTGCTCTAGTGGTCACTACTATTGTCGTCGGCATGCTTGCTATCGCTGGCGGAGTCATCTTTTTTCTCCCCGGTTACCTTCACCCTGCTTCCACGGGTACTGCCTCCACCGCGACCGCCGTCGCGCGCGCGCGGGCGAGCGCCACCACGCTCCAGGCTTCTCCCGGCGTCAGTGCGGCTAAGCAACAGGCCATGCAGAAGTCTCTGAACGCGTTGACAAAGGGCTCGCCAACCGTTCAGGGATTTCAACATGCTGAAGCGTGGAGCAATCCACCTGCGGCAGCCACCTCGTCGTGCACACTTAACGGGAATAATACCTATACGGTGAACATACACATCCCCAATCAGTACAACACATGCCTGGCCGGGAAACCCGCGCTCACAGACATTGTGATGCAGGTGACGATGAGTATTCAAGGCGATGCCGGGGGCATCATTTTCCGTTCCGAAAGCACTTCCAAATCCTATTATCGCCTGGCGGTGAATCAGAGCGATGCCACGATTCCCACGATTGATACCTTCTCGTTGATTCGCTGTAGCGGGAATTGTACTGGAAATAGTGTCGCCTCTGGTACACCGCTGACCAACAACATGAACACAAATGTGCATGTAGATCGTAAGAAACCGATCACACTGACGCTGATTGTTCGCAGCAATACCTTCGATGTGTTCATCAACGGGCAATTTGTGGCCTCTATCACCGATACTTCATACACACACTCCTGGTCGGGCGCGATTGGAGTCTATGCGGCCTCGCTCGGCAAGGATACGACGGTGATATTTAGCGATCTGAAGGTGTGGTCATTAGATAAACGGCCAGCAGTTCAACCAACACAGCCGCCAGTAATTCAGCCGACCGTCGTGGGCTAGCAGGGCGAATAGCGTTCGAGCCGCCTGCAGGGCGACCGCGAGGGTCTCCCCTACAATGATACGGGTGAGTTGAGCCCCTTGACGGGTCTTTGTACGGGCGACCCTGGCGGTCGCCCTGGGAGCCAGTTCAACGTCTCTTCAGTTCTTCAGTCGGTTACTCACGAACCAGATGTGAATGTACAGGCTGATCGCGAAGGCGAGGAGCAAGCTGGGCAGGGCAAGGGATTGATTGTGGAAATGGTTGGCGACGCTCGCGGCGACATAGCCCCAGCAGATGGCTATAGCAGCCCCGAATGTGATCGCGATAGGTTTTTTGACGGTGATGGTGCAGCACCAGAGCATGAAGATCGTGATACCTCCCACTAAAACGGCTGAGAGCAGGCTTGTTGGGAACGGGTCGCTCCCCAGGACGATAAGCGCGGCGAGAATGTTGGCGGGTATGCCCAGCAGCAGAAACTGCCGGGTGCGCCTCGTTTTATGGAAATATCTGTCTGAGCCAAATATCTCCCTGGTCTTGCTGATTGGTTTATTGGCGGATTTCGATATATCGTCCATGACGCCGGCCAGGCCGTTTCTGGGTTGGGCGTTGATGCCGGCCAGCATTTCCGGGGTGACGTTGCTGAGAGTGGCATCGTGTGCGTAATTCAGTCTGGGCCGCGAGGCATTGGGATCGGGCAGGTGTATCTGTTGTTGCCGCTGATTGTCCGTTGGAGGTATTGCGAAGGGCGGCGGACCAGGTTGTGCTTGATAGCCAGGAATGGCGTTCTTTGCATATGCTGGTTGTTGTGCGCCTGGCGAGGGTTGTGGTGGCGTAGCAGGGGTAGACATCGGTGAAGGTGGTGTGAACGATGGATTGCGTGGTAGGGGCTCCAGTAGTGTTGGTGGCAACGTCGGAGTCACTTTCGAAGTCGGTGGCCGCAACGTGGCCTGAATAGCGCTCTCCAACGCCTGGGCAAAGTCTCGCACCGATCTGTAGCGATCGGTTGGCTGTTTGGCAAGCGCCTTTATCACGACCTGTTCAATGTCGCGCGTAATGGCAGGATTGATGATAGAGAGGGGAGGAGGATCATCGTGCGCGTGCTTCTGGCAGATCTCCAGATCGCTGCCTTCAAATGGGCGCCTTCCACCCAGCCATTCGTACACAACGACCGCGAGCGAATACTGATCGCTGGCCCGCTGTGTATGCCCGTGAAGGCGTTCTGGGGCGAGGTATGGAGCGGTTCCAGGAACGGCTATCAACTCGCCGCGCGCCATCTTTTGCAGAATCTCTTTTTGCTGTTGTTGCAGATTCCCGGTGTTCAGACCTGTAACCGCGATGCCAAAATCGCTGAGCGCGACATCATCCGGTTTGCGGACCAGCATATTTTCGGGCTTGACATCAAGATGGATAATGTTTTTATCGTGAGCATACTGCAATGCCTCTGCTAGCTGCTTCGTATAGGACGCGACTTTGAGCGGTGGCATCGGCATGCCGTGAGAATAGAGGTGCCGCAGCGTTCCAAGCGGCGCATATTCCATTACCAGGTAGGGTGTGCTCCCATCGGTGCCGCGCTGGCTCATTTCAATGCCGTAATCAAGGACTTTGATAATATGTGGGTGCTCGAGTGTCGTCATAAACCTCGCTTCGGAACGGAACTGCTCCTGCTCCAGGTTATCCAGGTCTCGCAGCTTGAGAACCTTGATGGCAGTCTGAACGCCCAGGTATTTATTTTCTGCCAGATACACTTCGGCGTAGCCACCCTTGCCGAGAAGTTTCATCAAGCGATAATTTCCTAACTCGTGTCCTACACGGTTTTGAGCTTGCATCGGCATGTCCTCCCCTGAAGAAAACATCGTATGATATCGTCTATTTGACGGAGCGTTTTCTCTAGCATTCTCACATAATTATCTCACTTATAGAGCAAGATGTCTAATAAGTGAAAAGAGTCGCAATCGAGTGTCTGGATGTGAAAAGATTGTGTAAAGTGTATCCCCCGTAACTAGATGTACGCAGATAACAGGTGTTGGTTGGAGATTTCGCGCTTCTCAGATTGGATTTCAATCTGCAGAATTGAGATCGAATGGTGATATGCGCAGACGTCTTCGTGCAATATTACTGGGTATCTGGGTATAATGAAGTTGGATGTAGTAGTTCAGTAGAAATATTTCAGCAAAACAACTGGTTCAGGCAAGCGAGGGATTATTTTATGGACGAAGCAGGACAAACATTACTATCGTCGGCAGATCCTGGTAACAATAGTGCGCCAGTGAATAGCGCAACCTTTGGGCTGGGACCGCAGGAGGCATTGGAGTATCGCAAGCGGTTGCGCGGCATGATTGGCGTAGCCAGCAAGGTTCCACTCAAGGATCGCTCCGTACTGAGCCTGGTCTATACGCCGGGCGTCGCCGAACCATGTCGTGAGATTGCGAAGAATCCACTTGCGGCGTTTGACTACACCATTCGCGGCAACACCATCGCCCTCGTCACAGATGGCTCGTCGGCGCTTGGCTTCGGGAACATCGGTCCGCTGGCGGCGCTGCCTATGCTTGAGGATGCGTGTATTCTCTTCAAGACGTTTAGTGGGCTGGATGCCTTTCCAGTCTGCCTGGATACGCAGGACATCGAGGAGTTTATCGCGACTGGTATGGCGCTGCGGCCAACCTTTGGTGGCATCTGCCTCACTGGTATCGCGCCACCACGCTGCTTTACGGTCGCCGATCATCTGAAGCGAGGGCTCAATTTTCCCGTGGTGCACGCCGAGCAGGACGCGACCGCCGTCGCGGTACTGGGCGGATTGCTGAACGCGCTGAAACTGGTCGGTAAGGCGAAAGAGGTGGTCCGCGTCGTCATCAATGGTGCCGGGCCGAGTGGCATAGGCATTGCCCGCCTTTTGCAGAGCGCCGGTTTCCAGTATATCCTGATCTGCGATCGCCTGGGAATCCTGGACCGCTATCGCCTGGAAAATATGCACTGGGCGAAGGTGGATATTGCGCGCAGAACCAATCCCGCGAACGTCACCGGGACGTTGGGCGATGCCGTGCGCGACGCGGACGTGGTGATCGGGCTGTCCGCGCGCAACCCGATTACCTCCGAGATGGTTGCGACCATGGCAGAGGACTCCATTATATTTGTGCTTGATGTTGCCGATCCAGAGATCACGCCCGAGGCGGCGCAGGCTGCGGGCGCCGCCGTGGTAGCGACGGGACGCCCTCAGTATCCCAACCTGATCACGGATGCGCTGGTGCTGCCGGGCATCTTCCGCGGCGCTATGGATGTGCGCGCGAGCTATGTCGATCAGAGGATGTTGATCGCGGCCGCTCACGCCCTTGCCGATCTCGTGCCGCCGGAACGCCTGACCCGGCAGGAGATTGTACCCTCGGTCATGGATTTCAATGTGTCTCCTCGCATTGCCCGCGCGGTCGCCGAAGCCGCGATCCAGACCGGCGTTGCCCGCGTCAATACTGATCCGGCGCTGATCGAGGCGCAGACACGAGCAACGATCTACGAGGGACACCGCCCCGTTCCTCCTCCCTCGCATCACTATACGACTGTTCAGGAGCAGGCGCTCGAACTGCACCGGCGCTACCAGGGCTTGCTAGAGATTCGGCCCAAGATCCCTATTCGGGACCAGTCGATCCTGAATTCGTTTTACCTGTCTGGCGGACTCTCGGAGGCCGCGCGCCGCATCATCGAGCATCCCGACGAGGTCTACGACTACACCGGCAAGAGCAATCGCGTCGCCGTGCTCTCGGATGGCAGCGCAGTCCTGGGGCTGGGAAATATCGGTCCACGCGCCGCCCTGCCGGTGATGGAGGGCAAGGCCATCCTGTTCCAGAACTTCGCGGGCATCGAGGCATTCCCGATCTGCCTGGCGACGCAGAGCCTCGATGAGATCGTGGCGGCGGTAGAACATATCGCCCCGGCCTTCGGTGGCATCAACCTGGAAGATATCTCGGCCCCGCGCTGCTTCGAGGTGGAGGAACGCCTGCAAAAGTCGCTCTCGATACCCGTCGTCCACGATGACCAGCACGGCACGGCGATCGTGGTGCTGGCTGGCATCATGAATGCCTTGCGCGTCGTGAACAAGCAGAAGCAGAATGTGAGGGTGGTGCTCATGGGTGCGGGTGCGGCGGGCCTCGCCTCGGCGAAACTTCTGATGGCGTGGGGAGTAGAGAATATCCTGCTGGTGAATCGCGGCGGCATCGTGCATCCGGGCAGGGCGGGCCTCACGCCGTATCTGGCGGAGATGGCGACTCGCACCAATCCCGATGGGAAGAGTGGGGGCCTGGTCGATGCGCTTGCGGGCGCGGACATCTTTATCGGCGTCTCGGGTCCCGGCGTCCTCACCCAGGAGATGATACGCTCCATGGCGGAGCAGCCCATCATCTTTGCCCTCGCGAACCCGACGCCGGAGATCATGCCTGAAGAGGCGATCGCGGCTGGTGCGCGTATCGTTGCGACGGGTCGTTCGGACTATCCCAACCAGGTCAACAACTCGCTGGTTTTCCCGGGGCTCTTCCGTGGCGCTCTGGATGTGCGTGCGCGCATCGTCAACGACGAAATGAAGCTTGCGGCGGCGACGCGCCTCGCCTCGCTGGTGACGGAGCACGAGCTCCAGGATGGGCAGATCATCCCGTTGGCGATGGATTACGATGTCGCCCCTGTGATAGCCTCGACGGTGGCGCGGGCGGCGATGGAGAGCGGTGTGGCCCGCATACGCGTCGACCCACAGCTCGTTGCCCAGTACTGCCACGACTTTATCTACGAGGGGTTACAGGTGCCGGTTCCTCCTCTAGAGGATGGGTATAAGTAAAAGAACATTTTTATATTATTGTGCATGTAATACTGTAGGAATGGGATTTGTCCCGTTCCTACAGGAATTGGATGCAATAGAGTAAGTGTGGGTGATCAATGTATTTTGCTTTGTTTCTTACTCGCTTTTGTCATTTCGGAGGCCACAAACTCCATCGCCTCTCGCGCGAGAGGCAGCCATTCCTTTTCAGACATTGGTTCTACGGTCAACCACTCCTTCATAAGCCGGCCATCATGACGGGGAGCAAAGCGCTCTCCATCTCCCGAGGCGATGAGAGCATCCACCCGAGGCTGCGGATCAATGGAGCGACCTTGCGAGTGCATAGGGCGATGTTTGTAATATATAATGGGTAGGCCCCAGCGATTTTAGGGGTCCAGCTTCCATGCAGAAAGGACGAGCTTTCCGATGAGTAAAGTGCTAGCAGTCATCCTAGCAGGAGGCCAGGGCGAGCGACTGAGTCTCCTCTCGCAGAAACGCGCCAAACCCGCAGTGCCGTTTGCTGGTAAGTACCGCATTATCGACCCAGATAACCTGAAGGTTGGACGCAACTGCAAGATCGGTACCGACCTGCGCCCGGAGGACTTCTCAATCGATACGCTGGCAAGCGGTGAGACGATTGAGGACCGCACCTTCGCGCATGGCTGGGAGCGCGACCTGGCCCGGCAGCGGGCCAGCGCCGAGGTTATGGAGAGCCAAGTGGCTTCCGAGCAGGGATGAAATAGATATGATGGATAGCTTCAAAATTCTGTTTGTCGCGACGGAGGCGGTTCCCTTCGTCAAAGAGGGCGGCGTGGGCGATGTGATCGGCAGCCTGCCCAAAGAACTGGCTGCGCTGGGACACGAGGTCTGCGTCTTCTTGCCGCGCTACGGAAGCGTCGATCCGGCGCGCTGGGCGCTCAAGTCCACGGGTGCCGTGTGCACGTTGCCCATGGGCGGCTACGATCGGCCCGTGAAGATCTGGAAGACGACGTTCCCTGATGCGCCAGTTACCCTCTACCTGCTTGATAACGAGGAGTACTTTGGTCGCCACAAGCAGCTCTATCTCGGCCTGGACCAGCGCGATGAGCAGCGGCGCTTCCTTCTGTTCTGTCGCGGCCTGCTCGAGTCGCTGCCCGCGCTCGGCTTCTCGCCGGACATTATTCATCTCAACGACTGGCAGGCCGCTCCCTGCGCGGCCTACCTGCGCACGACCTATCGCCATCTCCTACGCCAGGGGAAAGCGCGTATCGTCTACACCATCCACAACCTGCAATACCAGGGGCGCTGGGACCTCTCTATCCTGTACGAGGCCGGATTGGACCCTGCCCAGGTCTATAACCAGGCTGGTCTGGAGTTCTGGGGCGATGTGAACTGGATGAAGGCCGGTATTATGTATGCCGATGTGGTCACGACCGTTTCGCACCGCTACGCCGAGGAGATTCAGACACTGGACTACGGCTGGGGTCTCGACGAAGTGCTCTTCCAGCGCCACTCGCGCATCTTCGGCATCCCCAATGGTCTCGATTGGCAGGCCTGGAATCCTGCCACCGATAGCGACCTCGCCGTGCCCTATACGGAGGAGCAGGTGCCGGAGGTCAAGTGGCGCAATCGTACGGCGCTCAGGAAGGAGTTCGGCTTGCCCGACGATTCAGAACGGCCTCTCATCGGCATCGTCAGCCGGCTGGTCGATCAGAAGGGCTTCGACCTCATCGCCGAGATCGCCGAGCAGCTCCGCACTTTGCCGCTGCAACTCGTCGTACTGGGCACCGGGCATCCGCGCTACGAGCAGCTCTTCCGCAACCTTGCCGCGAGCACGAGCAATGTCCGTGCACGTATTGGCTTCGATGTCGCGCTCTCCCATCGTATCTACGCGGGATCGGACCTCTTCCTGATGCCGAGTGCCTTCGAGCCGGGCGGACTGGGACAGTTGATCGCGCTGCGCTACGGCACGCTTCCCATCGTCCACGCGACCGGAGGGCTGGCCGATACCGTGACCGATCTGAACGCCGACGCTGAGTCCGGCAACGGGTTCAGCTTCACGCGATATAAAGCCTCCGCGCTACTCGATGCGCTCCAGCGTGCGTTGTGCGTCTACGCCGATCGTGACCGTTGGTCCAATCTCATCAAGCGTGCAATGGCCTACGACTCGCGCTGGTCGGCCAGCGCCCGCGCCTATAGCGACCTGTACCGGCGCGTCTCCGGCCCGCATCTCGCCAGGGGATGACTCATGGCGAGCTACGATCTGCCGCCGATCGCAAGGTCAGCGGCAGATCGTTCTCTGTTGTCGTCCGGGAGCCGCTGGAAGAGTACAGGCTGTGGTGGGATGGGGAACGAGATGCCGCTCGCGAGCAGCCGGTTTTTCAGCGCCGAAAGCACTCTATCTTGCAGGTGTAGTATGCTCGCCTGGCGGTGCGCGTTCGTCCACCAGGACGTGCGAATAGTGACACTGGACTCGGTCAATGCCACCACCAGCGCTTCAGGGGCGGGTGCACTCAACACGCCGTCGATATCGGCAAGGGTTGCGAGGATGATTTCCTTCACCGTCTCGATATCGTCGTCGTAGCTGATGCCTATCTCGTATTCCAGGCGCCGCTTTTGGAAGGCGGTGTTGACCGTCACCGAATTGGTGAAGAGGTCGGTATTGGGGATGACCACGCGCCGCCCGTCGTACGTCTTGATCGTCGTGGCGCGCATGGCGATGTCCTCGACGGTCCCCTCGAACTGCAGCACGACGATCTGGTCCCCGATGCGAAAGGGCGCGGTGAGCAGCAGGAGGATGCCCGCGAGGAAGTTCTGAAAGAGATCGTGGAAGGCGAAACCGATCGCGACGCTACCGATCCCCAGGAGCTGGATCAGATCGCCCGGCTTGAATGACGGGAAGAGGATCGTCAGCACAACCAGCAGACCCGCTGTAATCACCGCACTCTGCGCCAGTTTGCCGAGAATCAGTCCGAGGTTTCTGGCCTTCTGGCGCTTCTCCGTCATGCGCGTAACCAGCCCACGCGTCCTTTTGGCAGCGAAGTAGAACAGCACGAAGATGATAAACGCCAAGAATAAATTTGGCAGCGCCGCGATGATGCCGTTGAGCATGTCCGTTAAGGTCGTCAGGGCTCGTGAGAAGTCCATTCCCGCTCCTTTTAGTTTGTCGTACCGATAGAATGCCTCTATAATATCAGGCATTGCTCCATTCGACAAGTGCAATGGGAGAAAAATCTCTACGCGTGTCCCACATCAAATATCACTATATGATCGTAATATTGTATTAACATAATATTATAGAATGGGATCAATGCAGAGCTGGCGGGGGATGTTTCGCCTGGAGAAGAGAGCCTGCTCTCGTCTTGATGCGAAAAAACGAGACTCTCCATGCCTGGGTAGCCGGAGAGCCTCGCTGTGCCTGGCGCTTCCTCTATTGAGTAGAGGATGGCAGGAACTGATTCGTGTAGAGCTTTGTATAATCCAGCGTCGTCACCGTCTGATTGGAAGCGTTTTTCACGATCTTCGTGTTCAGCATAAATTGGACAAACGCTCGCCAGGGAACGGGCTCCTGCAAGCCCGTCCACGGGCGCCCCATATCGGAGAGCTGCCCGCTGAGATACTGCATGCCCGCAGTCTCATCGCTGAGTTTGAGGACCGTGCCCAGACTCTTTGCGCCGTTGACGATATCCTGTGCCGCCTCCGCCGGATTCTTGCGCGCGTATTCGTAGCCGCGCGCCGTCGCGGACATGAAACTCTTAAGCAGGTCCGCCTTGCCACTTATGACCGCTGGGCTGGAGATGAGCTCGGGCGCGTAGTAATCCGGGATGCCGAACTGGGTGATCGGGAAAGTCGTCAGCGTGACGCCCTCTTGTTTTGCCTGCACCACGTCAAGGCCAAAGATCCAGGCGAAGTCCACGCGTTTGCTCACCATATCAGTCACAGCGTCCGTCTGCACGGTCACGGCTTTGAATACGCCCTTGCCGCCCGCGCCCTGAATCGCCTTCGAGACGATGGGAACCTCGTAGGGCGCGCCGTAGCTGCCGTACAATTTGCCATCAAGCTGGCTGAGCTGCGTTACGTGCTCGTCAGGTCGTACCGCAATGACGCTGGTATTGTGTGGCGTGATCGCTGAGATCGAGACGACTGGCTGATTCAGGCCAGCATCGAGCACCGTTGATTCAGATGAACCGACGCCGGCATCCGCCTTGCCCGTAGCAACCTCCGTATCCGAAGAAACGCTCGGTGAGAAGGGCAGGATCTTGAGATCGATCCCCGCGTCTTTGTACCAGCCCTTTGCCTGTGCTACGAAGATGCCCGCGTGATTTGGATTCGGAGTGAAATCCAGCGCGAAAGTGAAGGTGGTGAGCGCGTGCCCCGCGTTGTTGTTCGATGTCGTTGACGGCTGAGAAGATGATGAGCCGCAGGCGCTGAAGAATCCTGCCAGCAGCATCACTAAAGGGATGACACGCCAGGAAATACGAAAAAGTAAACGCATAATAGAGGAATCCTTTCTTAAAAATAGTAAGTGGTAAGGAACAAACTCTATAGATGCCTCCTTGAACCGTGATACCACGGTATGGTGAGCCGCTCAGCAAGGGAGACGAGGGCAAACAGAGCGAGGCTGAGTAGAGCTGTCACCACAATTGCAGCAAATACCAGGTCTAGAGCGTGAGAGTTCGCGGAATTCTCCATGAAGATGCCCAGGCCCTGATAGGCACCAACGAACTCGCCGAAGATCGCGCCGGTTACGCTGTAGGTCGCGGCGATGCGCAAGCCGGAGAAAAAGGATGGCATCGCTCCAGGCAAGCGCACCAGGCGGAGGATCTGCCAGCGCGACGCCTTCATGCTTTTCAAGAGATTGAGCAACTCCGGCTGCGCGGCGGATACCCCATCGACGCACGCGACGGTAATCGGGAAGAAGCAGTAGAGTGTGACGACGATGACTTTCGGCCCGATGTCGAAGCCGAACCAGATCAGCAGTAATGGGGCCAGGGCGATGATGGGGATTGTCTGCGAGATCACGAGCAGCGGATAGACAGCCCGGCGCGCGATGAACGATAGATCAAGCAGTATCGCCAGGGCGACTCCAAGCACGATGGCAACGCCCATGCCAAGCACTGTTTCCAGGAGCGTCTGCCACGTATGGACGGCGATCACATCCCAGTTCTCTACCAGGGCCGCTGCGACCGCCGAAGGTGGAGGTAGAATTAATACGGAGATCCTGTCGATACGCACGTACAACTCCCAGCCCGCGATGAGCACGGCGAGGAGCACGACAGCCGACCAGTTGTTCGTCAGGAGCTGTTTCTGCGCGCCGTTTTCTCTCGCTATCAGATCCTGCTTGTCTCTGCTCCGTTTGAGTGTTATCTTCATGCATGCACCTGTTCTAGCAAGAGAGAACTCAGTCTTCCTTGAAAAATAAAGGTGAGAGGGGTCGTGAAAAGAGTTTGCTCTTTGCATACCAATCTCCCTGGCGCAAAGAGAAAACGAAAACTACCTGTCTAGGAAATAATTGCTATATATTGGTGTGAATGGTCCTTGTTCATGACTCTTGTAGTAAAGTATATCAGTTCTCTTAAATGCAAGCAAGAGAGACGAGATAGGTGTCTGCTTGTTATCAGGATAATTACTTCGATACGTGCAAAAATATCTACTTCAACGGCGGAAAGGTCCAGTACGAGCGCTGTCAGCAAGTCTAGCAGATGCCAGCAAATAGAAGGCTTGTCTAAAACATAAGAGAGGTTTGTACGCATGTCATCTGAGCAATTGCAGGGACAGATGGGTCTTCCTGCGCTATCACCTAACAGCACTGCGCCAGACATGCAGCCATCTGGATTGGTGACTGAAGCCGAAGCTCGCGATCCTTTCCTGGAAAAATACGGTGGTTGGATTGTCGTGGGGTTTATCGTTGGTTTCGGCGTACTCATTATCGCGCTGAATCTGGCAGGTCAGGCGCCTGGTCAGAGCTTTGTCCTCAAGGGAGCCTCTGATATTCTACAGACTGCCGGGCAGTGGATCGGCTTCTGGTTCTGCATTCGCATCGCATGGCGACTGCGCACTGTGGCAACCGCCCTGAGGCGCGCGGCCATGCGCATGGAAGCATCCCAGTCGGTATCTCGTGCATCGATAAGAAGCGTGCTTGCAACAATATCCAGTGCGCGGCGCGCGGGGCTGGCCTGGGGGTGTCTCGCTATTGGTATCGCCTGCTACGGCACCGCCGGCATCATCTGGACGAGCTACGATATCCGCATGCCTACCGCCCAGGTTCCATACCCCGGTCTCTACGATGTTGGCTATGTTGCCGCCTACCCATTTTTTGTGATCGGTATGATCCTTCTCGCCAGGCGTAATGCGACAACCGCCGGACGCTTCAGGTTACTGCTCGATGCGCTCTCCGTTATCGGGACGGCGCTGTCTCTATCATGGTTCTTCCTGCTCGCTCCCTCTATTGCAGGTTTGAGCAACAGCCCCAGTCCGCTCGCTTCATTTCTCGCGATCTATTTTCCCGCTGGCGACCTGCTGCTTATCGCGGTCGGCGCATTCTTGTTTTTCACGCTTTCGACGCGCTCGCTGCAGCCGGTGCTCGTGCGCGTAGTCGTCGGGCTGGCCTGCCTCGCGACCGCTGACAGTCTGTTGGGATATTTCAATCTCACAAGTGGATTTAACACAGGGACGCTGCTGGACCTTCTGTGGCCCACGAGCCTGCTCCTCGTGGGCCTGGCTGCGATTGAGTACCCGCGCAGCATTGTCCGTGAACAGCAAGAAGGCGGCGCTTCTGCGGCTCTCCCGGCGACGACGTTATCGCGCCTGGGATCAACGTTGCAGAGCGTTATACCATATACGCTCGTGTTGGGAACAGGCGTGGTGCTTCTACTCGTCATCGCCCCTAGAGGTCGCAATGATCTTATTCAGGCAGGGGTGATCGCGCTGCTTCTGGTTCTCATCATCTCTGTGCGCCAGTTGTTGACGATTCTGGAGAACGAGAGGCTCAATGCCCAGACACGCGGCGAACTGGTGATTTCGCGCCGCGAGTTGCAGGTGACGCGTCGTGAAGCAGATGAGGCAACGCGCGATGCCGCCGAGAAGCAGGAACTGCAAGAAGGGATCAGAATGCTGCAACAGGTGCATACGCGCGTTTCCAGCGGTGATCTGCGTGCTCGTGCTTCCGTCGATGTTGGCCCACTCCTGCCTATCGCGCAAAGCCTGAATCTGATGCTTGATCGCCTGCGTGCTACTACTCAGCGAGCCGTCGCATACGATCGGCTGATCTCCGACTGCCGGGCTTTACAGGGGTTGGTGGATCAATTAGGGCAGGACGTACCAATGGAGATACAACGGATTGCGATACCCAGCACAAGCGAAATACAACCCGTGGTGATGGGTGTATTCCGCCTCCAGCATGTGCACGCAAATCGCCTGCGGCGTTTGCGAGCCGCCCTGGAGATGATGCGTTCGCCGCTCCAGCAGATGCACGCCGCGCTGGTGCAAGGGACGAGCGCTTCACCTGAGCAACAACGCTCCCAGTTAATTGCCAGGGTGGAAGATCTGGAGGCGAAATGGAGCAATGTGCGCGCGCAGGCCGATACCATCTTGAACGTTCTGGATGGCTCTGTTCCCCAGGCTCGTCCAGTCGTAAATCAGCAGGCAACGCCTTTCAACAGGCCGGCTTCAAATCTGCATGATGCGCGGCCATTTCGACCGCAGTCTTAATGCGCAGTAATGCTATCTATCAATCTGGCAGGAGAAGGTCTTTCAGGCGAAGAGTCCATCTTCCCCTGTCAAATTGACAATATACTGATCACTATGCTATAAGGATGGAGAAGAGAAGAAAAACGGGACGCAGTGCATGTATCACTGTACAGAAAGGCCATGTTATGCAGCGCTTCCTGAATCAGATCGTGCTCGTGACGGGCGCCGCTCACGGCATCGGGCGTGCCACGGCGCTGGCTTTTGCTCGCGAAGGCGCGCACCTCGCCCTGGCCGATATCTGCCGTCAGGACAGTACAGTTCCTTACGCGCTCGCGGCGCCGGATGAATTAACGATCCTCGCTCGCGAGATCAAGGTGTTGGGGCGCCGGGTCATTGCCGCCCAGGTCGACGTCACAGATCTGCCCGCGATGCAGGCGCTGGCCGACCGGACGCTGCGCGAACTGGGGCCGATCGATATCGTAGTAGCCAACGCGGGCGTCTACTCGTTCGGAGCGAGCTGGGAGTTGAGCGAGGAGCAGTGGGACCGCACTATCGCCGTCTGTCTGAAGGGCGCCTGGATCACCTGCAAGGTCTGTATCCCGCAGATGCGCACGCGCCAGAGCGGGAGAATCATCTGTATGTCCTCTACCGCGGGCCAAAAGGGGATGGCGAATCTTGCACACTATGTTGCGGCCAAGCATGGCGTCCTCGGCCTCGTCAAAACGCTGGCCATCGAGCTCGCGCCCGACAATATCAATGTGAACGCCGTCTGTCCTACCAGCGTGGAGACCGCGATGAATCGCAATCAGGCCGTCTACGCACAGTTCGCCGAAGGGAACGCGGCCCAGGCGACCTACGAGCATATGGTGGACGTAATGAATCGGTCGTTCAACCTCTTGAGCGCTCAGACCCTCTTACCGCCAGAGGCGGTGAGTGCGGCGATACTGTGGCTGGCCTCGGAGGAGACGCGCTGCATCACGGGGTGCGCGTTACCCATTGACGCGGGCTATTTAACGCGATGAGCGAGCGGCGCATCTAAAATTAACACGATCTTTATTGCTTCGCGAAAGTATCTTCCCCTATACTGTGTAGCGACCAGCTAGACCGACGACTCCGGCTGGCTCTGGGTGGCAGGTCAATACTGCGCATGAGGCGGCTTGATATGTTTAGTAGCAGAAGGAACGCGATGCAACCTGAAGCATTGTCTCATTGTCTTGGTCCGTCCGCTCATCCCGCTCAGCTGGGCGATGACCTGTGTCGCTTCTGTGGCTCAATGATAGAGGGAACTATCCTGGGTCCGTATCGCGTTCAGCAATTGCTGGGCGGCGGCAGGAGTGGTATGGCGTACCTGACGCTCCATCTTGGGCAGATGCAGGCCGCCGTCGTGAAACTCTTCCCCCCTGATAGCGCCAGCATGCCGCTGTGGGATTCCGCGCGGCGCGAGGGGATCAGGGCGACGTTGCTGCGCCACAGCTCAATTCTCCCTATCTTTAGCTGCACGCTGTGGCAGCCGCAGACACGGCCCGTAAAGTCCAGAAGCCTTGATGAATCGGCACCTGGCAGCCGAGATCCCTACTTCCTTATCCTCTGCCAGTATGCTCCGGGATCGCTCGCCCAGTTTTTTGAGTCGTTGCGCGCCGATGGGAGTTCGGAGACGGCCCATCTCGCTCGCCTGCTGAGCCTGATTCAGCAGGCAGGCAGTGCGCTTGCCACTGCTCATGCGCACAATCTTGTCCATGGAGCGCTCGTGCCAGGCAATCTCCTCTCAGATGGTCAGAGCCATCTCTGGGTTGCGGACTTTGGACTGGCGCGGCTGCACCCGCCGCCCGCGCCCTATCTGGCGCCTGAGCTGGCGCAGGCCGTATCTCGCGATAAGCAAGCTGGCAGTAGAACCGCGTTCTGGAAGGCGGTTACCCCTGCCAGCGATCAATATATGTTCGCGCTCCTGTGTCATCAGCTCCTGGCACAGGTGCTGCGCCTCGAAAAGTATCAGATGGCCCTTCCCATTTTACAACGCGCCATGCAGCCGAAGCCAGCCAGTCGCTTCGCCAGCATCGAGATCTTTACCACCGAATTAATCGGGCAGCTCTCGCGGAGCGTTATTCCAGGATGGGACATAGGCGAGCAAAAAAAGGACGTGTCACCCACCCCCCGGCAAGAGAGCGCTCCACCGTCGAGGAGAGGTGCGGCGAACGTTTCCAGGGGGCCAGCCTCATCTCTCTTTCCAACAAATGCCGACGAATGGGAGAAATTCGGCGGGAAGCTGTTCGCCGCGCGCGACTACGAGGCGGCGCTTCAGGCATACCAGCGAGGCCTGGACCTGGAGGCAAATAAGGCCTCGCTCTGGCTATCGTTTGGGGACGCCTGCTTTGCCTCGGAGCGGTATTCAGAGGCCCTCGCCGCCTATGAGCGGGCTGTGGCGCTCAATCCGAATGACCCGCTGGCCTGGTCCAATCGAGGAACGGCCCTTGATGCGCTCGGACGACACAATGAGGCAATGGCGTGTTATGCGCGGGCCAGTCAGCTCGGTCCGTAGCGCCGGTATTGAAACTAGTGTTTGAAAATATAGCGTTCTATAGCGTTCTATTACAGAAATCCAAGATCGTGCATCACATGGTACAACCCTGGATATTCAGGACCATATGGATTTTAGGGAGCTTTACAGTCCTTCCCACAGACTGACTAATACACGTGCTTCAATGCCCTCTAGCTTGGCTATCTCATCGTGACCATCCATGCTGCTTACTTTCACATGGACTTGGTTAAGGCTGATTTTCAACCCCTCAGCGATGTTGTGCTGCATTTCAGGGATATGTTTCTTCATACGTGGTTGCTCCCCACAGAGGATAGTCACATCTATTGTGCCTACGAGTAAGTGCTCCGGTTCAATGAGTCGGGAGCGCATTTCAGGGAGATATTCAATAGACTTGACACCTGTTTTGCCATCATCCGAAGGAAACCAATCCTCAATATCCCCTTTGTTGGCAGCAGCAGCGAGTGCCATCACAATAGCATGGGCTACGACATCGCCATCACTGCGTTTTGTGCTTGGCCCCTTCGGAAAGTTTTCAAAGGTTACACCTGCTAGTGTCAGTTGTCTTCCCTCTGCGAATGCATGAAAATCTGATGCAAAGACAAGGCGTTGTCTTTGTGCAAGGATCAAAGCTATCTCATGTGCAAGTGTCGCAAGAGCAGACTTATCGGTATTCGTCATTGATTGGCCTCCTTATTTGACTTTGCGCTTTTGTTCTTTGTTCCATTCAAGAATATCGTACTCATAGGTAAATGTGTAGAGGGCAGCAATAGCAACAATGTGTGCCCACTCAACGGGTCTCTTTGTTTCTGTCCATACAGTTCGATCAAGAGCTACTACAGGGGCGCTTGGAGAGATATGCAAGAACTGGCGCTCGCGTGGAGTGGCAAGACGTGCGATTAGGGTTTCTTGTGCCCGTGAAACTCTTAGGCCGTATCGCTCTTGCAGCCAAAGAAAGAGCGGTTTATCTCCTATGTCCGTTGTGAGAAGTTCCCCAAACAGATCAGATGGGTAATAGCTTTCTATCAGTCGATAGGGGAGATTATCTGCGAGTTGTAGCCGATAGCGTTTGAGTACAAGTGTCCCTTTCTCAATGTTTAAATGACTCGCAATTTCGGCATCGGATGGGACAAGTCCAGGTTGCTCAAGGAATCGAACTTGCGGTTTCCGCCCCAAACGTTCCATATCTTTTAAAAATGACCCTGATATGCGTAGCTCGCTGGCAGTTATTGATGCTGCTTCTACTCTGGTTCGTGTCTCCCGCCCCTTATCCATGACTATTCTTTCCCTTATGCCCCCAACAAATGTCCCACGTCCGGGGTAGCGAGCTACTAAGCCTTCACTTTCAAGGATTTCGATAGCATGCCGAGTTGTCATACGACTGACCCCAAATTCTGTTGAGAGATCACGCTCAGATGCTAGTCTTGTTCCCGCTTGGAGCGTACCATCTGCAATTTTTTGTCGTAAACGCGCTGCAATTTCTTCCGCTTTACCTAGTTCCATCTCATTCTCCGAATAGCGGTCTAATTTGGTATAGACCGCTATTGATTTTTGCAAGGTATTATGGTATATATTGGTATAGACCGGATTTGGCGTAGACGCATACATTTTATTTGGTGCTTCTTTTGCCTCTCTTCTTGCCCTCGTTGCGTGAGGAAGTCTCTTCCTCTTTCCTCAATTGTTCCAGAGCCTCTTTGTACCCTTTCACCATTTTTGCATTTGAGGTACTGATGTCCAGTTCAAAGGCTAGTCTACCCCTGCCTAGATCAGCTATTTCCTGAAAGTTTGCTGTCCTGAGTATACGGATACCGGTTTGAGTTGAACTGGTAGCATAAAACTTTGTGAAAATGACGCCTTGTTTCCCCCATTCTTCAAGCATCTCTGAAAAGCCTAGAAGCAGTTGCTCACCGTAGACCGTTCTTCTGCCTGGGGGTACTGTCGGTGTTGTTGACATCTCCATAATGATGCACTCTAACGGTTTGTCTGGTACAAATGGCTCTACAGTACTAGGGTCTAGTTCTTTCCCCCGCTTCTTGCCTGTGATGAACTGTGTGATGGTATCGTGTTGGAAGGGAATAATGTTAATGAAAGCGACTAGTTCACCACGATCATAGAGGTGGTAGTCTATATCGGGGTTTTGCTCCATAAAGGCTTTTCGTGTCTCAACGGTGTGCGCTCCTTTTCCGAATAGTAGGTAGGAAAGCGCGTACTCTTCTTCCAGATCGTTGAGTATGGCCTTTCTAAATTCAAGCCCTTCCTCTTCTTCTGCTATGATAGCCGCTTCTATCCTCTTTGCGAGCCTGTCAATGCTGCGTTTCGGGTAGGAGTACTGCTTTCTTCCTGGCAGGCGAACTTTTTCAATTCGTCCAACTCTCACCCAATACTGAAACTTATCGTCTGAGAGGTCGAGGATTTTTCTTGCTTCAGCGGCGGTGTAGTAGAGTTCTTTAATCTTATCTGACTTCATAGGAGATACACTTTCTGTTTGCTTAGTTCCTCTATTATAGCCCTGTTATACGGGATTGGCAACATTGAAACTTTGTACAACTTCTCAACTTATCCAATGAAAACTTTTACGGTTTTGGCGATTTCTCTTGACAATACAAATTTGGCATGGTATACTTGGCATTACGGATTACAAATTTTACGGTTTTGACGGTTTGAAGTTTTCATCTAGTTTTGGCACATTCCCAACAGAGGAAGAAGGTGAAGAGCATGCAGTTAGTTGAACAGACAATCATCAACGAAAGTGACCCGCGCTATGCGACTATCGATGTGGCGGCATTTGCAGCAAAGAACCTGTACAACCTTGCGTTGTACGAGTGGCGGCAATCCTTTATTCACGAAGGCATCTACCTGAGTTATGCAGAGGTCTACCATCGGGTGAAGCATTCCGAGGCATATCAGGCGTTACCGCGCAAAGTCTCCAACGACATTTTACGTCAGCTTGATAAGATATGGCGTTCGTTCAGAAATGGCCTGAAAGAATGGTACGAGCATCCTGAAAAGTTCACAGGGAGGCCGCAAATCCCAAAATACAAGCACAAGACAAAAGGCCGGTTCCTGTTGATCTACGACAAACAAGCCATCTCGAAAACGGCCTTGAAGCGTGGCATGCTTGCTCCGTCTGGCTTGGGTATCGAAGTGAAAACATCGCAAGATGCTGTGAAGCACGCTCGTATCGTTCCCCGCATCGGGTTCTACGTCATTGAAGTTGTCTATGAAAAAGCTGTTGAACAAGCAGAAGTCAATCCTGCCTACTACGCTGGCATAGACATTGGAATGCATAATTTAGCGGCGCTAACATCAAATAAGCCGAATTTCAAATCGGTAGTTATTAACGGGCGTCCAGTGAAAAGCATTAACCAATTCTACAACAAGCGTCGAGCAGAACTACAGAAGAAGCTTGGCAAGACAGGCACAACAAAGCGTATGGAACGCATCACGAACAAGCGTAACAGACGTACCGATCACTACATGCACTCAGCAAGCCGATACATCATTGACTTGCTCGTGAAAGAGGGGATGGGAACCCTCGTAGTAGGGAAGAATGACGCCTGGAAACAGGAATGTGAGATGGGCAAGCGGAACAATCAGAACTTTGTCCAGATACCGCACGCTCGTTTCATTTCGATGCTTACCTACAAGGCTGAGCTCGTAGGCATTACCGTCAAAATCACGGAAGAGTCTTACACGTCAAAAGCGTCATTCCTTGACCGTGACCCGTTGCCGGTCCGTAAGCCAAACGATGACACGAAATACACATTTAGCGGTAAGCGCGTGAAACGCGGGTTGTATCGTGCATCAAATGGGCGATACATCAATGCCGATTGTAACGGGTCAGGAAACATCATTCGCAAAGTAGCACCTGATGCCTTCGGGTCGGAGGGTGTAGAGGATTTTGCAGTGCATCCGGTGAGGATTACCCTCACGAAATAAACAGGAAATGCGGCGAAATGTGGCTATGCAATATTTCGCTATATTTTCTGGCACTGTCGCAATGTCTATTAAGACCGCAGGCCGTTCAGAAAGGAAACGCCCGATGGCAACATCCTATCACCCTTCCCTTCCGCCCGACGGGGACGACGAAGAGTACACCGTCGTCCCCGTCATTCCCACCGACTACCTGTACCACACCGACGAGCATCCTGAATGCTTTGAGTCCGATTGTGACTGTCACCAGGAACGCATTGCCGATCTCACGCGCGCCTACCAGGACGGGCTGGTGAGCGCCGAGGATGCGACCCGCATCGCCAGCGGCAAGATAGTATAGGAGGACCATACTACATGATGAATGGAGAAAAGAAATGCCTGCTGGTCGCCCTGTGCTTGAGCCTGCTTTGCATCACGGTGATCATCTCCTGGCTCTTCATCGCCCTCTGGCAGATGAAGGAACTGGTCGCCTTTGGCCTGCTTGGCCTGGGTGCCCTCGTCGTGCTGGCCTGGATTTCCGTGACGGTCCTGGGGCATCTCAACGAACAGTCTTTGCGTCGGCAGCGGCTGCTCTACCATAGCGAGCTCCCTCTGGACATGGCCGGACGCCCGCTCTACCTGCCCGATGCCATGCGGCAGGCCCACGCTTACGCCCCATCGTACCCCTATCCACCGCAAGGAGATTGCTACTATGAGTAAGCAGGAAGGACGCTCTGACCGCTTCGTCTCTGCCGAGGCGCTGACACACACACCCGATGACCTTCCCATCATTCTTACCATTCGTCCCGCCCCTGGGCACCCGCTCGCGTCCCTGTCCGTGTTCGAGCAGGAACGGGAGGCAAGGGAAGCAGAACCATCGACGCAGGCAGCCACCTGGGCGAACCTGCACGAACTGGCGCACGCGTGGGGCTCCTTTGCCTGTGCTCTCGCCTCCATCACCAGCCCCGCCAGTGCCCACGTCTTCCAGGCCATCGGCATGGCCTTTCTCGCGCTTTCTCATGAGGAGAGCGCCTATGCCCACTCCTTTTTGCTTGGGAACCGCCTGCGCTACCCACCCTCCACCATCGCCGAAGGGTTGGAGCAGACGGGCGTCGATCTGCACGAAGCCGTTGTCAACTGGACCGCTGTTGGGATGTGGCTAGAGCGGCTTGCCAACGATGGACACGCCACCCCTCAACTGCTGGACACGGTTCGCCCGCTGGTCATGCAGGCACGCGCCCAACACCAGCGGCTCTGGTCCCTGCTCATGAGCGTGCAAGAGGAGCATGCCCGCCTCATCAAGCAGGACGCGACCCGAAAGGAGGGACACGCTCATGAGTAAGCGCACACCCTCCGCCGCCCGCTCCATGCTGGCCCTCAACGACTGTCGGGTCTTTGACCGGCACCAGTGGCACGCGACCTTTGTCGTGGGGCAGTATCTCTGCACCACCTGCGGGGCCAGTTACTACTGCCCTGGCTGTACACTGAGCATTCCCAAAGGGGCACGAGCACGGCTCTGTCCCGAGCACCATGCCGAGCAGGAGACCCGTGATGAGCAGGCCCGCCGCCATCGCCACGAGCAACAGCCGTCGTCACAACCGCCTATCCAGAAAGGAGTCTCATCATGAGCGAACGCCTCTCACCCGCACGGGGAGCCGCAACCATCCAGGGCAGCCGCCGCACCACCATTCGCGAGCAACACGGCATGTGGGAGCAGGAGGACAATCCTGCCCTCGCCCAGGTCGCGCCCACCTACCGCATCGCCCGTGCCAGCCTGCCCGTGCAGGAGCGTCGCCGTCGTGCCTCACCGCAGCAACAACAGGACGCATCCCGCCACGCCGCCGGGCACTCCCACGCCATCCATCCCGAGGACCGGCCTTACCTGACCGACGAGAAGGAGCAGGAGCGCGGTGATCTGGTCTCCGCCCGCCGTACCTCCACCGCCATTGACGAAGGGTTGGATGAGCGTCCCGCCCGCAGCAGCGCCCGCCGCTACCGCTCCACGATGACCACCCAGGAGCAGCCGCCGGTCCCGACGAGAGCACACCGGGGGCTGCACTGGACGGTCCTGGTGGGCCTCACGCTCCTGTGCATGCTGGTCGGCTTCCTCGTGTTCTCCGCGCTCGCCACGTGGTGGCAGCATACCGAGGACGACCTGCACTACGGCATGCCCAGGACGTTTCAGATGGATGCGGTCGTGGGGCACCAGGACTCTGCCGCCCATCCTTCTCACTTCATCGCCCTCAACCTGGGCGGGCATCTCTCCGTCATTGAGATGCCGGGCGGGGACGTGAGCAAGACGGTGATCTATGCCGGTCCCGTCCTCTACGGGCAGGACGCCGACCTGGTTGCCGTCACGCTCTCGCTGGCCCATGACGGGCAGGGCAAACCGGAACTGATCCTGCATTACCAGAACAACGAGGTCATCCTCTCCGACGGCACGGATGGCAAGTTCCACCTGCAAGCACCGCAGTAGGCTCGTAGCGCGTTCGGTGAAAAGAGATACACAGACAGGAGCAAGGGACCCGTTGGACGGATGATCATCCCTGCTCCTGCTGGCACAAAGTGAAAAAGAAAGAGAGCAAAGAAGATCATGACCACCTTTGAACGAGGCGAGCGTGTCCTGCACATCCCACACGCCCATAACCCCTACTCAGGCAAGACCGGCAGAGTCCTGCACTTCGACGGTGATCCTGACTTTCAGACGGGCAGAGGGCGCGAGCAGGTCTGGGTAGCCTATGACGACCCGTCCCTTGATCCACGCGAGAAGTGGACGGATGTGTCCCTGCTGGTCCACACGCCGCTGCCTGATGAGGTCGTCGCGCTGATGGATGCGTTGGAGGCGATCTCGATCAGCAGAGAGACCTTCCCAGAGCGTAACGAGATCGTCCTGAAGTTGGACGCGCACGGCATCTGGCGTGATGATCAGCACTGCTGGCGCAATGCCCATGAGCAGGACCGTCTTGTTGGGCGCTTTGTTGCACCTGATGCGCCATCGTCTCACCAGTAGCCGAAGAAGAAGAAAGCAAAGAAGAAGGGAGCACGCACGATGCACCAGGCAGACCAGCAGGCACGCGAGCCCAAAGGACCCACCACCGGACCGCTGCGTCCCGTGATTGTCGTCATGGACACGATTGATGATGATGAAGAGGATCCCCGCCTTAATGAGGCAACGCCTCCACCACTACAGAGCGAGGACGATGAGGAGGGGCAGGATCGCCTGCCACCCATACCAGCAGAGGAGGAGGCTAGTGCACCACTACCACTAACGCAACCCAAAGAGCCAGGCGCGCCTGACGACGACGAGCCCACGCCTGGCCCACCATCACCGCCACGCGAGCCCAGGCCGCTCTCGTTGCCGAAAGCCACCGCCCGGCCCCGGGGTCGGCTCTCCCTGCTGATCGCCCTGATCGGGATCAGCCTGCTGCTGCTCGGTGTTGCTGTCGGCATCCTGCTGGTCGTGAGCCCGGCACGTCTGGGCTCAGTGATGACCTTCCTTCCCGGTCTCACCCCACGCGCCTCCGTCACGCTCACTCCTGCCCAGGCGAGCCTGCACACCAGCGTCGCGCTCACCGCTGTCACCGGCACCCCTGATCCAACGAAAGGGCAGGTACGCGCCCGCCTGCTCTCTGAGGAGAGTCCCGCCTTCACACGCATGGTGCCCACCAGCGGTCACGGCCACACCCGCGCGCAGGCAGCAGGCGGCACGCTCACCTTCTACAACGCCGCCCCCTACACGCAAACCGTGGCCGCAGGCACCGTGCTCACCGGTACCGATGGCGTCCAACTGGTGACGGATCAAGCAGCGCTCCTGCCTGCTGCCAACCTGCCTACGGTGGGCATGGCGACGGTGCCTGCCCAGGCGGTACAGGTCGGTCAAGAGGGCAACATCGCGCCTCTGGATCTCAACGGGCTCTGTTGTGTGGCGGGCGTCTCGGTCAAGAACACGGACGCCTTTACGGGAGGGCAGTTTGCCCGTGACTACCCGGTGGTAGCACGCCAGGACGTAGACGAGGTGATCACCCAGGAGAGCAGCCCCCTCACCCAGGAGGCACAGGCGCGCCTGCAAGCAGATGTACGCCCAGGCGAGCAACTCATCGCCCCCGCGCAGTGTCACCCAGGCGTGAGCACGGATCACCCGGTGGGCAGCGAGGCGGCTCACGTCACGATCACGCTCACCCTCACCTGCCAGGGCGAGGTCTACGACCAGCAGGCGGTCGAGCAGCTTGCCAGTGCCGCTCTGAGTACGCAGGCTCGCACGACGCTGGGCACCGGCTACAGCGTGCAGGGTCCCATCACCACCAGCATCACCCAGGTCGCCACCACCCAGGCAGCCCATGGCACCCTCTCGCTCCTGGTGGGCGCGCAGGGCACGTGGAGCTATCAATTCAGTAGCGCCCAGATCAGCCAGTTAACCAAACGGATCGCGGGCCTGCCCCGACAAGAAGCCGTACGTCTGCTCAAGCACGACGCGCACATCCAGGCGGTGAGTATCACCGAGACGTGGAACGCGACAAGCATCCCGAGCGACCCGGCGCACATCCAGGTGATGGTCCTGGATGTGGTCAACGGATAAGCAAGAGAGGGACGTGCAGGACTGGGGAGTGACCAGCCCTGCACTCCACCACTCAGAGAAAGAACCGATTGCTATGAACAGCACCACCAATAGAACGCACTCGGAGAACGAGCAGTACGAATACTACCCCCTGGACACGAACGCGGGATATGCCCTGCTTGCCGAGGATCACGAGA
>DAOTTD010000311.1:0-33211 GCA_034438015.1 Ktedonobacteraceae bacterium | reverse complement strand
GTCATGAAAACGTCGCTTCAGCTCGATCGCTACAAACGTTTCGTAGGCGAGGAAATGATCTCGCGCATCTACCACCTGGCCGATGAACTGGCAGGTTTACACATTCTTCATATCAATACGACCTATGAGGGTGGCGGCGTGGCAGAGATCCTCAAGGTTCTAATACCACTTATGGAAGAGCTGGGTATCAGGCATACCTGGAAGATAGTGGGTCTGGATGAAGAGTCGAACCATTTTACGGATCGCGTTGTCGATCTGCTGCAAGGAGGGGGTACTGAGGAACTATCTCAAAAAGATCAGAACAGGTTGTTAAAGGTATTAAGCCATGCACCAGAGCTCGCGCGGCCCTTGCCTGCGGATATCTATTTCGTGCATGACTTTCAGCTCGTGCCATTGGCGCAGTTCTATCCATGGATGCGCCCTGCGATCTGGTTCTGCCATGTAGACACCGCGAATCCTGGCCCGCACGCTGCCGACTATGTACGGCGTTTTCTGGGCCCTTATGACCTGTACGGTTTTAACTCGCATGCCTCCGTCCTCAAGGGTCTACCGCCCGAACTGGTGCAGGTCGTCACCCTGGGCATAGATCCGTTCAGGGTGAAGAACAGGTTCCTCACGCCGCAGGAGGGACGAGAGATCTTTGTCCGCTGCGGAATCGATCCAGAGAGGCCGCTCATCACGCAGGTTTCGCGCTTCGGCCACTGGAAGAATCCCTGGCAGGTGGTCGATACCTACCGCCTGGTGAAGCAGGAGATACCGGGAGTGCAGGTCGCGCTGCTCGGCGCTATGGAGGCGGCTGACGACATCAGCGCCAGGGGCGTGCTAGCCGATATGGAGGAGTACGCGGCTGGCGATCCAGATATCCACCTGTTGTCGGATGCCAGCGTGATCACGCATAGAGAAGTAAACGCCTTCCAGCGCTACTCCAGCGTCATTCTGCAGCGCTCACTACGCGAAGGTTTCGGCTTCACGGTCACAGAGGCGTTGTGGAAGTACCAGCCGGTCGTTGGTACCACGGCGACGGGCCTGCGCGTGCAGATCAAGCACGGCTACAATGGCTACCTCGTCGACGATACCGAGGGGTGCGCCGACTATACGCTCAAGCTCTTGCAGGATCGTGCCCTGTGGCGCAAGATGGGTGCGCGCGCGTATGAAGGTGTGCGCAAGAACTTCCTCTTCCCCACGATGGTGCTGGAGTACCTTGAAGGGCTCTACCGCGTGAGCAGCCGCAACAGCGTCGCCGCTGTTGCAGATTAGATCTGTGCCGGTGGTGGACGGTTCGCAAGAGATATGTTACACTCGCAGGGATGGATTTGAGGGAGACAGGCAATCGCGGGCCGCAAGGTCCGAGGAAAGTCCGAACTCCACAGAGCGGGGTGCTGGCTAACGGCCAGTGAGGGTGACCTTAAGGAAAGTGCCACAGAAACATACCGCCCGGAATAGTAGCAAAAGCTCAAAGCTATTCCGGGTAAGGGCGAAATGGTGAGGTAAGAGCTCACCAGCAGGCGGGAGACCGTCTGGCTGGGTAAACCCCATCCGGAGCAAGACCCAGATAGAAGGGATAGTACATCTGCATGGCGGGTGTACTTGCAGGCTGCTCGCCTGTTAACCTTCGGGTTGGTCGCATGAGATGTCGAGCAATCGACCTCCTAGATAGATGATTGCCGCCCATGTGGTCGAGAGGCCGTGTGGGTACAGAATTCGGCTTACGGCTGCCTCAACTCCATCACACAAAAAGAGGCCAGGGGCGCAGTGCCCTCGGCCTCTCTTTATGTGATTGGCAGGTGATCATATTAAAAACATGAGGTAGTATTGCTACTAACTGCTCATGCGATCGTTATCGATGAGCCAGCGAATAAAGTCGAGACGCCGGCTCTCTTCGAGCATCTCGCGATACTCGGTCTGATCACTCACGTGATCCTTCATATGAATAAGCCTCTCGGCCTCGTCTTCGGAAAATCCAATGGACAGTAAGAGCTGAAAGTCTGTGCCATCATTTGTTGTATACGGATGTTCGGTCATTGCTGTGATACTCCCTCGATGATAAGGACAAACGGACTACGAGTGTAAGCACGTTCTGGGTCTCAGATGATCTACTTAGAGATACGTCTGAACCTTTTCATTAGATACAACATCTCCAATGTAAACGATAATTCCGGGCAACGATCAAACTGTCAGCAATCATTTATGATGCTTCCAGAACGGTTTCACTTCATTGGGAGAACGCCTGCGCAGGTGAAAATCGGGCAAGAATTTCAGCGTCAAAACGCGCGTGGTTTTATCTGATACCCATCAGGGGGCTACCGGGGAGAACAACCTCTAGCAATATGATAGCACAAAGTAACCTTTTCGTCCAATCAAGCGAAATGTTCTAGCGAGTAGCGCGCCCCATCCTGAATATCCTGAGCGCGCGCTCGCTTGCATCGCTAACGAGTTCGGCAGCATGCTCCATAGCGTATGCCAGCGTCAAGGGACCGGGTGGCAGGGCTACCACCGCATCGACACCCAGATCGTAGACCGCTCGATAGCCTCTGCCCAGGCTCCCGGCAAGCGCCAGAACAGGGAGGGCGTAGCGTTTAGCCATGCTCGCTACGGCGCTGACGCTCTTGCCATACGCCGTTTGCTCGTCGAGCTGACCTTCGGCGGTAATGACGATATCGGCATCGCGCAGTTGTGCTTCCAGGTGAGTCGCCTCAAGGACGATCTGGGCACCGGGACGCAGTTCTGCACCCAGGAAGGCGATCAGGCCAGCTCCCAGTCCTCCTGCCGCCCCCGCGCCGGGAATATCTTTGACGGAGACATGTAGATCCTGTTCAATAATCTGTGCGTAGTGGGCCAGGGCCGCGTCCAATTCCGCCACCATCTCCGGCGTCGCGCCCTTCTGTGGACCGTAGACCGCCGAGGCGCCTTCTGGCCCACAGAGCGGATTTGTCACGTCGCAGGCGATCTCGAACGTGCACTCGCTCAGCCGTGCATCCATCGTCCTGGTCGTAATGTGGGTGAGCGTGGCGAGTGCAGCGCCACCGCGCTCGACCTCGCCCTGTGCGCCGGTGAGCTGCGCCCCCAGCGCCTGTGCCATGCCAGCGCCACCATCGTTCGTCGCGCTGCCCCCGATGCCGATGATAAAGTGACGGCACCCGTAATCCAGCGCCGCCAGGATCAGTTCACCGACGCCATACGTCGTTGTGATGCGCGGATTGCGTCGCTCCGGCGCAAGCAGGGGCAGGCCCGAACTGGCGGCCATCTCGATTGCAGCCGTAAGACCATCACCCAGGATGCCATAGAACGCTTCTACCGGCTCCCCTAGCGGCCCAGTCACCTCGCGCCGCATCAATGTGCCAGCCGTCGCATCGACCAGTGCCTGCACGGTCCCCTCGCCGCCATCGGCGATCGGGACGATAGCGATCTCCGCATCGGGATACACCGCTCGCGCGCCGTGTGCAATAGCGCGCCCGGCCTCAGCGGCGGTCAGGCTGCCCTTGAGGGATTGTGGAGCAATAATGATACGCATTGGCGTCACTGCCTTTCAATGGTAAGCGCAACAGGTTTTAATGAAAGCAATTATAACATCATCGATAAGCGCAACAGGTTTTAATGAAAGCAATTATAACATCATCGGAGGTCGAGGCGAGCAGGTGCTTCGGGTCACAGCCGTGTCACAATCTTGAATCTGCTGTATAATAGGTGCAGACAAAAAATGTGAACGATTCCGCGTGATGGGTAGCGCGACGTTTCCCTCACGGACAGAAACCCGCTGCATGCGCTCGCGATGGGAGTCCCACGTCGTCCTCACTCTGAATGGGAGTCTTATTATGTTAGCTGGTCTAACACTATCGTGGCCCTGGCATCCGGGCACGATCATTATTTTGCTGTTGATGAGCCTTCTGTATGTTCTGAGCTTACGACGGGCGCGCCTGCGTCATCCAGAAGACACATCCGTTAAAGCTATACATATCGGCGCCTTTTTCCTGGCTATCTTACTTGCCGCATCTCTGTTGCTGACACCTATCGATACGATCGGTCGCACCCAGCTCTTCTCGGTCCATATGATGCAGGCAGTCGTTCTGACGACGCTCTGCGCACCATTGATCCTGTTCGCGTTGCCAGCAGTACTGCTACGTCCCCTGATCGAACTCCCGCTGCTGCATACGGTTGTGCGCCTGCTCACCATGCCGCTGGTGGCCTCGATCATCTTCAATGGCTCGTTCCTGTTCTGGCATGCGCCGAAGGTCTTCGAACTGGCTCAGCAGAACGCGACCCTCTATCAGGTGGAGATGCTCAATATCTTTCTTGCTTCCCTGCTCAACTGGTGGCCCTTGATCGGATCGCTGCGCGAAGAGATCAGTCGCATGACGTATCCGGTGCAGATGCTGTACGCCTTCTTCGATGGGCAGCCGGTGGATATTTTCGCCTTTGTACTGGTCTTCAGCGGAGTCGCGATCTACAGGCTCTACGCTATTCCGCCCCAACTGCACCTCACCGCATTTGCTGATCAGGCCGTGGCGGGCGCGTTCCTGCTGATTCCTGGCCTGGTCGATCTGGTGGTGATGTCGCCGCTGTTCTTCCGCTGGCTGGGTCAGATCGAGGACCGCACGCGTGTTGCCGATCAACAGCGGGAGGAGGAGTATGAAGAGGAGGAGTACGAGGAGGAAGAAGAGGAAGAGGCATCAAAGTAAGCTTTGCCTGGTCCTCTAGCTCCATACGCATCTCAGCCGAAGCGCCTCTTTCAGGCGCTTTTCATAGACCCTGCGTGGGACCTCCGTCACGCCCAGCGTCAACAGGTGAGGGGTGATGAACTGTGTATCGTGCAGAACGTAGCCGCGTGCCTTCAGGTGCTCGACCAGCGCAACCAGGCAAACTTTAGAGGCGTCAGTGGCGTAGGAGAACATGCTTTCGCCCATGAACGCGCCACCGAGGGCCACGCCGTAGAGCCCGCCCATCAGGCGATCGTCCTGCCAGGCTTCGACACTGTGAGTCACACCGGCCAGGTGCAGGTAGGTATAGGTCTTGATGAACTCCTCGTTGATCCAGGTCTCCGCGCGTGCCGCACAAGCGCGTATAACGGGTTCGAAGGCGGTATCCATACGTACCTCGTAGATGCCTCTGCGTATAGTCGTTCGTAGTGAGCGCGAAACGTGCAGGTTGGCGTGTTCCAGAATAGCGCGTGGGTCTGGAGCATACCAGCGAATCTGTCCCAGGGAGTCGGCCATGGGGAAGATGCCCTGGGCATAGGCATCGACGACGAGCGCTGGATTGAGTGGTTCGGGCGTTCTTCTTCGCATAGTGTTCCACACAGATAGTTTTTTGCTTTGAGAGAGTAGAGATGCTTTGTTGGCAATAATAATACCATAAGCATGGCTGAAAGTGGAATGCCTCTTACGCAAGGCTGAGAGCAATCTCATGGTGTATGTGACTATTTTTCGCGGCGCAAACAGAGTATTGCATACTCTGTTCAATCATCTGCGATAATGATAAAATCGGTGTAGCTAAGATGCATCATCTCTGCGTATTCTCCTGAGTTGATGTGCTCGGTTTCCCTTCTCATACACGGTGGCGGTGGAGGACCGCTAAGCAGCAGTCGCCTACGGACGCCGGTCCTGGGGTTCGGCGTAGCACCGCCGCCGATCGCAGTTGAATCGCTCAAGACGAAGACCGTGTCCTGCGCGCAAACGGCTTTAAATAGCGCGCAACGCGTGGATTCTGCTCACCCAGCAGCGTGATATCCTCGTCGGTGAGCGGCTTGATCAGCAGCAGCAGAGCGGCGCAGAGGACCAGGAACAGCACGCCCGAGACGATCAACAGAACCCGACTCGTCGGATGCCACAGCAGGCTCGGCAGCACGGCAATCGTGAGCGCGAGCAAGAAGCGCAGCGAAAAGCCCAGCGGGTATTTATGCGGCAGGGCGTTCCAGAGGAAGACAAGCATCAACCCGCCGGAGAGCAGCCGCGAGATACCATCCGCCATCAGCGCCCCTGCCGCGCCGTAGCCGGGGATCAGCAGCACGCCGGTCGCGATAACGCCAATCAGTCCCACCCACTGGCTGAACACGACCAGACGCGCCTTGCCCGTGACATACAGCGCGTA
This sequence comes from Ktedonobacteraceae bacterium, assembly GCA_034438015.1. Taxonomy (GTDB): domain Bacteria; phylum Chloroflexota; class Ktedonobacteria; order Ktedonobacterales; family Ktedonobacteraceae; genus JACDAE01. The sequence continues at coordinate 27,127 of DAOTTD010000311.1, read as the reverse complement.
CTGGTGAACGGTGCTGCCCAGGACGCGCACGAAAACATTGAACAGGAGGAAGATCGCGAAGAGCGGTCCTACCGTATCGTACTTACTGCCGTAGAGAGCATGCACGATGTTTGATGAATTGAAGAGGCAGAAGATAAGGCCGGGCGCGGCCAGCAGGGTCTCTATCTTGATCAGCGCCTGCCAGGAGCGCGAGAGCCGCTCGAAGTTTTGTCCCACGAACGCAGCGGCCAGGGCAGCCCCTCCAACGCCACCAAAGCCCGCAACCAGCAGCAGATTGGCGCCGTCGGCGAGCTGGAAGGAGAGATTGAAGTAGCCGGTATTGATGCGTCCTTGCAGTGTAGACAGGGCGAAGACGCCCAATAGGATGACGGAGACCTGCTTCAGCAGGGCGCCCTGTATCAGGTTGGTCTGCCAGGCCGAGAGTCCGAGTTTGATCAGTGGCAATAATGGTTGCCTGTATGTTGCGCCGCGTGCGAAGATAAACGGTGCCTGCCAGATGATAAATGCCACCGCATTCAGAACGGAACAGAGAGCCAGCGTCCAGAGCACGCTATTGATGCCCCAGCCGAGTTGCAGCACGACGAAACTGATGCCCAGGACAGCGACCTGCGTCAGCCCACTGACCACGAAGACAATGCGCATCCGCATCAGCGCGGCGCAGACGGCAGTGAGCAGGCTGCCGATGCTACTGCCCAGGATGTAGATGGCGACCGGCGTGATGTGGGATAACAACTCGGGATCGCGCAGTCCAGCGGCTATGCCCACGGAGCCGGAGATAGGGATAGCCGCAATCAGCGTGGCGACGACGGGCATGCCGAAGAGCAGAATGCCTGTCACGGCGGCCAGCGTGAGAACGCGCCATAGCAGCAAGCGCCGAACGAGCGCCGCCGCCGAGGCCTGTCCGTGTTCGGCGAAGATACGCGGGACATAGGTGGTAGTGGCATCCTCCATACCAAATGCCACAATGTAGAGAATCGTATTATAGGCGGTCTGAGTAATCGCGTAGACGCCGTACTGGTCCGTCGAGACCTTGCGCGTGAGAATGATCGTGAGCAGGAACAGCGAGACCAGGAACCAGAGTCCATAAGCCTGGTTGATCAGGTAACTGCCAGGGGTACGCTTGAGCAGGTGACGAGCCTCGTCCTCACCCTGCTGAGCCTGTATATTCTGTTTTACGGTATCCTCCACAGCTTCTGACGACATAAGTATGGGACCTTTCGCTACATGTTGTATCTCTTCTGCATTTGCCCCCTCCCCGGTCCCTGCTGCGCTGTTACGTGTCGCTGCCGGGTCAGATAACTGGCCGCTTTGTGAACGCTCCAGCTTCAAAGGGTGTAACGTTATCTTGTGCATATTTGTATTCTAGCGCATCCGCAACAAATGGCGTGCTAACCAGCCAATACCTCCCAGTCCGGCGAACAATTCTAACACACTGACATTTGCCGTAACGTGATCCGTCGAGACAAGGTAGAACGCGCCAACTTTGAAGGTAGCCGCGATCACGAATGCTCCCAGGCCGATCCAGGCTGGTAGCGTGGCGTAGAGCAAGGCGCGCTGCCAGCTCCGGTTCAACAATCCAATAAACGTGGGGATGAGATAAATAAGGGCAGTAATCGCCGGGGCGATCACCGTTGGAAAAGGGCCATTGAGCGCGGCGTCGGGAAATTGCGGCAGCAGGCGCGTCCACAACTGCGCCGGGACGAGCGCCATGAGGACAAGAACTGTTTCGAGAACGACCAGAACTATTATGAGGATCTGACCCGTCTGCCAGATCCTTTTGCTCTCTGTTTTTGGAGTGCTAGATGCAACCATGCTTGTATGCTCCCTCAGTTTCGCGGAATGGGCAGAAGCCCCATTGCGTATTTCATCATGAGTATGCGGCGTACTGACTCGTCGATGCGTTGCTTCGTCAGGGTGCCTGAGTTTATTGCTTGCTTGAGACTTTGTATCATCGCGGCGACATCCGTGGGGCTGGCTGCGCCCATGAGCAGATCTGCCCCGGCCTCGACTGAGAGCGTAGCTGCCTGCGACTCAGAAGCGTAGGCGGTGAGCGCATCCATCGTCAGGCTATCGGTCATAATCACGCCCTGGAAACCGAGATCGTCGCGCAGAATGCCCTGGATGATCTTAGGAGACAACGACGAGGGCTCGGTCTTGTCGAGCGCTGATACGATCTCGTGCGTCACCATGATGGCGTGGACGTTTCCCTGGCGAATGAGCGCGCGATACGGGGCCCAGTCGATCTGTTCCAGGCCACTTTTTGAGCGATTCAGGTAAGGGATGCCGGCATGCGGATCCGTGCTTACATCGCCCAGGCCGGGAAAATGTTTGAGCGTGCCCATGACCTTGCCGCTCTTCTGTAGTCCCTGCAGATAGGCCGCCGCCATCTTCGTGACCAGCTCCGGCGTATTGCCATACGTGCGATCGTATAACTGCGAGTTATAGACATTGGTAACATCGACGACCGGTGCCAGATTGAGGTTGAAGCCATAGGAGGCGAGGTCCTTTGCATCTTGCATACCCGCCTGTTTTGCTTGTGCAGGATCGTTAGTCGCCCCAATAGTTGCCTCCGCCGGGCGTGGGCCGTCCAGATTCACTAAGCGATCTACTATGCCCCCTTCCTGGTCGATTGCTACGGCCAGGGGGATCGTAGTGCTGTTGTCCTTCATTTGTTTGATAAGACTGGTGAGCTGGCTCTTGTTCACAATGTTGCCATTGGCGGCGAAGACGAGGGCCGCCCCTACGTCATACTGGCTGATCATGGCGCTGATAGGCAGTGAGTAAGTGGAGCCGGTGAACTGGACAATCATCATCTGTCCCAGTTTCTGGTCTAACGTCATCCTATTTACAATTAAATTGATGTATTGTTGTGGCGTTATCTGCGCCTTTGCACGAGCTTTTGTGCCATGCTGCGTATTCTGTTTGAGATGCGTATCGATGTTTTTAAGTAGATTGGCGTTGCCCATCGCCGCAGGACCATCGAGCACGGAGGCCCAGCCCTGCGAGCCGAGAAAAGACGTCGGTCCCAGTGTGAGTGTGTGTAGGACGATCACGCCAAGAAATGTGATTAGCAGCAGGGCTGTTCCCTTTTTCAGGGGCCTTGAAGGAGCATGTGCCTGGGCAAGTTCTTGCGTGGGGATCGGCGTCTCGGGAACGGGCGCGTCGCCCATTGTCTCTTCGGCAGGAAGAGGCTTAGTAGTTTTCCGTGCGTTCTGAACGTCTAGAATTTCGATTTCCTGCACACCAGGAACATCAGTATTGACGCATTTATTTTCAAAAATATTTAGATCCTGCTGTGTCTCCAGGCTGTCGAATTCGCTGCCAGTCATACCAGGTTTTTCAAGGGTATCTGTACTAATATTCTGTGCTATCGTGCCTGCACGGGTCGCTTTTCTGGTAAAAGGCTGTTTCTGGATGATTTCTTGTTCATCATCATGATCGGATTGCCTTCCGGGCGACCAGGGGTTAGGCGATTCCATAGGTGCGACCTCTTTCATAGAGAGAAAATATTTTTATACTTTAGTATAGAGAATGAGAAAATAGGTCAGCTCACTGTTACGAACGTGTTGTATACAAAACTCGTAACGCAGCGCCCATGAACTTTGTTCTGTACTATCTGAGTGAAGTATAGAGTAATCTGTGGATTTTTGCTACTGTGACAACGCATATATTCATTCTATCTCTTGAATAGATACGCACATCTTAAAATTCAATGGGTGATAAATTCATAGCGCGTAGAATGTTTTGTTTCATATTATGTCAAGCAATACCTGTAACTCCTATTGTTTGTTAACGAAGATGGCCATGCTGTATACTATTGCTAGCCATCACTATGCAGCGGAAAGGTATCGGGGATTGCGATGTTACAGGAACAGGAGTTGAGGGCGCCTGCGGACACACACTATACGGCGCCACAGCAGAATGGGGCGGTGCCCCTGCGTATCAGCCTGCTTCTAGGGGCGGGGCTGACGGTTATCTTCGTCTTGCTAGAAGCGGGATTGCTATTACTACTTAATCCATTTCGTGCCCTGGGCGATGGCTCGAATCGTTTTTCCTCCCTTCTAGGATTGCCGTTACACGTTCCGGCAGTACTACTGGTCCTGCCGGTGCAATTTCTGCTCTTCGCGCTGTGCGCATTCCTGCTGGTGAAACCAGGTGCGCTCATATTCTACCTGCGCCGGGCACGCAGGGCACAGGAGCCGTACGCGCGCACGTATATGCAGCTTGAGACATCGGCGAATACGCGCAGGGTACCCGATGAGCATGAGCAGGATGCGGGGACCTCTGCCGTCTCTAAACTGGAGGAGCGGGTCTCGCTTCTTGATCTGGTTCAGTGCGAGGATACGCACCAGTTGATACTGGGCGCACCGGGATCGGGCAAGACCACGGCGCTGCGCGTCTACCAGTATCGCATCTTACAGCAGCCGCTCGACGCGGTGTTTAAGCGCAATCGCATCCCGGTCTATGTGCCGATGGAGCACTATAGCCTGTATCTGAAGAAGGTGCAGCCTGTGCCAACCGGTGAAGAGGCAGGCGATGCTATTAACGAGCCAGAGGGGACGCTGCTCGATTTTCTGTACGAGAGCGACCTGCCGGGAATGCATATGCTGCGTCCCTATCTCTATCAGTTATCGCAACAGGGGCGTCTGCTGCTGCTCTGCGACGGATTGAACGAAGTTGACAGCGCCTACCTCGCTCAGGTGTGCCGGGAGCTGGTGAGCCTGGCGCGTGAAACGGCGAATCGGCTGGTTATCACCGGTCGCATGGTCGATTATCGCAGACAGCGCGAACTGGTGCAACTGGTCGATGATGGGAGTGCGGAACGCATCGTGGTCTATCCCTTGCAGCCTGAGCAGATCTCCAGCTTCGTGGAGACCTATGTGACCAATCAAGGGAAGCAGTGGCGCCACACCGCAGGGCAGATTATGCAGGTGATCGAACGGAGCCGCCTGCGCCACCAATGCAGCAACCCCATGCTGCTCATTACATTGTTGAGCGTGATCGATTCGATCGGCGTAGAGCGTGGCAAGCAGATCGATACGCGCAGTCGCCTGCTCCGCGAGGCGGTGAGGCAACGCATTGTAAGTGAGAGGGCAGCATGGAATGGCGAGGCGCCGAGGGAGCAGGAGGTGGTGCGCTTTTTGAGCGAGGTGGCATGTGCTGCGCGTCGGGCTAACGATCTCGCTGCTATTCAGTTGCGCCTCTCTGCGCTGGTAGCAGGAGGAGTGGCACGCGGCAGACCGAACTTTACAGAACTCGCCGAGGCACTACGCGTCTGGCTAGACGAACATCCAGGAGCATTTACCGACGGGGAGAATGATCCTTTGCCGTACGGCGATATGGCGCAGCTCTTGCAGCTCGCGCTCGGTGCGGAACTGATCGAGATCAGTTCAGACAATGTGCTGAGTTTTCGCCATGAATTGATCGCGGAATATTTTGCAGCTCTCTTTTTCATGGCAAACAAGAAGCATACAGCAGACCAGATGCCAGGCGAGCTACGCGAAGATCTCCTGGAGCGTGTTGAGATCTGGAGTGGGCCGGTGGCGCTCTGGGCTGGCCTGCAGGATGATCCACTGGCGCTGGCTGAGCGCATCAATGCGGCAGGACGCGCGACTCCTGCATATGCCCTGCAGGCGCTGGCACTGGCGCTAATCTGCGTTGGTGTGCAGTGGACGCCACCGCGGGCAGATGTGCAGGACGTTGTGCAGTTGCCGTCGGGCGTAGAGGAGTCGCTCTCGATCGCTGTGCGCAGCCAGGGGACATGCGAGGAACTGGCACGCATCTTCACACGCTGTGCGGAAGAGGGAGGCCAGGAAATCTACTACTCGTTGCTGCCGCTCATCATGGTCGAGGGCCTCGATAATCTGCTGGTGCTGCTGGACCGGCGTGTCGTAGCAGAACTGCTCTTCACACATTTGCTGGATGCCGTTAATAATGCCACTTACGAAGCGCAGGTCAAACGCCTGGTACGCGTGCTCGCCCGCTTCGGTGGAGGGGTGGTCGAGCGCGCCGCGTCCTTAAGTCAGCCCGGTCCTGAGAGAAGCATCCGTCTACGGGCCGCCGCCTGTAATATCCTGGGCGGCATCAGCGACTCCCAGGCAGTAGAGCCTCTTCTCAGTCGCCTGGACGATGCCGAGCCATTTATCGCCGAGCGCTCAGTAAACTCACTAATCCGCCTGGGACCTGCACTGGCGTTGGCTGGTGTGTTGGGAGAGCTTGAGAAGCGCGGTGCGACGCCGCAGGCGGGACGTGTGCATCGTGCCTGTCTCATTATCCTGGAGCGGTTCCTGGACGAACCGCAGCGCAGGGCGACGCCGCAGCAGTACCAGCGCATCCTGGATACGATCGTGTCTGTACTCACCGCAAACTACCTGCCGGAGATACAGCAGCAGGCGATGCAGATTCTCGTACGCCAGTTTCGAGATGGAAGCGAAATAGATGCTCAAGGTGAGAAGAAGATTATAGAGACGCTGGCGTATTATCTACCGTCGCAGGACGAGGTCGCGGCGCGCAATAGCATGCACACACTACAATCGATTGGAATGCCTGCGACGCCATCCCTGCTGCTCCTGCTGGATCAATCTTCGGACCCGATGCGCGCACGCCTGGTGGAGATCTTTAAGACGGTCCATGACCTCCGCGCGCTGCCACGCCTTTTGCTTCTGGTCGGCGACCCGGCGCCATCCATACAACAGCAGACGGCGCAGGTGCTGCGCCTCTACGCGCCGGAAAGCGTTCCCGGCCTGATCAACCTTGTCCTCTCTGATGCCAGCGATACGCTTGCCGAACGGGCGGCACAGATCTTGAACAGTATCGGCGAGGCGGTCGTTGAGCCGATTGCCGGAGTTCTATCGAACGCTGTGCCCGAACGTATGCGCCTCCTGGTGCAGGTTCTGGAGCAGATTCACGACGCACGTGCGCTGCCCGCGCTGATCGCGTTATTGCAGATGCCACAGCTTGAGACGCTGCTGGCAATTGCGGTTGTCCACGCGCTCAGTCAATTTGCGGATGCGCGCGTCGTCTTGCCTCTGTTAGCGGTGCTATCGAGCACGAACCCTATGCTCTACGAGGAGGGGATCAATGCGCTCAGCCAGTTCGGCGGCCTTGCCTTCGCTGAACTGGTAGCTGCACTGGATGTACAACAGCCATCAGTGGTAACGCAACGTGTGCAGCGTGCCCTGCTGGGTATGACGCCATTCCCCGGCGAACAACTGCTACAGGTGTTGGAACGGGCGAGCGAGCAGCAAGCGCAGCAGATCCTGGCTATCTTCAAGATGCAGGGCGTCGAGGCCGCTCAGGTGCTGGTTGCGCACCTGCGGGACAGAGATGAGCATATACGCGCTTATGTCTTCCAGACATTGAACGATATGCCAGGGCCGGTAGTAGTCCCTGCCTTATTAGAAGTGTTGAACCAGGCGGCGTTACGCAACGTCGTCAACTCCATCCTGCTGCGCTATCCTGAGTCCGCGCTGTCGCCGTTGATTGAACTGCTGGGCGAACAGGAGCGTGGGGACGCGGCGGCAGCGATTCTGCCCCGGTTTGGTATGAGGGTCCTGCGCCCGCTGATATCGGGACTGGATGATCAGCGTGTCGCCGCGCGGGAGCGCGCGCAACGAATCCTCATAGCGCTGGTGCGTCAGAGCGCGGAAGAGATGCTACGCGAGGTCGTACACCTCTTCAATCCGCCGCTGCCAGCAGGCGCTCGTGAAGCGCTGCTCGGCGTTTTAACCAACGAACTGGCCGATATCAGCACGCCCGCCCTCCTGGAGGGGTTGCAGGACGCCTACCTGATCGAAGATGTCGCCGAGGCGTTTGCGCGCCTGTCGAGCAAGTCCGGCATGCACGAGGGTGTGCTGGATGTCCTGATCCAGCAGCTCTCCGTGGATGAGCGCAGACGCGGAGCTGAGACCACCCTGGTGAGAATTGGCGCGCCCGCCGTCCCGCGTGTGGGCGAGTTGATCGCGTCCCCAGACTCATCGATCGCGGGAGCAGCGAAGCAGATTATGCGCGATATAGGCGTGCCCGCGCTCCCATTTATCTGGAGCGCCCACAGCGATAAGAACAACCCTGAGCGGCGCGCGGCGGCCCTTGAGGTCTTTCACAGCATGCCGACCGACGTGATCAAAGATGAACTGGTCGCGCTGCTCGTCAGTAATCGGCCCGAAGACATAGCGATGGCGGTTTCGTTGCTGCTGGATCGTATACACGACGAGTCCCAACAGTTCTACGCCGATCGCGTCATGGTCCCCGAACTGATCACCTACGTGCAGACACACGGCGTGGAAGAGACGAACCTGCGCGTGATCGCGCTGCTGCTGCTGCTCGGCGAGCATGCAATCGTCGATCACCTGGTGCAAAGCCTGGACGACGATCTCCAGCATCGCCAGCAGCTGACGTATATTCCCCTATTGCTGGGCACCGAGACGCAGGGGGCCCTGCTGGAGGTCTTCAACGATCCCGATGCCTCGAGTGAGCTGCGGGCCGAACTGGGAGCGATTCTGGGCATGATGGGGGCGCCCGACGAAGTAGTCGAGGCCGCGCAGAGCCTCAGCACCTATGGTCTCTCTGCCAGCAGCAACGACGTTCTCTTTCCAGATCAGATGGCGATCTGCCTGCGTGCACTGGGCGGACTGCTGGCGGGTGGTCACTGGAATGCACGCACACTGCACGAGATGCGTGAGGACAGCAAAGAGGGGAGCGCGACCCACGAGCTGTTCAGCGTGCTATTGGGCTGGCGCTACGAGCCCCAGTTGAGAAAGCTCGCAGCAGAGCTGCAGGCACAGAAGGATGCGTACAAGAGAGAGGTGATGGCCATAACCGCGCGTATTGTCGCTGAACAGAGCCGTGCCATCGCCCTGGAAGACGAGCTGGAGAAAGCGAAGCGCGAGCATGGCTTTAGCAGCGACGAATTGGAGAAAGCGAAACGTGAGCGAGAGGCGCTGCGCGCGGGCGTTGAACAGTCGGCGAAGGAGAAGCAAGCCCTGCGCAGCAGGATGGAGCAGGCTGTGAAAGAGAAAAATACGGCCAGTGCCCGGCTGAACCAGGTGTTGCAAGAGAGAAATGCGTTGCAGGAGAAATATCAGGACCTGATCAAGCGTATCAAGCAATCTGAGGATCGGTAAGCGCTTTCCTGCACAGTTATGTAATGGGCGTCGATGTGTGTAGCTCCCTGTTCAAGGCAGATTTTACAGGCTGATTGGCTTGACACGAGCACTTATTCGAGTTTAGCATTGTGTACAAGACCTCTACAATGCACGCCTGCCTCCTGCAAGTCTGATTCTCTGGGCATTTGTGTTCAGGCAAGTCAGTATGCCAGTGGAGCAGTGCGCGCCATTGCCCTGGTACTCCTGTTTAATTTAGCCACGAGAGGAGCGTATTATGCCTGATAATATGCATACAAGGTATCACTTGAGCGAGGATGAAATGCCGCGCGCCTGGTACAACATCATGGCCGACATGCCCAATCCGCCGGCTCCGGTGCTGCATCCAGGAACGAAACAGCCGGTAACGCCCGACGATCTGGCGCCGTTATTTCCTATGGCCCTGATCATGCAGGAGGTAAGTACCGAGCGTTACATCGAGATACCCGATCCTGTGCGTCGCATCTATCTACAATGGAGGCCGAGTCCGTTGTACAGGGCGCGTCGCCTGGAGAAGGCGCTGGACACGCCCGCGCGCATCTACTACAAATATGAGGGCGTCAGTCCAGTAGGCAGCCACAAGGCGAACACATCAGTCCCCCAGGCTTTCTACAACCGGGAAGAAGGCATCAGGAAAATCGCAACCGAGACGGGTGCCGGGCAATGGGGTTCCGCGTTGGCGATGGCCGGCGCGTTCTTCGGCATCGATATCGATGTCTATATGGTGAAGATTAGCTACCAGCAGAAGCCCTATCGCCGCAGCCTTATGCAGACCTTTGGAGCGACCGTCCATGCAAGCCCAACGAACCTGACCGACGCCGGACGGAGCATCCTGGCGCGAGATCCAGAGAATATGGGCAGCCTGGGCATCGCGATCAGTGAAGCCGTCGAGGTAGCGGCGAAGAGTGGAGGAACGATCAAGTATTCGCTGGGCAGCGTGCTCAATCACGTGCTGATGCACCAGACCATAATCGGCGAGGAGGCGCTGCTGCAGCTGGCGAAGGCCGACGACTATCCCGATGTCGTAATAGGCTGCGTCGGCGGAGGAAGTAACATGTCGGGCCTCGCCTTCCCCTTCATCGGCGAGGCGCAGCACAAGGGGCTCAAGACGCGCTTCCTGGCGGCTGAACCGATGGCCTGTCCCAGCCTGACCAGGGGGATATACGCCTACGACTTTGGCGATACCATTGGCATGACGCCGCTGGTAAAGATGTATACGCTCGGCCACGACTTCATGCCGCCGGGCATCCACTCCGGTGGGCTGCGCTATCATGGGATGGCTCCGCTGGTCTCTCAACTGCACAGCGAGGGCATTATCGAGGCGCGGGCCTATCACCAGAACGCGATCTTCGAATCAGCGGTCCTCTTCGCTCGCAGCGAGGGGATCGTACCCGCGCCCGAGGCTGGTCATGCCGTGCGTGCGGCGGTCGAAGAGGCATTGCAGGCGAAGGAGGCAGGGGAAGAGCGTGTCATCCTCTTCAACCTGTCCGGCCATGGTCATTTCGACATGCAGGCATATGACGCCTACTTCTCCGGGCAATTGCAGGATTTCGAGTATCCCGCTGATGCCGTCGCGGCGGCTCAGGAAAAATTGCCACAGGTCGTGTAGCTTCTATTCGTGTGGGCCAGTGTGGAACTGTAAAGTTCCGCGCTGGCCTTTTTGTGTGGCTTATATACTGAAAATATGGAGGAACATAATGACTAAAATCATCTTTTGTGAAGATGAGGTAAGAATTCAAAAACTTATTCGTACTACATTACGATCTAGCTTGCACGAAATCTATATCGCATCGGATGGTGTCGAAGGTCTGGCGCTTATTGAAAAGGAGCGGCCAGACTTAATCTTTACCGATATCTCTATGCCTAATTGCGATGGACTCCAGCTCGTTGACGAGGTGAAGGCCCGCCCGGAACTGGCGCATATCCCAATTATCTTCGTGACCGCCTTTGCCCAGGACTCCGAGATGGAAGAAGGCTACCAGCATGGCGCATCAGGCTATCTCATCAAGCCATTCAGCCCTGCCGATCTACGTATGAAGATCGAATCGCTCGCCAATGCCCTGAGCTAGCTCGATTGTATGAAACCGAAATGCCTGAATGCTTTTATAAAAACCTGTGTACTTTTATTGTGTACTTTTGTATAGAGGAGAAATAGTGTTTATGAAAGACGAGCATCATCAGCAACCGGCGGAGGAGGTAGAAGGGGGGGAGCGGGATCTCCCTTCCTCTATCAAAGTGGGTATGGTGGGGGTTGGTGGGGGAGCTGAGGAACAGAAGATGAAAAAAAGGTCGAACGAAGATGTGCGTCACAGCATGGCATCCGCTATGCCGCTTATTGTCTGGACCGCGCGGCCCGATGGAGAAGTAGACTACTACAATCAGCGCTGGTTCGATTATACTGGCCTGACCGTTGAACAGACGCGCGGTCGGGGGTGGCTATCGGTGCTGCATCCCGACGACCGGCAGATGTGCCTGAAGCGCTGGCGGGAGGCGGTGCGGGCGGGTAAACCATACGAAATCGAATATCGGTTCAGGCGTACTGATGGCGTCTATCGCTGGTATCTGGGAAGGGCTCTGCCGGTACGCGATCAGCAACAGCGCATTATCTCCTGGTTAGGCACCGATACCGACATCGACGATCAGAAGCGCTCCGAGGAGCAGCTCGGCGTCCGCGCTCGCCAGCAGGCTGCTGTCGCAGAACTCGGTCAGTACGCGCTCAGGGGAATGGAACTGCCCGACCTGTTCGAAAAGGCGCTTTTGATGGTGAGCCAGGCACTCAATGTGGCATATTCCTCACTATCGGAGCTGCTCGATGACGGCACGATTCAGGTGCATATCAGAGACAGGAAAGGGACTACCTACCAGACCGTAAAGGAGTGGGGAACGTCTCAGGCAGCCTATACCCTCTCATTGAAGGAACCTGTCATCGTCGACGATCTACGTATCGAGCGCCGTTTCTCCGTTCCATCCGAAGTGATCGACGAATATGGGTTGGTTGGGAGTGTTAGCATTGTTGTCGAGGGCCATCCAGATCCATATGCCGTATTAATCGTTCATACCCGCGAAGCGCGCGTTTTTACTCAAGATGATATCTACTTTTTGCAGGCCGTTGCCAACGTGCTGACCGCCGCCATCGAGCGCAAGCGGACGGAGGCACAGCTAGCTCAGGCGCTGCAGTCGCTACAAGCAGCAAACGAGCAGCTTGAACACTCCAATAAAGCTCAGAACGACTTTGTCTCTATTATCAGCCACGAGTTCCGCTCGACTCTCACCGGCATTCAGGGCTTTAGCGAACTGATACGCGACGAAGATTTCAGTGCTCGCGAAATCAGAGAATACGCCAATGATATCAATACGGATGCCCGCCGCCTCAGCCGCATGATCAACGAATTACTCGATCTGAACCGTATGAGATCGGGTAGAATGGCCTTTAACCCCGAGCGTATCGACCTGAATGAGATTATCAGAGACGTGGTTGAGCGTACACGCCCAAATGCGTTCGGGCATCAAATATACCTGTACCTGGATGCCAGATTACCCCTATGTTCGGGCGACCGCGACAAACTGACCCAGGTAGTGACGAACCTCCTCAACAACGCGATTAAGTACTCGCCGCGTGGTGGCGATATAGCGCTGTACAGCGAACTCGAAGGCGAGCAAGCGCACGTGTGGGTGCAGGACCACGGTGTAGGCATCCCCACAAACGCACTGGAACAGATATTTGAGCCCTATACGCGTATCGCTTCGGGAGAGACAAGATTTGTCGAAGGGACGGGTATTGGCCTGACCATCGTGCGCCAGATCATGCAGATCCATGGCGGGAAAGTCTGGGCCGAGAGTACGTCTGGAGAGGGTTCTACCTTTCACTTCACGCTACCGTCGTGCTGCACCGCGTAACTGTTCAGGCCCCCTTTCCTGACTCCTCGCCGCGACGCGGCTCGCGCCATGTCTGTGTGGGTAGCGGCGTGCCGGCTCAGGCCGCTGCTGACTCCTCGCCACGTCGCCAACCACATCAGGGCGCTTCACAAGCGCCTTTGGCGCTGATAAGTCCTGAAGAGTTACCTGCACTGCATATGATGGAACGGGTGTTGCAGGGACTCTCGACACGAGGCATTTCTAATGTTAGAATGCTATCATCTCTCTCTCTGTTTATTTCAATCCCTCAAGCGGGTTGTAAGAGCGCACAGGCTTCAGGTGCCTCTTCTGAGGAGAAGTATACACACGAGACTCGAAGAGGTCAAGTGAACATGCACCAGGGACAGGAAGATATATACACAGAAAGTGCCTATATGTATTTAGAAAAGCCATTGCAAAAATACCTGGATGAACTGGCTTCCGCACAACCTACGCCGGGAGGCGGCTCAGCCGCAGCGCTCAGCGGTGCCCTGGGCGCCAGCCTTGCCTGCATGGTAGCGCGCCTCACGCTGGGGAGGGCTGATTACACCACCGTCCAGTTGGAGATAGAAGCGCTTGTGGAGCGGATAGAGGCATTGAGAACGCGTTTCCAGGAATTGATGCAGGAAGATATCGAGGCCTACGGGCGGCTCTCCGCTGCCTTCAAGTTGCCACGCACGACCAGCGAAGAGAAGGTCGCGCGTACAAAGGCGATTCAGGGACAACTCGTCGAGGCCGCATTGGTGCCGTTAGAAGTTGTAGAGCGTGCCGTCGAGCTGGTACAATGCTGTCTGCGCATCGCCGCCATCGGCAATGTGAACGTCCTGAGCGACATTGCAACCGGGACAGCGCTGGCCTCCAGCGCAGGAACGGGAGCGGCGTGGATGGTGCGTACGAACCTGCACGCGCTGAAGGACCAGGAACAGGTACAGAAGTTAAATAGCCGTCTGAGCGCTGCATTGGATACCATAGCGGCGGATAGCCAGCAGGTCATCGACACAGTGGGAGAGAGAGTTTGACAGCAACAATACTGGATGGACGAGCGATGGGAGCGGAACTACGCGCGGAACTACGCGCGGATGTTCGTCGCTATGCGGAACTAACGGGACAGGCACCCGGCCTGGTGATCGTGCGCGTCGGCGGGGACGCCGCCTCCGGCGTCTACAGTAAAGCTATTCTTCGTATAGCCTTCGATATTGGCGTGCAGGCACGCATGGAGCAGCTTCCGGAGGTCACGTCGGCGGATGAACTACACGCTTTGTTGTTGCAATTGAACAATGATCCGGCGACGCAGGGCATTATCGTGCAGATGCCCCTGCCCGTCCATCTCTCGCAGAACATGGTCGCCGACACGATCGCCATGGAGAAGGATATCGACGGCATCAGCCCGCAGAGCGCCGGCAACCTCTTCCTGGGTCTGCCGGGCTTCCTCCCATCGACGGCGGCTGCGGTAATGGAGATTCTGGAGCGCACGCACACACCTCTGGATGGCAGGCGTGTTGTCATTGTGGGGCGCAGCAACGTGGTGGGCAAGCCGCTCTCGATGATGCTCCTGCAGAAGAACGCGACGGTCACGATCTGCCACTCGCGCACTATAGACCTGCCCTGGTATACGCGCCAGGCCGATGTGCTGGTCGCGGCGGTCGGTCGTGCTAACATGGTGACGGCTGAGATGGTGCGTCCCGGTGCGGTGGTGATCGACGTGGGTATCAACGCGAAGCCCGAGGGAGGCGTCGTAGGCGATGTGGACTTCTCCTCGGTCAGCGGGGTCGCCGGTGCACTGACTCCGACGCCCGGCGGCGTTGGACCCCTGACGAACGTGCTGCTCTTGAAGCAGTGCGTGGAGGCGGCGTGGTTGCAGGTCGGCGGACGTGTGCAGGATTCGCAGGGGATAACTCGGCTCTAATATGGCTTTCTATGCACTGCATTCAGGAACGTATGCTCAGTATATGAAGAATGATGTTCTTGACTCAAGAAGCCAATCGCTGCTTCCATATTTTTGCATCGGGGTCAACACCTAATGCACGTATGGCGTCTTCGAGCTGAACAGGGCCAAAGTACTCTCCCAGGTAGCGCAGGTCACATACCATTAGAGGTTCCCCATCTGAAAAAGGACGAGAATCCTCCTCTTCTGAGGAAGGCAATTGTAAGCCCAATGAGACAAGCCAGCCTTTATCTAGCACAAGCTTCACATTGCCTGTATCATCTTTTACATAACGATGGGGGTGTTCCATCGAGACATTGACCCGAATATTGATGGCGCATTCTAAAAGAAGATCTTCTTGCTCGATAAGTGTGTGCAGCTCATTCAAGCTGAAATGTTGCATCGCATCCTCCTGATAGCAAACTGAAATTATTGTCAAGGTGTGGGGTATGGAATTGGCCCCTGATATTTCTGGCGTCTTACGCGAAAAGGAAGTAAGTTGAGAAGTTGAAATGTATCTCCATGTATTTCAAGCTCTGTACTAGTGTAGTATGTAATGTAGTGGTTGCGCCATGACGTTTTGATATCGTTCTTCTATCGCTTCGCAAAGCACCATTCTTTTGAGCTTGAGCGTAGTACTATGTCAACTTTACTATAGAGAGCCCTTCATGTTCTAATGTAGCGAGAAGCTGCCTATATCAGCCCAGTATCATGCGGAAGGGCGGTTAAGAGATAGGAGGATACGGCGATGAACGCTACTGATCCTGAGAAACGCAATAACCAGCTAAGGCAAGCACGCAGGAGGCGTATGTTAACGATAAAAGAAACTGCCAAACTGGTGAAAGTGAGTCCGATAACATATTCACGTTGGGAACTCGGCACGCAAAAACCACGGCTGGCGTCACTGAAGGACTTATGCGATGCGTTTGAGATGCCAGCAGAGAAGTTGGGTTTTGGCGATCTCCTCAAAGAATAAGTGATCAACAGGGTAGGAGGTATCCCGAGTCGAGCAGGTACTGTATAGTACCTGCTTTTTTTGATGGAATTATATATAATGGAACATTACGTGAAAGTGATAGAAAGGGGCAAAATTACGCAAATTTGAATCGTGTACGTTTAAATCGTCTATGATAGTGTGAAATGATGCAATATCTTTCCTACCCATGTCCTTGTATGAGTGTCACCTGGATATGTAAATTTGCATAAGTTGATGTGGTGCTATTGCTTTAAATACAAAAGGCATGTAATATGGAAGGGATTTTTGGTAAGAGGCCAGCGCCGAATTATAGGTTGATACAGGTGCGTAAAGGGCGAAACTTATCAAGGAAAGAAGTTGCCGCCAGGATTAATGTTCATTGGGGAACGTATTGTAAATGGGAACGAGGCCAGCAAAGTCCTGGACTACGCCATCTAAGATCATTGTGTGATCTTTTTCAGACAACTCCCGAAGAGTTAGGATATAATCTAGATGACATAGGAAGGTGATGCTATGGAATCTAATAACCAGAAACTAAGAGAAGCTCGACAGAGGTGCCAGTGGACTATGGAGCAGGCATCAGAGAGGATAGGCGTTGATACCAGGACGTACATCCGTTGGGAGAGGGGTAAACAGCATCCTGGATTACGTCACATGAGATTGCTGTGCGAGTTGTTTCAGACAACTCCCGAAGAGTTAGGATTTCCTATTTAACGGTCGTTCGCCGCTTTATAGCACCAGATATTTCCACTATATTACAGGCCATACCACTGTTAACCCCCTTGAAAAGCCAGACCGTGCATAGCAAAGATCGCTAAATAGTCATGCTTTAAGGCAGTACCCTCGTCTATGAAAAGCACGAATTTCCAGAAAAAGACAAATATAGCATAAACGAAGTTCCTTCCTGAAACGACTCTACAGCGATGACTAAACGACATGAAAAAGTCCTTCCCAGCCAGTAAATCAAGTTGTAGTATTTCTCCATCAATAGCTCAGTCAGCATGAAACAGGATAGATGGGCGATTAATCAGGAAGGATAGTACTTTCAGGGGCTGTCGATTCGCTGATTTTGTGGTGCACACCTCACCGCATCTGGATGTACATAAAGAAATTCAGGTTAAACGATCTTCAGCTCACCTGAAAGATTGTTTATAATTGAGTACTATCAGAGCATATTTGTTTTTACCTTGTGATAACAAATGAACAACAACGTAAAAACATACAACAAACTTTGCTCTTTTAAAGCAGGGAGAGGGAGCAAGGACCAGACTACGCACAGCTTCGGGGGCTTCACGTCTTCTGTTCCTAAGGCTCCCTTCCCGTCGTACCAGAGGCACGGTTGTGATATAAGTCTGTTGGTATCAGATTTATATCACATGTGTATAACGTACTAGCTAGTTCCGTTATTCCGAAGAGTAACTTACGGGTAAATAAACGCAAGACCGTGTCTCTTATCAAATTGAAAAAGGGAGATTTCAATGTCCCAATTCGAGAATCTTTGCGTCTTGCTGAGCGTTCTTACCCTCGTCGTGCAGGCAATTGGTGTGCTCCATCCAATTATGCGAGATCTACAAAGGCTAATGGCTGACAGGTCCAGCGGATTGGAGGAGTATGATGAAGCCGAATCCTGAAATGGCTATGGATGCGAGCTCCTTAGGGGCGCATATCCGTAAGGAGCGCAAGAAGAGAGGTTGGACAAGAATGAAGTTGTCTGATCGGCTTGGTGAGCTTGCCGGGGAGGTCGGACCCACCTGTTGCACGATAGGACGTTGGGAGGCAGGAACGCAACTCCCAGTAAAGTGGCTTTCCCATTTGTATGAGTTATTCCCGGAATTGAAGTAGGCGTTCTAGTTTCGTGAGAAGGAGAAATTGATCCGGCAGGTGAATGGTAGTATTACTACTCATCTGCTGGATCAATCCCTACATCAAAGACTTGAAATGGTAGTATCGATCCACTATACTCTGAGCAAGCAAGGTGCATCAATCTTTCCTTCAGAGAAGATGGCCCCACATTTTCCCCTTTCTTCCTTTCCTGGTATACCCTCCCTCTAGCAGAAAGGCCCCCTCCTATGGTACGAACCCTTGATAGCGCTCTGATGGGTGCGCTCAACGCCACGACGCGTAGTCCCGCACTCACGTTGACGATCGAGGATCATGTGATCCACTACGCCCCCTACCAGTCCGGGAGCTCCGTTGATGTGTGGAACGATGGTTGTATTGCAGGCGATAACAGTATCATTCGCGTACAGGTGACGAGCAGCGGATCTGGTTTTGTCTCCAATTTTATGGTGCAGCGCATCACCGATCCCGCCCAGGCATCGCAGTGGACATCCTGGACGGCGCTGCCGGGCTCGACCGGCGTCATGTTTCAGGATGGTGGTTGCGCCGTCTCGAACTCGGCTGGTACGTTGCGCGCCTTTGCCCAGCGCGGCACGGGCGGCAATAACCTGTGGGTCTGGACTTCGACGAACAATGGCACCTCCTGGAGTGGTCCCGTCAGCGTGCTCTCACCTCCCGGAGGTGCGTTATTGAAGGGCATTGCCAGCGCGGGCAACAATGATGTGTTCTTTTTCTATGACGTCTCAGGCGGCGATGCGATCGGCTGCTCCTTTTTCTCTGCCGGCGCCTGGTCTGCGCTCAATACATGGACGCTGGCGCCTGTTTCTTATGGAGGTGGCCTCGCCGTTGCCTGGAGCGGCAGCACATACACCGTTGTCTACTCGGATGGCTACAGCCTTGCTACGTGCGTCTTCAATCCGACGGGGAGCGTGTGGAGCAGCGGGACGGCGATCGCCGCGACGACGAGCGATGCCATCCAGCGCACCGCGCCGCATCTCTCGTTTGCCGACGGGCTCTATAGTTGCCGGGAACCCGGCAAACCTTTGCGTCTGCCAGAAAACCCGACCTTAAGCTACGCCCTTTGAACGCGCTTATTCAGCACGCCAACTGGGCGGCGGGTTGGACTACGGCCAACCGTGGAATTTGCGCCAAGCTTGGTGCCTCTCTATGAGTAACGCTTTGATCTCTTTCCTGCTTTTGCAGGCGTGCAGTTCCGCATCGTTCCAACGGTTCGCGAGGTTGGTAGCGGCATTGAGGTCGGCGTGAGTGGAGAAGCCGCACGCGACACAGCAAAACGTTTGCTGGTCGGGGCGGTTGGCACGGTCCGGATAGTGGCACCTGCCGCATGCTTGCGAGGTATACGCGCTCTTGACGCTGGTGGCGGCCATCCCCCGTTTGGCCGCTTCCCAGGCGAGCTTTTTCGGAATGTGGGCGAGGTTGGAGGCGCGCAGATACGCATTCATCGCCCGGGCTTTGTATTTCATGGTGGAGACAGAAAGCTGTTCATAGACGATATGTGCATCGGGATGCTCTGCAAGACATTGGTTGACCGCGCGGTTTATCTCCTGGCGCACATGCCGTACCAGCCGTTGCCCGCTGCGGCTACTGGTCGACGGGAGCTTCTTCACACCTTTCTTTTCGAGGCAGGCTCGCAGCTTCGCCTTGCGCCGGCGCTTCTCCCGATCGCGCTTCTGCCGCTCGCGCAACTTGCCATGAAAGGTGCCGTAGTGCCTGCCGTCACTACTCGTCAGGAAGTTGGCTACGCCCACATCTACACCGATCACTGGTGCTATTGGGTCCGTCTGCACGGGGACAACTTCGTCATAGGTGAGCGTGAGCCACCAGTTCCCTCCCCGCTTGTTGAGAGTTGTACTGGCGTTAATAATTTTGCCGTTGAGCGCCTTGCGATGATAGTCAGCGAGCTTGATCGGGATGAGCAGTGGTTTGCGGAAGACCAGCGTGCTGATCTTGAGCCAGTAGTCAAAGGTGGAGTCCCGGGAAGGTTCGAGCATCACTACAGTGGCACTCGCCTGGATGCAGGTCTGTTTGAGCTTGGGAATGTTCCACTCCTTCCAGACGGGTTCCTTCACAGGGGGATCAGGATTAGACCCGATCTGTTGTTCGCAGTAATCAGCAAGCGTGTCCTTGTAGTCCTGGTACGCCTGTGCTCGGTTGGAGCGCCACGATTGGGCAATGCCTGCTGCCTGCTGAATAGCGACCCGGTGCCAGCGTTCCGATAAGGGCGTAGAAAAGCAGGTGGGACGGAACTTGTCAGGTTGCTCATCGGTGCAAAAGAGCGTGACGTATTGCTGGCAGAGCGCCAGGTAGACCTGCGCTAGCTCATCCAGGGCCGAAAGCTTGCCCGAATTGACCTCTCCTAGCCGGATGTGCGTCACGGCTCTGGTGAGTGTCTTTAGCTCGCTCTGATCTTTGACCTGATGTCGGCGTTGCTTCATACTGCGGTCCTCAACATGCACAGTAAATATAATTAGAGCACTTTGATTCCTGCATCTTCTATAGTGACTTCGTATCCTAGCTTCTCAGATAAGACACGACAAACGGCAGAGGCTAAATCAGGACGTACCGCCTCATCTCTCTCCATTTTTTCAATAGTAGGGCGCGATACGTCTGCTAGCTGCGCTAAGCGTGACACGTTAAGCGCAGCCTTAATACGAAGTTCTCTTACTCTGGACATGAGCACAACTCCTCTAAGATAGTGTGCTCATATAGTAACACAAAGGTATCATAATTAGAAGTAGTTGTCAATAGTTGTAAAATTTAGTCAAATTTATATTGAAATAGCTATTTTTATATGTTATGATACCTATGGACACGACGATGATCGTCAGGAAAATCTGTAGAAAGTCTTTGTTAGGGGTTTTTGTAATGTAGAATCTTGAAAGTAGGTAGGAAGTTCACAGCAACCTACCTACGGTGAGCAACCAGTGTGTTAAATCAGTCTGGTCACTCACAGGGTGCATTATAGCACCCTGACCGGGCTATGTTCCTTTCAGAAAGGAAACACCCGATGGCGAAATCCTATCAACCTCCCACTTCACCAGACGACGATGAAGAGTACACCGTCGTCCCCGTGGACTACCAGCACCACACCGACGAGCATCCCGAATGCTTTGAGACGGACTGTGCGTGTCACCAGCAACGCGTCGCCGATCTCACCCGGGACTACCAGGATGGCCTGGTCAGCGCTGATGATGCAACCCGTATTGTGCAAGGCAAGACCGTCTAGAAGGAAGACATCATGACTCGTACACCTGATGGCGTTCCTACTATCCTTGCCATTCGCCTTGCTCCTGGACATCCCCTCGCGTCCCTGTCGGTCTTCGACCACATGCAGGTGGGGGACACATCCTCGTCCACGGAATCAGCCATGTGGGCGGACCTGCACTCACTCGCTCAGGAGTGGGGGGCCTTTGCCAGCGCGGTCCCTGCCCTGGAGAGCACGGTGAGCGCCCACGTGTTCCAGGCGATCGGCATGGCCTTTCTCGCGCTTTCCCACGAGGAGAGCGCCTACGCCCACTACTTCCTGCTGAGCAACCGCCTGCGCTACCCACCCTCCACGGTCGCCGAAGGGTTGGAGCAAACAGGGGTGGACCTGCACGAAGCCTTTGTCAACTGGACGGCGGTCGGTCTGTGGCTGGAGCGGCTCGTCAATGAGGGACACGCCGCTCCTGGGCTGTTGGACACGGTTCGCCCGATGATCATGCAGGCACACGCTCAGCAGCAGCGGCTCTGGTCCCTGCTGCGAGAGGTGCAAGGGGAACATGCCAGGCTCACCGGACAAGACGCAACCCGCAAGGAGGTGCGCCCATGAGCAAACGTACCCCGTCGGCTACCTATCACATGCTGGCCAAGAGCGACTGCCAGGTCTTTGACCGGCACCCATGGCACACCACCTTCACGATTGGGCAGTATCTCTGTACTCCCTGCGGGGCGACGTACTACTGCCCCGGCTGTACGCTGAGCATCCCGAAGAACGCTCGGGCGCAGCTCTGTCCCGAGCATCACACCGAGCGGGAGGCGCGAGATCAGGTAGCCCTGAAGCCACGTGTCAAGAAGGAGATGCAGGCATGACCGAACGCACACCACCCGAGCGGGGAGCCGCAATCATCCAGGGCACCCGCCGCGCCCTGCGCGAGCAGCACGGCATGTGGGACGAGGACCCTGCCACCTCACTGGTCCCGCCTCCCTATCGCATCGCCCGTGCCAGTCTGCCCGTTCAGGATCGGCGTCGTCAGCCGCCACCGCAAGGAGCATCCCAGCACCATGCCGGGCACTCCCACGCGATCCATCCCGAGGACCAGCCCTACGTGACTGATGAGCAGTATGGCGCTCCGGTCTCTGCCCGAGCCACATCAGCCATTGACGAGGGGTTGGACGATCGCCCTGTACGGACCAGCGTCCGGCGCTACCATCGCCCGAGGACCACCGAACAGCAGACGGCTCCTGTTGCCTCTGCCCAAAGGCGTCAGGGGATGCACTGGTCCGTCTTCGTCGGCCTCACGCTGCTGTGCATGGTCGTCGGGTTCGTGCTGTTCTCCGCGCTGGCAACGTGGTGGCAGCACACCGACGACTACCTACACTACGGCATGCCGCGCACCTTCCAGATGGATGCGGTCGTGGGACACCAGGACTCAGCAACGCACCCGTCGCACTTCATCGCCCTCAACCTGGACGGGCATCTCTCCGTCATCGAGATGCAGGGCGGCGAGGTCAGCAAGACGGTGATCTATGCGGGTCCGGTCATCTACGGGCAGGGCAGCGATCTGGTCGCCGTCACGCTCTCCATTGTCCATGACCAGCGCGGCCAACCCGAACTGGTCCTGCACTACCAGAACAACGAGATCATCCTCTACAACGGCAAGGATGGCAAGTTCCACCTGCAACCCCAACAATGATCGTCCACGGAGCGCGTTTGTGAAGACAGGTGCCAGGGGCAAGGAGCCGCCATGATGGTCCTTGCTCCTGGCACCTGAAGTGGAGAGAGAGAAGCACATACCATGCAACAACAAGACCAACAGGGGCGCGAGCCCAAAGGACCAACCACCGGACCCTTGCGTCCGTTGATCGTGGTGATGGAGACGACCGAGGAGGAGGAACCCCGCCCTGATGAAGGAGCGTCACCACACCCACAGGAGGATGACGAGCAGGACCGATTGCCACCCATACTAGAGGAGAGCAGTGCGCCATCACAGCAACCGGAGGAGCCTGAGTCAACACCCGTGCCCACGCCCACGCCACCACCACGCGAGCCCAGGCCGCTCTCGTTGCCTGGGTCAGCTGCTCGGCCCCGTCGTCCTTTCTCCGTGCTGATCGCCCTGATCGGGATGGTCCTGCTCCTGCTGGGGGTTGTCATCGGCATCCTGCTGGTGGTGAGCCCGGCGAGCCTGGGACCCGTCACAGCTTTTCTTCCCGGTGTCACGCCCACGGCCTCCGTCACGCTCACCCCCGCGCAACACAGCCTGCACGCAATGATCCCGATCACTGCGGTGACCGGCATGCCCGATCCAACCCGATATCAGGTCAGCGCCCGCCTGCTCTCGGTCAAGAGCATTACCTTCACACAGACCGTGCCCGCAACAGGACGTGGACATACGCAGGCACAGCGGGCGCAGGGCACCCTGACCTTCTACAACGCTGCTCCCTACGTGCAGACCGTCGCAGCCGGGACCGTGCTCACGGGAGCAGCTGGGGTCCAACTGGTGACCGATCAAGCCGCGTTCCTGCCCGCCGCTGACTTACCTGCGGTGGGAATGGCGACCGTTGCGGCCCAGGCGGTGCAGGTCGGGCCCCAGGGCAACATCGCGCCCCTGGACCTCAACGGCTTGTGTTGTGTTGCGGGAGTCTCGGTCAAGAACACGGATGCCTTTACCAGAGGACAGAACGCCCGAGACTACGCCGTCGTGGTACAGCAGGACGTGGATGCCATCACCGGACCACAGAGCGCCACGCTCACCCAACAGGCACAAGCGAGCCTGCAAGGGGAAGTGCGCCCGAACGAGCAACTGACCAGTCCCGCACAGTGTCATCCGAACGTGAGCACTGATCACCCGGTGGGCAGTGAGGGAACCCACGTCACGATATCCCTCACCGTCACCTGTCAGGCGGAGGTCTACGACCAGCAGGCGGTGCAACAGGTCGCCAGCACCATCTTGAGCGAGCAGGCCCGTAAGACGTTGGGAGTAGGGTACAGCGTGCAGGGCACCATCAAGACGACGGTGGTACAGGCTGCCACGACCGAGCAAGCCCACGGCATCCTCTCACTGTTGGTTACGGCACAGGGGTCGTGGAGCTACCAGTTGGGCAGTGCAGAGATCAGTCGCTTGAGCAGGCGGATCGCGGGACTACCCCGGCAACAAGCCGTGCGTTTGCTCAAGCAAGAGAGGCACATCCAGGCGGTGAGCATTACCGAGACCTGTAACGCGACGAGCATGCCGAGTGACCCGGCCCACATTCAGGTGATGGTCCTGGATGTGGTCAGTGGGTAGGAAAGATGAAAGGAAAGTGCAGGGTTGGGTAGTGTGTCTGGTCCTGCACTCCACCATCCAGAGAAAGGAAAGATCATTTCAATGAATAGCAGTTCCAGTATAACGCAGCCAGAAAATGAGTACTACGACTACTACCCCCTGGACACCAACGCGGGGCACGCCCTGCTTGCCGAGGATCACGAGTTCGTCGTCAACCCGCAGACCGGACGGTCATCCTGGTCAATTGGGAGCGGCGACACGTCGTCGAGGAATGTCCTCGTACAGGACAGGAGTTGTGGTGCTCCCGATCCTGTTGGATGGCCCTCTATGTGCCCACGCACCATCTGCTCAAAGGGCTGCGGGGCAAGCAGACTCGGCGCATCTCCAGTAGGAGCCAGGGCAAGAGGTCCTGCTCAGCCGCCTCCGAACGGTGCTCGCCGCTTGCCAGGAGCGTCTGCATCACCTCAGCCTGGATGTCATTCGTGTCGGTGAGCAGGGCTCCCTTCTTGTACGGTTTCGGAGAACCGAGAGAGGAGCAGGCAGACCCTCATGAGGATTGCAGTGACCCATCTGCACGCCCTGCTGCACCTGAAAGTCAGAATTGAGCAGTTGAAAGCGAGAGAGCGAGGCACACTCACCGGATGGGAGCGAGACGTGGTACGGGAGAGCCTGGACCAGGCCTATGACCTGGCGGAGTCGCTGCTCACCCCACAGCTATGCAGGCGCTTGCCAGTGACATCACAGCGGAGGAGAGAATATTGTTTGCGTAGTCCTGCCATTGCCTTCCTCCTTGAGAATGTTCCTCTCCCTCCTGCTATTTTATCTTATGGACCTGGCCAGTTTTCTGCCCCCATTATAGCCTATCAGGATATTTCAACTTCCTACTCTGTTCTTATCCACTAACCATGAGATTTGGCTTCTTTGAAAAGATAAAAGTGTGTCTCGAAACTTGGTCCCTATCATATTTAGGAAAGCTGAACCGAATTATGCTCCCTGTTGCTTCTGGTCATAGTCCATTCTGAACAAAGTCTCGCAGAGCCACTTGTGGAATTCTGGATCATCTGTAAACTTACGATACAAATCTGTATGGCTGAAGATAATCTCCTGGAACTTGTGCACGATTTTATTCTCATGGGTAATGCGAGCGTTCTGCCTGTCCGAATATCTTTTGGCATTCTGATATTCCTCATCTCTACTGACTTCACTCGGCAAATCCTCAAAAAGGAACTTCCGGATCCGGTCATTGTCTGTCCACTCTGTCCGGTAGAACTCGTTGAATTCACGGAGGATATTACTCAGTAAGTCCATTTGCGGCTCATACTGGCCCGCTCGCACCTCCGCAGGCGTTGGTTCGAGTTCTTCCCCTCCTGTTAAACGGATCTGCTGCGTCATTTCCTGTTCGGCGCGATAGCTGTCCATATCCACGCTTTCTAGGACCCCTTTGGCCAGATCTTCATCATCAGGTGCGGGCAACTTCGGTAGTAAGAGCTTTAAGAATGTCTTGAGGCTCTCCCAATATGGATTGCTGAAATTCTGGATCATCACGAGGAACTGATATGTCCGTACGAATGTCTTGGCCTTTGCCTTAAAGTCGATCTGTTGGTCGGTGTCGAACTCCTGACGATAGACTTCCGAGCAGGCATCCAGGATTGGGTCGAGTTGATCACGGGCAACTCCACGTACATAGCGTTCCATCAGATCTTCCACCTGTTGTCGTGCATAGACCTGGAAGCTATCCAAGGCATCCTGGAGATCGTTCAGTCGGTTGATATCCGTCTCCTCACTCAAAATTGTCGTCTGATAGAATGGCTCAAAGGCGTGCTTGATCTGGTCTGCCGAGTTCACGAAGTCCAGCACAAAGGTATCTGTCTTCCAGGGTTTATAAGATCGGTTGAGGCGTGAGAGTGTCTGTACTGCCTTCACATCGCTGAGTGGCTTGTCCACGTACATTGTGTGTAGTAATGGTTGATCAAAGCCTGTCTGGAATTTCTCTGCAACGATGAGGAAGCGATACTCGTCTTTGCCGAACTCCTCAGGAATATCGTTACTTGGAAAACCATTCATCCTTGCTTCATCATAAGACAGTCCTCCCTCTGTCTTTTCACCGGTGAAAGCGACTATCGTTTTATAAGGCGATTTAAGTTCACGCAAATAGGTGTCGAAGGCCAGTTTATAGCGAACCGCGCTTTGGATTGAATTAGTTACGACCATTGCCCTGGCTCTGCCCCCAATCTTGCGCTTAGCAATCACCTCATCTAGAAAGTGGCGCACCATGACCCTGGTCTTCTGCTCGATAGCCGCTGAATGCTGCTCGACGTATTTTCGCAGCTTTTTTTGCGCCCGCAAGGTATCGAAGCGAGGATCGTCCTCGATTGTCTTGTAGAGCTTGTAGTAGCAGTTATAGGTCGTGTAGTTTTGTAGCACATCTAGAATGAACTCTTCTTCGATGGCTTGCTTCATTGTATAAGTGTGGAACGGATAAAACTTTCCATCTGCAGGATTTCGCAATCCGAATGTTTCCAGCGTTTTGCTCTTCGGGGTTGCTGTGAATGCGAAATAACTCGCGTTGGTGAGGAGCTTTTGCTCGGTAATGATTCGGTTGATTATGTCCTCGACTGTCTCTTCATTTTCATTACCCTCGCTCTTGCCCAGCGCGACATGCATCTTCGCTGCCGCTTGCCCACTTTGACTGGAATGGGCCTCATCAATGATGATAGCGAATTTTTTGCTGTCCAATACCTGGATCTCATTGGCGATATATGGGAACTTCTGGATTGTTGTAATAACAATCTTTTTGTTGTTTTCCAGTGCTTTGCGCAATTGAGCGCTGCCCTCTGTAATCGCCTCGACCACGCCTGCTACATGCGTG
>DAOTTD010000310.1:0-12112 GCA_034438015.1 Ktedonobacteraceae bacterium | reverse complement strand
GACACGCAAAACGTGTCGTCGGTGCTTATGACAAAGGCCAAATCATTGAGGAGCCGGATGCGTTAAAAGGCGCACGTCCGGTTTTGAAGACGAGTAGGAGGGGCGACCCTCCTGCTTAGTTTAACCAGAGGCAGGGAAGCTTTCTCTTGAGTTCGGGAAACTCCTTGCGCAACTCATGAGCGGTTGCTCCTTTGACGAATTTCACCAATCGATGAATCCCAAATTGAGGATCACATCCGACAAGCAGATGAACATGGTCGGGCATCACCTCGACTTGCACAAATTCTTGTTTCCATCGCTCAACACCTTCTTGTATGAGGACCTTCAATCGCTCGTCGATGCCGTTCACGAGCACTTTGCGCCGATATTTGGGACAAAACACCACATGATAGTGGCAATTGTACATAATATTTTGATTGCTCGTAACTACTGTCTTCATGCAAGAAATATACCACAAAGCACTAGAGAGCACAAGTGATAGTTATCTTTGAGGTAGCCCATCCCATCGCGCCACCAAAGGGAACGCCCTTGTCGCCCGCGCAGCGCGGGCGAGGGTTTTACGGCGGTGTAAAATAAAGAGGTATGAAAACGACTGCTTTTGCAAGTTACTGATGAGCCAGTTCAAACGTTTGATTACTTAAATGATGTACCGGGAAATGACGAGGGAGGATATCCCTGAAGAGCATGCCCGGTCCTATTATTTTGAACTGGGCGAGCGGGCTCATAGCAATCTCGCCCGACACACTACTCGCACTGCCGTGTAATAGCGTTACACGGCTTTCCGTCTTTTCTGGCAAAGATAGTAACACAAAACATGTTCTATTCGGCGACAGGACCGGTAACACGATTCGAGGCTATAGCGATATGCCACTAAACATATAGAGCTATACGCCGTATATTACTTATGTAAGAAAGCTATTTTGATATAACTTTCTTAATAACCAAATTTTATGCTTTCTGATCTGCTTCGATCAGAACAGGAGTGAATCAATCTATGAACAGCAAACAGCGGAACACCGTCCACTTCCGCCACCAGGACCACACCAGTTTCGAAGGAGCACTCGTGACGATGACGACACTTTCAGCAAGGTTTCTTCGTAGTCTCTCCCTGATCGGGAGACTGGCGTTTCACGGCAGAAATGTCCCCTTTTCGACCCTGGGCACGCAACGACCCGCGATAGCCAGCGCGACATCTTCCATAGAGGATGTCCAGCACCAGGATGGTGCAGTCGAAAGGGATGCGTCGATCGTTATTCCTACCGCCACCTACTTGAGTATGGAGACGCGAGGGGATACGCTCTCTATCGCTGAGACAAATGGCGATACGACAGCCATACATATACAGCCCCAGGGGCAAGACAGCACAGAGACAACGTTGTTCTCCTGGCTGCAACAGACCGCACGCAAGCGCAATCTGAAATTTATTGCTGCCGCGCTGAGAAATAAAGATCCACTTAGCCGCGTAGCCTCGCAACTCTGGCTGCTGGAAGATATCGTTCCCTATGTGCTGGGAAAGCAGGATGAGGATTATCGACCAGGCATCGACGATATGGCAAGGATGATCGCGGCTAACTTTGATGCTAATAACATCGTCTATACGAAGCTCGATGCCTCGAACGAGGTGCAGGTCGCGGATCTGGTGACGCTGGAAGACTACCAGCGAACGACTGCACCGGAAGATTTTGCGCTGCTCACCCAACTGGCCCACGACTTCAAGGGCAAGCGGCTGGTGTTTATTAACGCTACCCCCCAGGGCGGCGGCGTCGCGTTGATGCGCCACGCGCTGATTAGACTGCTCCGCCTGCTCGATGTCGATGCGCACTGGTACGTGCTCTATCCTAAGAAAGAGGCTTTCGATATCACCAAGCCGAAGTTCCATAACGTTCTGCAAGCCGTGGCGGCGCCCGGAACAGAGCTGAACGAGTATGATAAAGAGGTCTATAATACCTGGATCGCTGAGAATGCCGCCGCCTTTGAGGATGTGTTCAAGGCAGCGGATGTGATCGTTATCGACGATCCGCAGCCGTCCGGCCTGATCCCATACATCAAGAAGGTTAATCCGGCGACGAAGATCATCTACCGCTCCCACATTCAGATCGTGGCCCGCCTGGCGAGCCAGGAGGGGACACCCCAGCGTACGACATGGAGTTTCATCTGGGATAAGGCGAAAGATGCAGAGTGCTTCATCAGCCACCCGCTGAAGATGTTCATCCCTGACGATGTGCCCGCCGACAAGATCTTCTACATGCCCGCGACGACCGACCCACTGGATGGCTTGAATAAGCCGCTGACGGAAGAGCAGATGGATTACTATATGAAGCTGCTCAACCTGATGCTGCTGCAGGAGGGACAGACGCCGCTGGATGAGACGCGACCTTACATTGTCCAGATCGCGCGTTTCGATCCTTCGAAGGGCATCCCCGACGTGCTGGAGTCGTACAGAAAATTGCGCCTCATGCTGGAAGAGAACAACCAGACATTTCCGCAACTGGTCATCATGGGCAACGGCTCGATCGACGATCCTGATGGCATCCCCGTCTATAACCACGTCATGGAGATCCTTCATTCGCACGAGTTCGCGCATTTCGCCGACGATATCAAGGTGATGCGCCTGCCCCACATCGATCAGTTGCTCAATACGCTGCTGCGAAGAAGCGTGATCGTGCTGCAACTTTCGACCAGGGAGGGCTTCGAGGTGAAGGTGACTGAAGCGCTCACGAAGGGTAAGCCGGTCGTGGCTTACCGCACTGGCGGCATTCCGCTTCAGATCCAGGATACGCTCAACGGCTACCTGGTCGAGGTCGGCAATACCACCCAGGTCGCGCAGCACCTCTACGATCTGCTCGTCGATCAAGCGCACTACAAGAATATGAGCCTGGCTGCTACCGATCTGGCCGGCAAGGACTACTTGACGGTGCCGAACGCGATCTGCTGGCTCTATATGGCGATGCTCCTCCTGAGCGAAGCTGAGATCGATGGCAACTACCAGTGGGTAAGGGCTCTGGCTCAGACCTATGGCAAATCGGAAAACTAACCAGTAGGGGCCTGCCTTGCGCGGGCCCTGGGAGCCCTTCTCCGCCCCCGTACAGGCCCGCGCAAGGCAGGCCTCTACTAAATCCTCTTGACACCACGCGTTTTCGTAATATATATTTCCATGATGGGAAGGGAAAAGTCTATGCTACGCTTTGACCTGAATATTTCGATTCTCCTGAAAGAGGTTCCGTTTTTAGAACGCTTCGCACGCGCTACGGCGCTCGGTTTTGAGGCTGTTGAGTTCTGGTGGCCGGGCAATGAACAGCTCACTGCGGTTGCCCGGCAGCTCCAGACCACCGGACTCAAGGTGGCACTGATGAATATCGATGCCGGCGATATGGCGGCGGGCGAGCGCGGCTACTGCAATGATGCCCGCCAGCAGGAACGCTTCCGCCAGCAGGCCGACCTGGCCATCGCTTTCGCAACACAGGTCGGTTGTCACCAGCTCAACGCGCTGGTTGGCAACACGCTTGCCGACAGGAGTCGCCAGGAGCAGTTAGATACGGTGCGCCAGAATCTGGCATGGGTGGCGGAGCGCGCGGCCAGAGCCGGTCGCGGCGTGGTTGTCGAGTCGCTCAACGCCTTCGAAAATCCTCGCTACCTGCTCACCAATACGCGCGATACGCTGGCGCTGTTCGCCGAGGTGAGGCACCCAAACCTCAAATACCAGTACGATATCTACCATATGCAGCGCATGGAGGGCAACCTGATTGCAACGTTGCGCGAGCACATCGACAAGATCGGACACATCCAGTTGGCGGACTCACCCGCGCGCCACGAGCCCGGCACCGGCGAGATCCACTACCTCCACGTTCTGGCGGCTCTTGACGAGCTTGCATATCAGGGCTATGTTGGCCTGGAATACAACCCATCAACGACCTCCGAGGCGAGCTTCGCGTGGCTGCCTCCTGGTCGCAGGGGCAGCGTAGCGGTAAACGACCTGCGGCTGCCGTAGGGGCCTGCCTTGCGCGCAATACCATTGACTTCACGATGTCGGCAGGAGGGACAAGGGGTGGGGCGGGGCCAGGAGGGGGCCTTGCGCTTGTCCTCTCGCCAGCCCCAGAACTCATGAAGTCAGAGGGATTGACCCTTGCGCGGGCCTGCACGATGGCGCAGAAGGGCTCCCAGGGCCCGCGCAAGGCAGGCCCCTACGACGGGTGGATGCCAAAAATTGACGGCCCGCCGACTCTCTTCATCCAAAGGAGGCACTGATGCTTAGACCAGAAATTGTTGCAGAGTTGCGCGAAATTGTAGGGATCGATGGCATCGTCGATAAACACGAAGAGTTACGCACCTACGAGTCGGACGGCCTGACCAGCTTCCGCGTCGTCCCCACGCTCGTGCTGCTCCCCACGACGACCGAGCAGGTACGGGCGATTGTGCGCGTCTGTCACCGCGAGCGCATTCCGTTCGTTCCGCGCGGCTCCGGTACGGGTCTCTCGGGCGGCGCGCTCCCGACGCCGGGCGGCATCGTCATCTCGGTGGCACGCATGCGACAGATCCTCGATGTCGATCTGCTTAACCAGCGCGTGGTCGTGCAGCCTGGCGTCATCAACCTGTGGGTCACGCAGCGCGTCGCGCCCAGCGGCTACTACTACGCGCCCGATCCCTCTAGCCAGCAGGTCTGCTCCATCGGCGGCAACGTGGCGGAGAACTCGGGGGGCGCGCACTGCCTGAAGTACGGCTTCACGGTAAATCACGTGCTGGGCATGAAGCTGGTGCTCCCCGACGGCGAACTGGTCGAACTGGGCGGTCCCACGTTCGATCCGCCCGGCTACGATCTGACCGGCATTATCGTCGGCTCAGAAGGGACGCTGGGTATCGCGACCGAGATTACGCTGCGCATCGTGCGCAAGGCCGAGGCTGTGCAGACCGCCCTGGTCGCATTCGAGCATACCGACGGCGCGGGCGAGGCGGTATCGGGCATTATCGCCGCCGGCATCGTCCCCGCTGCTGTGGAGATGATGGATAAGCTGGCGATCAGCGCCTGCGAGGCGGCGACGCACGCGGGCTTCCCTCTGGACGCCGGTGCGGTCCTGCTCGTGGAGTTGGATGGGCCGCGCATCGAGGTGGCCCGACAACTGGAGCAGGTCGAGGAGATCTGTCGCAGCGTAGGCGCGACCGAGTATCGCCTGGCGCGCACCGATGAGGAACGCACGCTGATGTGGAAGGGACGCAAGGCCGCCTTTGCCGCGATGGGCCGCATCAGTCCGAACTATATCGTCCAGGATGGCGTGATTCCGCGCACCGCCCTCCCCGAGCTACTGCGCGAGATCCAGGAACTCAGCGAGCGCTCGGGCATACGCGTGGCGAATGTCTTCCACGCGGGCGACGGCAATCTGCATCCCCTGGTGCTCTACGATCAGCGCAACGAGGGGGCCGAGCACAAGGCCGAGGAGCTGGCAGGAGAGATCCTGCGGAGCTGCGTGACACACGGCGGCAGCATCACCGGCGAACATGGCGTAGGAATCGATAAGAAGGAATACATGGCCTTTATGTTTAGCGAGGCCGATATGGCAACCCACCAGCTTATCCGCTGCGCCATCAATCCCGACAACCTGTGCAATCCCGATAAGCTCTATCCGACGCCGCGCCTCTGCGGCGAGACGCCCGGTCACTATCGAGAGCACCCATTGGAGGCAGCCGGCCTGGCGGAACGCTTCTAACGAGGAGGAACAATGATGTTATCTCTACAATCTCTGCAAGCAGCACTCACTCCCCTGGTCGCTGGGAAGCTGCGCCCGGCGCGCGAGGCCGACGTGGTGGCTGGCGTACAACCACAGGTGGTGGTGGAACCCGGCACTGAAGAGGAGGTTTCAGCGGTCCTGGCCTTCGCCAGTCGCGAGGGGCTGAAGGTGCTTCCACGCGGCGGTGGGACGCAGCTCACGCTTGGCTCCGCTCCAACGGGCGGTGACATTATCTTGAGCACGGCCCGGCTCAATCAGCTTGTCGAGCATGCGCCACACGATATGACGGCAACAGTACAGGCAGGGCTCCTCTTGAGCGACTTTCAAGTGAAACTGGCAAATGCGCAGCAGTGGCTCGCGCTTGATGCCGTCCTCAAGCCAGGCGCGACAATCGGGGGCGTTATCGCGACCAATATATCGGGCGCGCGCCGCCTGCGCTTCGGCGCTGTGCGCGACCAGATCATCGGTGTGCGCGTCGTGCTCTCGGATGGCACGATCGCCAGCGGCGGCGGCAAGGTCGTGAAGAATGTAGCGGGCTACGATCTACCAAAGCTCTTTACCGGCTCGCTCGGCACGCTCGGCGTTATCGTGGCGGCAACCTTCCGGCTCTATCCACAAGCCAGTGCGTCGCGCACCGTAGTGCTGTCTGCGCCCGACCTTGCTCCACTGGGCGAACTGGCGGTGCGCGTCATCAATTCAACGCTGGTGCCCACGCTCGTCGATATCTGCGGATCGACCGCGCAAGAACAAGGGTACACGATGGTCGTACGCTTCGAGATGGGCCCAGCGGCGGCGGAACAGCAGGCGAACACACTGATCGAGATGGCCCAAAACAAGGACGCACGCATATTGCCCGACGACGAGGAGATGCAGTTCTGGACCAGGATCGCCAAGCCGCCAGCCTCGACCGGTACGACGACGCTGACGCTGAAGGCAAGCATACTTCCTACCGAGACGATCTACTGGCTGACGAGCTTACAATCCCTGGCGCAGAAGAGCGGGTTGAGCGTCGACTGGTGCGCACACGCCGGACACGGCCTGATCTTCGCCACGCTTGCGGGAGAGGATTCCGCCTTGATCTCAGCCGTGGCAGAGCTGCGCCGGGCGGCCACGGACCTGCGAGGGAGCCTGATCGTGTTGGAGAATCCCGCACTGCTCCAGCTCGATGCCTGGGGAACGCCTCCGGCCCTCCATATCATGCGGCGGCTGAAAGAACGCTTCGACCCGACCGCGACGCTGAATCCTGGACGCTTTGTAGGCGGCATCTAGATCTCATCTGCGAACAGTAGACAGAAAGGAGCACGCGCATCCTCCCTCAGCCGGGATCACTGCGCCACACGCTTATGAGTGACCTCAACATCCAGTCCACGCATACGGGCGCTCCAGGTCAGGGATTGCAACTACTGCGCCCACGCCGCGCCGGAAGCGGCGGTTCGTTCGATGCGCATCATCCGCCCGATCCCTCATTGATCGCTGATTGTGTGCACTGCGGCTTCTGCCTGCCGACCTGCCCGACCTATCTTCTCTGGGGCGAGGAGATGGACTCCCCGCGCGGTCGCATTCAACAGATGAAGATGGCCTCGCTGGACGAGATCAGCGTCAACAAGACCTTCACACAACATATGGATCTGTGCCTCGGCTGTATGGCCTGTGTGACCGCGTGCCCCTCCGGCGTGCAGTACGACAAGCTGATCGAGGCGACGCGTCCCCAGATCGAACGCAACTACTCGCGCTCGCTCTTCGATCGCCTGTACCGTGAGCTGCTCTTCAGCCTCTTCCCCCATCCCAATCGGCTCCGGGTGCTTGTCCCACTGCTCTGGCTCTACCAGAAGAGTGGACTCAGACGCTTGCTGCGCTCGCCGAACGTTGAGCGCCTCATTCCCACGCGCCTGCTGGGCATGGAAACGGTGTTGCCGCCCGTGCGCCTCGGCTCATTGGTTGCCCGCTCAGGCTCATTTTACCGGGCGAAGAAAACGAAGCGGCGCCGCGTCGGCCTCCTGAGCGGCTGTATTCAGCGCATCTTCTTCGATCCGGTGAACGCCGCCACGATCCGCGTGCTGACGGCGGAGGGTTGTGATGTCGTAATCCCGCCCACGCAGGGCTGCTGTGGCGCATTGAGCATCCATAGTGGACGCGAGAAAGAAGGGTTAGAGTACGCGAAACGCCTGATCGATACCTTCGAGGCCTGGGGCGTCGAGAATGTCGTCGTGAACGTGGCTGGTTGTGGCTCGAACATGAAGGATTATGGTCATCTCCTGCGCGACGATCCCGACTACGCCGAACGAGCAAAGGCGTTTTCAGCCTCTGTACGCGACATCTCCGAACTGCTAACTGAATTGGAGCCGGTCGCGCCGCGCCATCCCCTGCCCTTGCGCGTGGCCTACCACGATGCCTGTCACCTGGCCCACGCGCAGGGCGTGCGACGCCAGCCGCGCGAGGTGCTACGCGGCATCCCCGGCCTCGAACTGCTGGATATTCCCGAGGCCGATATCTGCTGTGGCAGCGCCGGCACCTACAACCTGCTCCAGCCAGAGGCGGCCAGCGAGTTGGGAGAGCGCAAGGCGCGCAACATTCTGAGCGTGGAGCCCGACGTTATCGCTACGGCGAATCCTGGCTGCCTGCTACAGATCAATTCCGCGCTGCAACGCATGGAGCACCCGATCCCTTCTGTACACCTGGTCGAGCTGGTGGACGCCTCTATTCGCGGTGTCGTGCCGCCCGCACTGCGTGGCATCAGGGCATCAACCGAGCGGATTCCCACATCTTTCTGATCTTGACAGAGAAAAGTAAAGAGCGGTGAGATTTCCTATAAAAACGGCGACCGCACCTGAGATGACGACTTTCCATACAAAGTCAGTTGCATCTTGCGAGAGAGGCTGGATACCGGACTGTTGAAGGATCTTACTTTTATCTTTGACGCTCAGAGCTCCCATAGCTTTTATAACAACTTCTTTTTGCTTTTCGAGAGGGAGTGCCAGCATTTTCTGGTATACATCTTGATCCTGTTGCGTACTTTCGTATGGAGGTGCAGGAGGAGAAGCGTAAGGATTAGAGTGAGAGTAAGTTTGGGGGGGATAGCTTGAAACAGGTAGCTCTCCATGCAGCAAGCCGTTGCAGGTGAGAGCTTTCGCATTATCTCAGGCGCTCTCGTTATATTTCTGCGGCTCCGACAGGACCGCAGAGAGGTCTCGACTGATCCGCTTCAACTGCGGAGCGAGCAGTTCGATACGCTCGGCGGTTAGACGGCTGGTCGGGCCGGAGATGCTCATGGCGGCAACAACCCTCTCCTTCGCGCCAAATACTGGTACGGCGAGGCAGCCCACGCCCTCCTCGACCTCTTCGCAGTCGCTGGCATAGCCGTTACGACGGATCGTCGCCAACTCCTGCCGCAGGCGCTCGGGATCGGTAATTGTTTCTGGAGTATATGCCGGCGCCCTGTCTCCGCGATCATAGCCGCGAGCGCGTTCTCCGGCAGATACGCCAGCAGGACCTTACCACAGCCGCTACTGTGCAGCGCCACCCGGTTGCCAGGCTCCGTGAACATACGCACCATGCGGGCGGACTGGGCCTGGGCGACGTAGACGGCGGAGTTGCGCTCCCGTACCGCCAGGTTCGCCGTCTCGCCGCTCACCTCCACCACCTCGCGCAGGAACGGCGTCGCGATCTCGGACCAGTTCGGCATCTGCGGATCAATACTCGTCAGGCTACGAAACGCCGGTCCCAATGCGTAGCGACGCGTGCGGCTATCGCGCACAATATACTCGCGGGCCGCAAGTGTGGCAAGGAGCCGGTGCACGGTCCCCACGGGCTGTCCGGTGGCCGCACTCAACTCGCTGATGCCCACCCAGCCAGCCGAATGAGCAATATATTCCAGCAGATCGAGGGCGCGCTCAATCGATTGCACTCCCCCATGCGCCTCCAGGTTCTCGCGCGTTTTTTCCACTAGATCCTCCTCTTTTCCATATTATGAAAAATGCTGTGTTGATTGTACCACAAATGGAGGAAATCGCAAGAGGCTCTGACACAAACCGTTGATTCGATCTGCCCACGGGCTGCGCAACGAGATGAGAGCAGGTGGCTTGATCATGGAAAGCAGATTTCTAGCAAAAGAATGCAGAAGTAACGCTCTCTACTCACAATCTCACATATATTCTTCAGGGCGAATCTCCACATACTTGCGGAACCATGCCAGCGCGCTCTCCCAGTATGATAGCCACTGGCTCGGCTTCCTCCCGATATGCCAGGCACCAGGAACACGGAGGAACTCGGTTGGCACCTTCCCCATCATCTTCAATGTCGTATAGAACTCCTCCGATTGTCCGATCGGGCAGCGCAGGTCGTTCTCGGGATGCAGGAAGAGGGTAGGCGTGGTGACACTTGAGGCGTGCGTCAACGGAGAGCGCTCGCGATAGTAGTCGGCCCGCTCCGGCTCCCAGGGATAGCCCTTCGACTGCGCCGCCTGCCATACGCCAATATCGGAGGTACCTATGAAACTGACCATGTTCGCAATGCCCGCCATCGGCACCGCGGCCTTGAAGCGACCGGTCTGCCCGATGATGAACATCGACATGTAGCCGCCGTAGCTGTAGCCGGTCACGACCAGGCGTTCGGGATCGGCGATGCCACGGGCAATGCACTCATCGACCCCAAGCATAATATCCTGATAGTCCCAGCCACCCCAGTCGCCGACCACCTCGCTCATGAACTCGTGACCGTAGCCGGTGCTGCCATGCGGATTACAATAGAAGATTGCGAAGCCCTGCGCGGCAAAGTAGTGATTGAAAGGATTGATGCCGATACCGTATGAGGAGTTCGGACCGCCGTGAATGCGTACGATCAGGGGATAGCGCACACCCTCGCGCTCGCCGAGGGGATGAACCAGCCAGCCCTCGATCTCATCGCCGTTTGCTCCCTGGTAACGTATCCGCTCCGTCTTCGCCCAGGCGATCTCCGCGACAAGCTCGTCGTAGAGATGGGTCAGGCGCTCCCGTCCGCCGTTCTCGACCAGCCGGTACAGTTCCCAGGGATGATCGGACTCCTCCTGCGCCAACAGTAGCGTATAATCATCGGGCAGCAGCGCCAGGAAGTACGTAACGGACTCGCTCGTCAGACGCTCAAGCCGCCGCCAGACGACATCCATGCGATAGACATTGACACAGCCATGCTCCGTCACCAGGAAATAGATCTGCTGTCCATCGCTGCTCCACTGCGGACGATAGGGACCAACCGCGCCGAATAGCGTGCTTGCCAGCGGACACGTCCCATTGTCCAGGTCCGGCGTCAGTTCCAGCGTATTGTCCCCGACATTCCCCCGGCGCGTCACCAGGTAAAGCCGGACCGTGTGCAGCCCATATGTGATGGCATCCTTCTCGCCCACGACCATCACCGACTGTCCGTCGGGTGCCCATGAATAACAGAGTACCGATAACGTGCTATCGGTCAGGCGCCGCTCCTCGCCCGTCTCGGGATTGATGGTCCACAGATCGGATACAAAGGTGCGATCGCGGTCCTCGTTGCGATTGCACAGCACGCCGATCTCCGTGCTATCGGGCGTCCAGGATGGCTGCTGATAATCGATCCCATCGGAGGTGAGGCGACGAATTGTGGCGGGCTCGACGTTCTCAGCGCTGGTAGGAGCCGGCATCACGAAGAGCTGACTGAAGCGCTCGAAGAGGCCGCGCCCATCCAGCCGATACGTCGTCGTGGTCACTTTACGCAGGCGCGTGCGTTCATCCTGCTCCAACTTCTTCTTAGCTGCATCATCGAGCTGTTTGCGTCCCAGCAGTACATCATCCTCGTCGGTCGGGTCGGCAGAGGCGGTAAAGGCAATCCAGCGACCATCTGGCGACCAGGCGGCCTCTCTCACGCCGTACAACAGGTTCGTCAGGCAGTGCGCCTCACCACCATCAGTGTCGATCAACCAGAGCTGGCTGCTATCTCCCTCGCGATTAGATAGGAAGAGCAGGCGACGGCTATCGGGCGCCCACACAGGAGAGCTATCGCTTTTTATCCCGCCGGTCAGTTGCCGTGGTTCGCCCAGCGCGCGCCCGTGCTCGTCCAGGTGCAGCAACGAGATGGCACTGCGGTTGCTATCCTTCTCCTTGTCAGAGGATTGCGTCATAAAGGCAACGCGGCGGCCATCGGGAGAGAGCGCGATATCGCCCAGCGCCTTCAGAGACCAGAGATCGTCGCTGGTGATTTTATGAGACATAATAAGACCTTCCTACAGAAAAATACGACGCTGAAAAAACCGGTACTGCCCAAATTTCGGTAGTGACCCTGTTAAGAGGTGGTAGGAACACGGGAGGTCAACACTTCCAGGAACGACCAGAGATGGTCCGTCAGCCCCAGAGCCATGGCCGGAGACTGCTGTCGATACCGACGCACTCCTT
>DAOTTD010000309.1:0-11285 GCA_034438015.1 Ktedonobacteraceae bacterium | reverse complement strand
CTTGCGCGAGGGCATTCTGGCATTCATTGCCTACTACAATCGTACTTCCAACGGGGCCTTTCGCTGGACCTACAAAGGGCCTTCTCGTTCCTAGACTCCTACGCTATTTCCGCCACGCTGTACTAGCACGGGAGGTACCGGCAGAGGCTCCGGTCAACAGAGCGGGAACCTGTACGATTGCGCGAGCGCGCCGACGAAGTAGTTCTCGCCAGCAGCGCATACGTTACGCTGCTTGTAACGCAGGAGACCGCTGCAAGGAGAGCCTTCCTTGCAGCGGTTTCCTTCTTTGCAATAGATGGAAGAAGCGACCGATCAGTAAAGAGCTGACATCTCTTCGTAAATGTCGACAATAAGTCCATTCTCTGTCTCTACGCTTTGTAAGCCGTTACCTCAAAGCTGGCTAGCAATGTGATGCTGTCACAGATCTCGTCGACGCCCGGCTCAAGGGCCTGGGTCGCTGGATCAACGCGACCACCCACAACATATTCGGCCTGCGTCGCCATGTCATTACGCAGATTCTGCGCCTGCATCAGTTGCGTATCGTTCATGGCGACGAGCTTCAACGCATCGCTACGGACCTGCAGCAGCCAGGCTTTTACGTTGTTGAGATCACTGTTGATCTGAACCGCGCGGCTCTGTTGCTGCGGAGTCACACCAGGAGCATACGCGATCCCCTTGAGATGGGTCCCGACATGCGTCAGGTGCGCCGGAGGATTTTGCAGAAGAGCACAATCCAGCAAGGAGACGGTGGCCGCGTGGGCGATGCCCGTATTCTCAGGACCCAGCGTCACACCCGCATTCTTTAACTCCTGCGGGGCGCATTTTCCGTCCAGGTAGTAGATGACGTCGACGAGCAACTGCCGGACCTCCGCCGGATTGTTATGATCACGCACCTCCTTAGCATTTTTCTGCATCTCCTGAACGTTGCTCTGGAGCCAGTAGTCGACGCCACCCCTTAAACCCAGGTTATCAAGCGCCGCCTCACCGGTCAATAAGTGACGCACATGATCGAGGTAGCTGAAGTGGTCCACCGGCGAAGGAGTCTGAGAAAGTGAGGCAGAGTAGCGCCACTTAGTCTTATCGAGCGATGGATTATCCGGCACCACGTTGGCAGGCTCCTCAGTCACCAGGAAGTTGCCCATGGAAGCGAGCAGGTCGCGATGCTGACTATCGGTATATGAAAGCGTCGCGACACCCTGATTGACCTTTAAAACGCCGAGATATGTTGAAACCGTTTCGACCTGGTTGTCCTGCAGCCATGCGTAGTACTGGTTGCCCGGAGCTGGTGGCGGCACGTTCTGGAGGTGCACCAAAATACCATCATTCCTGCTGGGGGTGCCGTCGGCATTGAGCACGCCACTACTGACGAAAGCAGCGGTACCGATGATGGTCGAAGAGGTCCCGGAGCCGCCCAGCAGGAGATACGCTCCTATACCAGCGCCTAGCAACACGATCAGCAGCATAATGCTTCCGATAACGATAGCTCGCTTGCTTCGTTTCCTTGAAGATATCTGTGGCCGTGGCGTAGCTGAAACGAGCGGTGCGATGGGCAGATCCGTAGGCGGTAGGGGCGTGACAGGGCCCGCGAAACGCGGTGTTTGCGGCACAGCCCGGACATCAAATCCATTAGCGGCAGCGGGATTGAGAGTATGATCAGGGAAAAAATTGTCGTCTGCGGCTATCTTTGCCATATCTTCCGACACCTGATATGCAGGGGAAAAACGCCTCTATTGTGCGAGGAATGCCAGAAAGCGGGAGACCTCTAGGCGTGATGCCCGGCTGTGACGACGGCTTTGCCACCCTACCACCAGATCTCCCATCCGTGTTAGGAGACGAGACGGCGTGACGGATCTGATCGGGAACAGGCACGCCGAATGCTTCCGCAAGGGCAAATGTCATCGCCGAAGCGCTGGGAAAGCGCGCCTGTGGATTTCTGGATAGACAGCGCAAGATAACGGCATCCAGAGCCATCGAGACATGCGGGTTGAGCCGGCTGGGAGGGAGTGGAGTGTTATTCACATGCTGGGCCATTATTGCGTAGGGAGTATCGCCATGATATGGCGGCTCGCCGGTGCACATCTCATAGAGCATCACGCCCAGAGAATAGATATCACTTCTCTCGTTGTCGGGTTGTCCCTGCACCTGTTCCGGCGAGATATAGATCGGCGTCCCCATGGACATGCCGGTCGCCGTGATCGTCGAGGTTCCCATCATCTTCACAATCCCGAAGTCGGTTAAGACGGGTTCGCCCATGGGATTATGCACCGTATTACGTGTATCGAGCAATATATTAGCGGGCTTGATATCGCGGTGTACCATGCGCTGGCTATGGGCGTAGTCGACCGCCAGGCTGATAGAGGTAAACAGTTGCACGATCTCATCGGCGGTCGGAAAGTTCCGCGCGTAAGAAGTGCTGCGCATATAATCGGCCAGTGTTGGCCCCTCTATATAATCCATTACCATATAGGCTGCGGGGTTTTCATCCTGGGACGTGCCGACCTGGAAGTCATAGACCTGCACGATATTGGGATGGCGTAGAGCGGCAATAGCCTGACCTTCACGTAAAAAGCGATTCATGAAATCGGGGTCAGACCGTAGATTCGCGTGCATAAATTTTATAGCAACGTAACGTTTTAACTGTGGATCGAAACCTTTCCATACCTCAGCCATCCCCCCACGACCCAGCAGTTCTTGTAACTCGTACTTACCGAGACGTTTTGGATTTGTATTCGCCATAAAGACCTCCTCGCGTGTTTCGCGCTGCTGGTCATGCCGTTGCTCTTTCAGCCTCTTCTTGCTCATGAACAACGAGGATCAACACGCTTGAAGATAATGTACCATATCTTTTGCACCGATACTAGAGAATACCTCAACGTAATCCTGTCAAATAGCTCACAATTCGAGCGCGACTCAAGTCGATGGAACTTGAGTCGCGCTCGAAAAGACCTGGAAAAGATGTCGATCAAGCGATTGAGCGCTGCGTGGAAACGCCTGATCGGATCGCTCAGGGTGATCGGATATGGCCGTCTTAAGACGTTGTCTCTGTTGTCTCCTCGTGACCACCGAACTGGAAGCGCATCGCGGACAACACCTTATTGGCAAAATC
This sequence comes from Ktedonobacteraceae bacterium, assembly GCA_034438015.1. Classification (GTDB taxonomy): domain Bacteria; phylum Chloroflexota; class Ktedonobacteria; order Ktedonobacterales; family Ktedonobacteraceae; genus JACDAE01. The sequence continues at coordinate 8,179 of DAOTTD010000309.1, read as the reverse complement.
CGCCTGGCCGCGTGAGCTGAAGCGCTCGTATAGTGCAGCGGTCAACACATGCGCCGGAATGCCTTCATCGATAGCGGCGGAGATCGTCCAGCGTCCTTCTCCTGAGTCTGCCACGTAGCCCTGGAATCTTTCGAGGGTTGGGCTCTGGAGGAGCGAGATGGCGGTAAGGTCCAGGAGCCAGGAGCCGATGACGCTGCCACGGCGCCACAGTTCTGTCACATCGGTGAGATTGAGATCGTACTGGTAGTACTCGGGATTGCTCAGGGGAGCGGTCTCGGCATCGATCGCCTGCTCACCTTTGCCGATGTTGGCGTGGCGCAGGATATTCAGTCCCTCGGCATAGGCGGCCATGATGCCGTACTCGATGCCATTGTGCACCATCTTGACAAAATGTCCGGCACCATGTGGACCGCAGTGGAGATAGCCCTTCTCCGCCGTGCCCCCAAGCTTCTCGCGACCAGGAGTGCGCGACGCGGCTTCTACACCGGGAGCCAGGGTCGAGAAGATCGGATCGAGCCGCTTGACGATCTCTTCCTCGCCGCCGATCATCTGGCAATAGCCGCGCTCCAATCCCCACACACCGCCGCTCACACCCGCGTCGACGTAGTGGATATTTTTCTCAGTGAGGGCTTTGGCACGCCTGATATCGTCGTGATAGTAGGAGTTCCCGCCATCGACGACCACATCGTCGGGCGAGAGCAGAGGCACGACTTCAGCGAGCGTCGCATCCACCGAGGCGGCGGGCACCATGAGCCAGACGATGCGCGGTTTGTCGAGCTGGTTTACCAGATCAGCCAGCGAGCTTGCACCAGCCGAGATCGATTTCTCACTCAGGCGCTTCTCCACAGTGCTGGCATGACGAGCATAGCCAACGACGTTATGCCCCGCGTTTAAAAGGCGCTTGGCCATATAGGCACCCATACGGCCAAGTCCAATGAGTCCTAGTTGCATATCAGTTCCTTTCTTCAAAACTAAATTCTTACGAACGAAGCCCTCCTCTTTCAGAATGCTTCAGCAAATAGGCCCGTGTCTACCGCTATTATACGGCAAATTTAACGATTTGTGTTTCTCCCTGACTCCTCGTGGCTCCTTAGCGCCAGACGTTGTATATTATGATGGATAAACTGAGGTAAGAGCATCCTATCGTTGATCACTGATTGCAAGTGAGAAGGAGGGAATATGCCAGATAAAAAACGCGTCCTGGTATTACAACATTTCTATGAGAATCCTGCTGGTCACGTGGGGAACCTGCTCGATGAGCACAGCATCCCTTACGACAATATCCACGTCGGCACAGATACGCTCCCTGATCTTGAGGAGTACCACGCACTCATCGTCCTGGGTGGGACACAGCATCTCTACGACAAAAATAAGTATCCCTATACCGTGCACGAGGAGATCTATCTGCACAAGGCTATTAGAGAAGGCATACCATACCTGGGCATGTGTCTGGGCGGTCAACTGCTGGCGAACGCCTTCAATGCCCCCATCAGGCGGCTCCCCAAAGAGCGCATCGGCTTTTTACAGATACACTTTACGGAGCATGGTACGCACGATCCACTCTATCACGGTCTGCCGGGCTACCAACAGGCATTCCAATGGCACGAGGACTGCTTCGAGTTGCCGGAGGGGGCAGTGGCACTGGCGCAGCATACAGACGGCTCGAACCAGGCATTTCGCTATGGACGTCATGCCTACGGACTACAGTACCATATTGAGCTGACGCAAGAGATGCTTAACACCTGGCTCAATGATCCCTCGCTGAAAGTTGAGTTCATCGAAGCATACGGAATCGATGCCTATAACAAGGTGGAGCAGGAGGTGCCGCAACTCTTCCCCACGTACAATCAGCACGCCCGCACGCTGATCGAGAACTTTTTCAGGATCAGCGGACTGATTTAAGCAATGGGTAGAGGACACGCACGTTCTCTACTCCTGATTATCCTTAAAAGTGAAATTAAAACGCATCCTATTTCGTTATTATAAATGGATAGGCCGCAATTCTGGCTGCATCGAGCTTCCGTGATGAAGCATTTTTCCTCGTGTGTACAACGATATCGAGATCCACTTTTGATAATGTGTCCAGAGTGACGTCTATCCTTATGCATACACGGAAGTGAGGAGTACGCCTTAGCACAAGCGGGCGTGCATTTTTATCCCAGAAAGGACGGTGTTTTATGATCGCCCTCCTTACGTTCTTAGCACTTTTAGTCTTTATCAGCAGCGGAATGATTCTTCATTTTTACCTGTACAGACATGGAGCCATAGATGGCACCAGTCACACCAGGCCACGCAGGCAGGCGACGATGCCTATGTGAGCGCAGGCGCTTACGTACGCGATGGAGCTCAAAGACAGTAACACCTTCTACAGATCCTGTTAGTGAGAGCATGTCATCCAAAATAGAGAGCCGGAGAATTTCTCATTCTCCGGCTCTCTGTTATGAGGAACCAGAGGCCATCAGTTGTCGCTGCTGAGCAAGCGAGCGCCTGTAGAGAAATACGAGTCCGACAATACCAACAATACCGAGGACCAGCGACGTTACGGAGACAGGAATGCCGGGCGGAACGATGAAGTATATTGAGTACGGAAAGCCATCCCAGAGGCCATGCAATACAGAGACGAGGAGATACGTCAGTATCACGGCGCCGGTGATACGAAAGCGGCGTGGCTCACTCTCTCGAAAAAGTACAGCCCCCAGTATAGCCGTCCACACGCCATGACCAAATGGTGCGAACAGGCCACGGATAATTGTCTCAATAATGGAGACGCTCACATGACCGCCGCTGGTGAGAAAGGCCGTAAAGGCATAGCCAGTGCTCTCCAGGGCAGCAAAGCCCATGCCAACAGCACCACCCAGCAGCAATCCGTCCATCTCCGAAGTATGAGACATGCGCCGGGCGAGAAGTATCACCGCTACTATCTTGCACCCCTCCTCAATTAAGCCCACCAGCAATCCACTGCTCAATGAAAGTCCTTGACCAGGGCTGGTCGGTATAGGAACCAGCAGGGATTCGAAGATGGAGGCTCCAATGACACCCAGCACACCACCGACACAGAAGCTGACCCCTATAGTCGTAGGTGTCAATGCACTGAAGTGCCGGTGATCGTAGAGGAACGCGACAAAGACGATCGGCACCAGAAAATTGCCGATCATGATAACGGTCGGGTACAGGTTGGGATTCGCGGTCAAAAACATCACCAGCGTCGTGGCGATAAAGAGCAGCAGGCCGACGAAGAACACACGCAGCCAGCTCCGTCCGCGGCGTAGAGGTTCCTGAGCAGGCGAGAAAGGGAAGTTTTGCGCCATGAAAATTCTCCACTTTCTTTAGAGGATTCAAAAAAATACACTCAGAGAACAACACGATAGCAGGGGATAAAAGGTTTCTTGCAGCTTCACTACATAAGCTTCTGATAGCAAAAGCAATGTCTACTTCTTCTCAGCCATATTAACCTTGACGCTCCTCCGACAGAATGTTATAGTTACCTCATACAGTCAATCGAATATGATTGAGCCGCTATTTTATGATCAGGTTGCATTCTCTTCGTTCCCGTCGACTGCGACGAAGATGTCACCATAACTCTCGATGGAGAAAGTGATGGTAACAAGTGATGCCTGGCGCACTCTTACGCCCATATTTGATACGAGCCTGAGCTGCGGACAGCTCATCGCTCAGGGCGAGATATTCGCTATCGTCAACTCAGTTATCACCGCTACACAGCTTGATCCTCCCCACTGGCACGATACGTATGAGATCGGGTGTGTACTTCAGGGAACGGGTATTATGGTGATGGGCGAGCGCGTGTACCCCTATGTGCCGGGCCAGGTCTACGTCATCAATGATCTCATACCGCACAGAACGTATAGCGACGAGGAGGAGACGCTGCTCTTCGTCGTCCATTTTCATCCGGCCTTGTTGGAGAGTAGCTGGCTCGGGCAGAAGTGGCACGCAGTACAGACGCCGTTCCTGCTTTTCTATATGGGCAGAGCGCTCCAGAATGGGTATACTTTCCACAGTTCTTCCAACGATTCGTATCTTTCTTACTCCAGTTGTCTTTTATGCACACGTGTGCATATATCAACCGGATATTTTATTGTCCTTTTATGCACACGTGTGCATGAATTGATTACCTCTATATACAGATCGTCGAGCGAACGGAAGCAGGTGGATTCATTGCGCCAGCAAGAGATCTCCATCGAAGATATTGCGCGCGCGGCGGGAGTCTCGCACTCCACCGTCTCGCGGGCCCTGCACGGGAGCACGCTCATCAGCGTCGATGTTCGTGAGCGCATTCAGCAACTGGCGCAGCAGATGGGCTACACGCCCAACGCCGTCGCGCGCAGCCTGCAGATGCGTCGGACGCACACTATCGGCCTGGTGATCACATCTATTGCCGACCCGTTCTTCGGCGATGTCGTCAAGGGCGTTGAAGAGGTCGCTCGCGTAGCCGACTTCAGCGTATTTCTTAGCGCGTCGCACAACGATTCACGGCAGGAAACGGCGATCATCGACAGCTTCCACCAGCGGCGCGTCGATGGCATCCTGATCTCTTCATCGCGCATCAGTAGCAACTATAAAGAGCGGTTAGGCCGCACGCGTGTCCCGATCGTACTGATTAACAGCCAGGCGGAGTCGTATAATCCGTTGCTCCACTGGGTTGCGGTAGACGATCGCGAGGGGACACGGCTCGCGGTCGAGCATCTGGTGCGACTGGGTCACTCTATGATCGGGTATTTAGGGACTGAGAGTCGCCCGCGCTCGAATCGCGATCGCTTCGCGGGTTACAGAGACGCATTAATGGCGCTGGGTATCGCCGGTCGCGACGACTGGGTGGTGATCGCGCCTGAGACGGATGCCTTACCAGAGGAGGATGTGCGCAGTGGACAGACGCTGCTGCCACGCCTGCTTGCCGCCGGCGTAACAGCCGTTCTTTGTTACAACGACATGTTAGCCATAGGCGCCCTTTTAGCCTGCCGTGAACGAGGCATCGCTGTACCAGAGGAGCTAAGCATAATAGGCTTTGACGATATTACCATGGCTGATTATGTCTTCCCGCCGCTGACGACGATCCACCAGCCGAAGGTCGGCCTGGGGAAGGCGGCAATGGAGATGTTGCTACATTTATTAGACGAGCGGCCTGTAGAAAACCATACACTAGCACCAACGCTCAAGCTGCGCGCCAGCACCGCGCCACGAAGTTAAGCCGGGAGGGAGAAACGCAGGCATGACGGCACGACTCAAACTGGGTGTGATCGGCCTTGGCCGCATGGGACAGCTCTACGCACGCACACTGGCAACGCGGGCCTACCAGACGAACAGCATTGTCCGTATTGATGAGCTACAACATTTGTAAACAGCAGTAAGGAGGGCTAACCATCAAAAAGTAAGTCGATCGTCAGAAAGCGGCTCATATTTCTGGCATCATCATGAGCCATTCCGTGAAGCGTCATTCATTGCGGCTGCATGAGCGCAGCTAGCTGTGTAGACAGCGTTTGCAGCCGAATAGGGAGCGTCATTCATTGCGGCTGCATGAGCGCAGCTAGCTGTGTAGACAGCGTTTGCAGCCGCATAAGGAGCATCATTCATTACAACGTCAGTATATCTCAACCGTAACCAAAGGAGGGTACGATGCACCGACACTTCAAAAAGTTTTTTGTCCTGGCAATACTTCTGCCTTTCTTCCTTGCCGCCTGCGGTGGAGCATCAAACAGTCAGTCGTCTAGCACCAGCAGTTCGTCAAATAGCGCGCGCGAGCCTCAAGTTCTACGTCATCACCCACGGTCAGGCCTCGGACCCATTCTGGTCGGTCGTTAAGAAGGGTGTCGATCAGGCAGCCAGGGATATGGGCGTACAGGCGATCTACGAAGCTCCCGCCACCTTCGACATGGTCGCCATGTCTCACCTCATCGACAGCGCAGTAGCGGCCCATCCGGCTGGACTGGTCGTCTCGATCCCCGATCCCACCGCCCTGGGTCCCTCGATCAAAGCCGCCGTCGCCGCTGGTATCCCAGTCATCTCGATCAACTCGGGTGCCGATGCCGCCAAGAGCCTGGGAGTCCTGGTGCACGTCGGGCAGACCGAGTACCAGGCTGGTCTTGCCGGTGGTCAGAAGATGGCGGCAGCCAGCGTCAAGCACGCCCTCTGCATCAACCAGGAAGTCGGCAACGCCGCCCTTGAGCAGCGCTGCGCGGGCTTCACGGCGGCCATGAAGCAGGCCGGAGCCACAGTGAAAGAGATAGGAGTCAACCTGAACAATCCTACCCAGACGCAGCAGACCATCGAGGCCGCGATACAGCATGACTCCTCGATTGATGGCATACTGGCGCTTGGCCCCACCGGCGCTACTCCCGCGCTGAAAGCGTTGCAGGATCTGAATAAGACGAGCTCGATCAAGCTGGCAACCTTCGACCTGTCATCCGACGTTTTGACAGCGATTAAAAATGGTCAGATGCTCTTCGCTATCGACCAGCAGCAGTATCTCCAGGGATACCTTCCTATCGTCTTATTGACGCTGTACCGCACGAACCTCAACACTGTGGCAAACGATGTGATCATGACGGGTCCTGGTTTCGTCACGTCGGACAACGTAAGCAGAGTGATCCAGTTGACGGCGCAAGGGACGCGCTAATAGGGATAAAGCTTGCCCCCATCCGGCCTGCCAGCAATTGTCTCCCTGACACATTTCGGAAGATAAATTTTTTGTGGTAGGGACCAGTTTGCAGCGCGTCCGCGATTTATCGATTTCCCACCCGTTCGGGGAAAGAGATGATGAGGAACGCATAGGAAGTGATAAATCCAGATGCGCTGCAAACTGGTCCCTACCCCGATCGCATGATTGACAAAAATGTGTCAGAGAGAGAAGGCGCCGCAAAGCAGGCACCCGGATGGAGGCAAGGCCGACCCCTACTCAAAAGGAGGGAAAAATGACCGTCACCCAAGGAACTCCTGGCCAGGCCAGTGAGCGTATGTTACGTGTCAACCCACTGCGGCGGCTCCTGATTCGCCCAGAAACGGGAGCCATTGCCGGATCGATCGCCGTCTGGATCTTCTTCGCCATCGTCGCAGGCAACAGTGGCTTTCTTACCTTACGTGGCACAGCAAGCTATCTCAGCGTCGCGGCTGAGTTGACGATTCAGGCCGTGCCCGTCGCCCTACTCATGATCGGAGGCGAATTCGATCTCTCGGTCGGTTCGACGGTTGGTGCCTGTGGCATGCTTATCGCCGTCTTATGCACGCAATTTGGATGGAACATCTGGTTAGCGATTATCGCAGCCTTCATCTTGGCGATATTGATCGGCATATTGAACGGGTACCTGGTCATACGCACCGGCCTGCCATCCTTCATTATCACGCTGGGCACCGCCTATATTCTGCTTGGTACAACAACGGGCCTCACCTCCCTCATCACTAGCGGACTCACCGAGGTAGGTGGTCTCGCCCAGGTATCGGGGTATAGCTCGGCCCAATCAGTCTTCGCCAGTACCATCAATATCGGTGGTCGGGGCTTCCCTATCGAGATCATCTGGGCCCTGGCGCTGGTAGCGGTCGCGACCTGGCTGCTGCTGGGCACGCCCTTTGGCAACTGGATCTTCGGCGTCGGCGGCGATTCCAACGCGGCGCGTAACGTCGGCGTCCCGGTGATACAGGTCAAGGTCCTTCTGTTCGTCGGCACCGCCGTTTGCTCCTGCTTGCTGGCCGTGATCGAAGCGGTCACCTTTGGCAACGCCGACGTTCTGCGCGGCCAGGGCAACGAGTTTCTGGCCATCGTCTCAGCGGTCATCGGAGGCGTGCTGCTCACGGGCGGCTATGGATCGGCCATCGGAGCCATGTTTGGAGCACTGGCCTTCGGCATCGTGGAGGAAGGCATCGTCTTCGCGGGCGTTGATGCTAACTGGTACAAGGCATTCATTGGCCTCATCCTGCTGCTCGCGGTCCTGCTCAACAACTATGTTCGCAAACTAGCCATGGAGACGCGCAAATGAGTACAACACTTACAGGCAAGACCCCTGTTCCCCTACTCGAGGTGCAGAATATCTCGAAGTACTTTGGAAGGTGCGATTCGTTCGCTCGAAACGGTGATAACACCGGGGATAAGCGGCAGGGAAGAATACCCCTGATAACTAACTTTTTGACGTTGGGCGCAATTCCCAACCTGCTAGATGGGCAGCAGACAGCCGTA
>DAOTTD010000308.1:0-8651 GCA_034438015.1 Ktedonobacteraceae bacterium | reverse complement strand
TGCGGTCAAGTGCACTCACCGCATAGGTTCGGTCTGCACCCATCAGCCAGGTCCCTCCACTGGAAGCATACGCGACCACCAGCCCCAGTGCCACTAGCCAGCCCAACACCCTGGCAATTGTCGCAGGCAGCACTGCATTGACGGCCTGATACGCGTTGAGGAAGCTGCCAACGCCGGTCAGTTGTCCTTTGGGAAGGGCAAAGAGGATGACAATCAGGAACAGGGCATACAATATAGGTCAAAAGCCACGATTGCCTCTGCCAGAACTACTGTCCTGTTTGCGGCCATCTGAGTATACTGGGTACCATAGGAGAGTAACGCTTTAGCGTATCCTTAGATAGAGCGCTTTCCAATCAAAAACAGATAGAACCTGCAGTATAGCAACGCTACGGTAAGGTAAATCACTATTTCCAAGGAGGAAATTATGGACGAACGACGACCACCTCTCACGACGACGGACGCGGGTATCCCCGCCCCGAGCGATGAATATTCACTCTCTGTAGGAGCTAATGGACCATTACTGCTACAAGATCACTATCTCATTCAGAAAATGGCGCAGTTCAACCGCGAGCGCGTACCGGAACGGGTTGTCCACGCGAAGGGCAGCGGTGCGTTCGGCTACTTCGAAGTGACTGAGGATGTGACCCGGTGGACAAAGGCCGCGTTTCTCAGCAAAGTCGGCAAGCGTACGCAGGTCCTGGCCCGTTTCTCGACAGTAGCAGGTGAACTGGGATCGGCGGATACGGTACGCGACCCACGTGGCTTCGCCCTCAAATTCTACACTGAAGAGGGCAACTACGATCTGGTCGGTAACAACACACCGATCTTCTTTGTGCGCGATCCCTCCAAGTTCCAGGATTTCATCCACTCACAGAAGCGCCTACCCGACACGGATATGCGCAGCAACAACGCCCAGTGGGATTTCTGGTCCCTTTCGCCCGAGTCCATTCACCAGGTAACATTCTTGATGTCGGATCGCGGAACGCCGCGCACTTATCGCCACATGAATGGCTATAGCAGCCACACCTTCATGTGGATCAATGCCGCTGGGGAGCGCTTCTGGGTGAAGTACCACTTCAAGACGGAGCAGGGCATCGAGAACTTCACCGACGCCGAGGCAAAGGCGATGACGGCAGAAGATCCTGACTACCATCGTCGTGACCTGCGGGAGTCCATAAATAAGAAGGATTACCCGGTCTGGCGGCTAGAGATGCAGATCATGCCATTTGAGGATGCGGCGCACTACCGCTTCAATCCATTCGACCTCACAAAGGTCTGGCCGCACAGCGATTATGCGCCCATTACTGTCGGGCGCATGGTGCTGGACCGCAATCCTGAGAACTTCTTTGCTCAGATCGAGCAGGCATCCTTCGAACCAGCAAACATGGTGCCGGGCATCGGTCCTAGCCCCGACAAAATGCTGCTGGGGCGCCTGTTTAGTTACCCGGACACGCACCGGCATCGCATTGGCACAAACTATCTGCAGCTTCCAGTCAACCAGCCGCTGGCCGAGGTGCACAGCTACAATAAGGATGGAGCAATGCGCTACCGGCATAACGGCAACCAGCCCGTCTACGCGCCCAATAGTTACGGCGGCCCAAAGGCCGATCCAGAGCACTATGCAGATCCTGGCTGGTTTGCGAGCGGAGAGATCATGCGCAGCGCCTATGTCCCGCACGCGGAGGACAACGATTTCGTGCAACCGGGAAATCTCTACCGCCATGTCCTTTCCGCGATGGACCGGGAACACCTGGCGAATAATATCGTGGACCATATGGGTAAGGATGTCGAGCGCCCGATTCAGGAGCGCGCGCTCAAACTCTGGCACCAGGTAGACCCCGATCTGGGTACGCACATCGCCAGAGGTCTTGGCCTGGGAGAGACTACAGCGTCCCTTCCTGCGTCAAAAGCTAGCAGCGCCAGTTAGCGCAAGCCTGTTCAATAAAACCGTCGGGAAAGCACGCGCGTACTTTCCCAACAATCAACCAGTGTAGGGGCGCGATTCACAAGCCCGCCGCGCCCCACAGGCCGATCCACGGGCTTTGGCAAATGGTTTCTGCTGCGATCAGGTTGTTGTTTATATCTCCTTCATTGATCGATTTGTGTGGATATCAATATCCTCCTGGCCTCAATGATCATGATCAAAATCATCAAAAGTGGCGAAGGCCAGTATGTTGCGGCGAGGCGTGCACAGTTGCGCTTGACATGCTCACTTGACACAACGTATGCTACTCGTAGCACTTCCAAAAGTGAAGTTTAGAGATAACAGTCAACGGAAAATATGAGAGGGAAGATCGTCTCATGAGTATCAAAGAGGCAACAACGCTTGTTCGCATTCATTTCCACTTCGATCCGCTCTGCCCGCTTGCCTGGCGCACCGCGCTATGGATACGCGAGGTAAGGCAGACGCGCCCAATTGATATCCAGTGGCGCTTCTTTAGTCTTGAGCTTGTGAACCGCAAGGCGGGGATCGAGCCTGATTACGTCAGCAATGGCTGGACCGCCCTGCGCACGCTTGCACTGGCGCGGCGGCAAAAGGGCAACGAGGCAGTCGAGAAGCTCTATGTAGCATTGGGAGACGCCCAACATGGCCGCAAAGAGAGCATCCGGGAGCAGGCGGGCGTCGAGGCCTGCGCGGAACGGGCCGGACTCGGTAAGGCATTTGTAGAGGCCGCCCTGAGCGATGAGAGCACAATCCAGGATGTAGTGAACGATCATCAAGAAGCGGTCAGGCTCTACCATGCCTTTGGTGTGCCGACGATCGCTATTGAAGGCTCAAACGTGGGCTTCTACGGACCGATCATCAACACGGTGCCGCACGGGGAAGAGGCCATCGAGCTGTGGGATTATACGGCGTGGGCGCTGAGGCAGCCGAATCTATTTGAGCTGAAGCGCGATCGCGCGCAGGCGCAGTGGGGTCCCGTCTCTACTGCTGATTAATGGAAGAATGAGCGATGGCAGTATTCCCATAGGTGCATTTCATTTTTCTGCACGAAGAGATCTCATCCATCGACCGCTGTAGAGGTGCGGTTCACCAGCCCGCGCGCCGGCCTGTGGAGGGCCACGGGCTTGTGAACCGCGGCGGGCTGGTGAACCGCGCCCCTACTCAATGAAGGCGCTCCAGGTGATCCCGGAACGCGGCTATCTGGGCGCTATGCTCACGTTTGTGTCCATAGTACATATAGACGATAAGGTCATCCAGGGCATACTCCATCCCATACCAGGGGAGTGTTCCGTTCTGGCGCAGCGTGTCAGCGGGAATCTCGGCGATCATTGACAGCGTTCGGGCATGCACATCATTGAACTCTGCCAGGACATCCTGTATCGTTTTTGCTTTACGTCTATCCACTTCGCTATCGTTGAATTGTCCTCCCGGCTCAATATACCTGTCCAGAACCGGAGTAGATCCGGCGTTCATAAAGGTTGCCAGAATGTCGATCAGTACCTGCTCGAAGGAGGTGAGATGGGCGATGATGTCTTTGACCGACCAGACGCCACACGCGCCCGGCGTCTCCCACGCGGTTTCAGGAAATTTATCGATGGTCTGGAGCACGGTGAGTTGTCCGTATTTTAAGATGTCCTTCGCGTTCATGAGATTTTCCTTTCTTGTGCTATGGCCTGCTCATGGGTGGTTTGCCCCGTATGATTTTGAGCGGACGACGCGGTTCTTTTCCCGATGAGAAAGATACCCAATAAGATGAATACCAGACCTGCCAACGCATTGATGCCCACCGTTTCGTGAAGCAGGAACGCTCCATAGATCAGGGCCATACAGGGAAGCAGGTAGGTGACGATCACAGTACGCGTTGGCCCTACGCGAGCGATGAGCCAGTAGAAACAGATGTACGCAAGCGTTGTTCCTCCCAATGCCAGAGCAAGCACGGAGGCAATAACAGCCATTGACGGGATATGCAGCGGTGGATCCACCACGAGCGCAATGCCAGCGATGGGACCAAGAATACACGCGCCCATCGCCGTCTGCCCAAGAGCAGGCAGGATCGACGGGAGACCTGCCAGCATACGATGCGCAAAGAGTCCTCCGAAGGCATAACTGACCGCACCCAGCAGAATTGCACCTGCACCCAATAGATAGAGCGCGCCAGTAAACAGCGTGGTAGGACCAATCACGATCACGACACCGAGCAAGCCAAGAGCGACACCTGCCAGGCGTTCCCATGTAATGCGCTCGCCACCCGGCCACCACTGCGATATGATCACCGTCGCCAGTGGGATCGTCGCCGCCAGAATAGCGGCTATACCAGATGGCACATATTGCTCTCCCCAACTGATCGCCAGGTAGGGAATGATGGCATTGAAGATAGCCACCACGAAGAAGCCCCATAGATGCCTGCGCCAGCCTTTTACGATCGCCGGTTGAAATGGGACGACGAGCAGCAATCCGAGCGTCGCGACAACGAAGCGCGCACCGACCAGGACCAGCGGTGAAAGCTCAGCGACGGCGACGCGGATGAAGAGAAATGATGCACCCCAGAGTGCCGCCAGGGCAAAAAGGACGAGGTATTCTCTGACTCGCATATGCTCTTCCCCTATCGTAATCCAGCGAACAGGTCCTCTTCTACCTGCCGGCCCCCATTGACGAGGCTAAAGACGCGATAATAGCTCTGGGTGCCCCACAGCATTGCGCGCTGCTCCTGCGAGAGCTGCTCGAGTACATGATAGGCGGGCACCTGTGTCTGATGACAGGCGATTGCACGAACGACAGTACGCCAGTACTTCCAGGTATCGATCCTGGCTGTGACCGACCAGCCGGGCCAGGTAACTGCTCCACGCCTTGTGCCATCGATCGTCATGACCAGGTTGCCGAAGACGGATTGATAGACGGCAAACACTTCTTCAGTCTCAGCCATATAATACAACTTTGATACGCTGTGCGCAGCCAGGTCACGAGAGTACAGTGAGTTCGGATTGGCCGCCTCGACGATTGCCGCCGGGGTGAACTGCGAGATCGCAATATGATCGGGGTGCCCGTATCCTCCATACGGCCCGAAGGTGACTACCACGTCGGGCCTGACGCGCCGCAGGTGTCCAACGATCTTCGCGGTGATCTCGGCGGGATGAGCTGCATCCAGTTCCCCATCTATATAGTTCAGAAACTGGACGCTGTGCAGACCGAGGACAGCAGCGGCGGCACGTACCTCGGCCTCGCGCACCGCCCCCAGAGCCTCTAGCCCTGGATACTCGCTCTCTTTGCCGAACCAGCCATGCTCGCCGCGTGTCGCGACCAGGAGATGTATCTCGATCCCCTCTGCGGCGTACTTCGCCAGCATGCCGCCATTGCCGAGCGATTCATCGTCGGGATGGGCCAGGATCGCCATCAACTTCAGTGTGCTTTCCATGTGTATCTCTTCCTTCTGCGCATTGCGTCTGTTCTGCTTACTTGCCGTAGAGATGACCACCCTGGAAGTCCAGCCCGACATATGGTTCGTCGCCGACGACCCACGCGTCGTGCCCCGGTGGGAGAAGCTGGGCATCGCCCGGACCTATCTCGGTCTCCGTGCCATCGTCCATGCGCACGTGCAGCCGCCCAGATAAGCCATAGTTGAAGTGCGGCACCTCGCAGCTCTCCGTCCCGGCGGTGGGCTTCACGTGTTCAGACCAGCGCCATCCGGGCTGGAAGGTCAGCTTCATCAGTGACAGCTCGCCAAAGGTGATCACTTCAATGTTGGTTTTGGGCAGCGTCCTCACCTCATCGGGTGCACTCAAGCTCTTTGTCTGCATTGTTGCCATGTTCGTTCCTCTCTTCTTTCACTTGAAGTATATTGCCAGTTCAGATTGTCTCTGGCTGATGTTCTCATTGTAGCCAGTTTATGCTGTTCTGCCATCGTGGACGAGTACGGAGATTTCGCGTAAGCAGCACGGAGATTTTGCGTAGGAGCCCGCGCAAGGCGAGCCCCATTGGCGTCAAGTTGAGGAGATGAAAAAACGTGATGGCGCGGCCACACACTCATCCATTCTTATCTTGACGCCAATGCGGGCTTGTGAACCACGCCCCTACGGTTTGGTTAACGATTCGCGGTCAGGCCCTTTTCGACCGCCCACGCCGCGATCTGCCTGCGCGAGGTGAAGCCCAATTTGAACATGATATTGCTTACGTGGGTCTCGATGGTCCGTTCGCTCAGCACCAGGGCGGCGGCGATCTCGCGATTGAATTTTCCCTGCGCGATCTGGACCGCAACCTCGCACTCGCGCGCGGTTAATCCGCCAGACGCTTCTCTGGCCGCACGCCTGGGCGTGACATGGGGTAACAGAGCCGTCGCAGCTTGCAGAAAGTGGTCGCGCTCATCTGTGACAGTTGCGGCGAGTTCCTCGATCAGCGTTCGGGCTAGCGCAAACGCCTGCTCGGCCTCTGCGCTCCTTCCCTGGGCCTGATAGAGATTAGCGAGCGCGATACAGATGCGCCATTGCATTGGTCGCGCCCCCTGCACCGTGGCGATCTCACGTGCCGCCAGGAACGCAGCTTCGGCCTCGCCTGCCCGCTGCAACAGGGCCAGTATCTCGCCGCGCAGCTTCAGGACACGGAGGCCGCTCTTTCCTTCAATGCCTTGCATAGCGGTTGCGATTAACCGGTCGGCGATCTCTAATGCATGGTCTGGATCTTTCTGCGCGAGCGCGAGTTCGGCGGCGGCGCACCAGAGCATGCGCTGCGCCATGGTTTCAGCGGACATGTCGGGACTGAGTACGGCGTACAGGGTCTCCTGCGCCAGAGCGAGGTCGTGCACTTGGACGGCTGCGGAGGCGAGATATCCGGCGGCGATACGCGTCCAGAACGACGAGCCGATCTCGCGTGCCAGCACCAACGCTTGCTCGAAGTGCACGCGCGCCTGCGTGTATGCGAGCAGGCCGCTATATATGCCCCCGAGAACGGTGTGAGCCGCCGTCTGCCATTGGCGATGCTCGATCTCTTCGGCAATATCCAGGCTCTGCTGCACGGTTGCCAGCGCCCGCCCGTACTCTCCCTGCGACCCCAGGCAGAGCGCCAACTGGAAGAGCGCGTACGCCTCAGCCGAACGCTGCCCGATCTCACGCGCAATGCGTAGAGCCTGTTCGGCATCCTGGCCGGCTTCGGTCAAACTCGCCGCCGCGCTCAGCGCATCCGTCTGATAGGTCGGGCCGCGCAGTGCCAGGGTTGCCAGGCTCGATGTCAGTCCCTGCTGATCGCCAAGCTCACGAAAGCGCGCGATCGCCTGCTGATAGTACGCCGTCCCCTGTAGTAAATCGCCGCCCAGGTAGCTCACCATACCCAGCAGGTCCACCGTCTGGGCAATCCCCTGTGAATTCTGGAGCCGCTTAAAAATAGTGAGCGCCTCCCGGTGATAGCGCAGCGCTTCGTGTGGCTGCTCCACGTTCAGATACCAGTTCCCGATGCGGTTGAGGCTATGAGCGTGCAGCATTGGATCATCGAGAGCCTGCGCCAGGGCTAATGCCTCACGAAACCATACTTCTGCCTGCACATAATCACGTCCCGCCCACAAAAAACCGAGGTCGATCATACTCTGCCATTGCGCTGCGCTATCCTGAAGCGTACGAGCTGCGTTCAATGCGCTGCTATAATCGCCCTGTGCCTGCTCAAACTCGCCCAGTGTCTCATATGCCTGTCCACGTACTCGGTAGAGCGCAGGCAAGGGAGCGCGGTTCAGATGATCGAGCGCCTCCAGTACCCAGGTAAAATAATCAATGGCTGCGCGGTGCGAGTACAACTGTAGCGCCTTTTCGCCCGCGCGTTGTGCGTAGTCTACCACTTTGTGCCAGACCTTAGCCTGATAGAAATGATACGCCAGGTCTTCCAGGCGCACATCGCGTATGTCAGGTGATTGTGGCTCTATCGTCTCGCCGACGGTCTGATGGAGCATACAACGCTCACGCATGAGCAACTGTTTGTAAATGGCCTGCCTCGTCAGCGCATGCCTGAATGCAAAACGGTCGGCGGATTCCTCAACAACGAGTTGGGCGGATACCAGTTCTTTCATGAGCAAGAGGAGCTGGCGCTCATCATAGCGGGTGAGCTGCTGAAGAAGAACGAAATCAAAATGCCGCCCGGCGACGGCTGCCAGGGTCAAAACATGCCTGGCCTCCTCACTCAACCGTTCTGTGCGGCGTTGTACCGCGTCCTGAACGCTCAGGGGAATGGAGATCTCACCTCCCGCCCTGTGGTTCCAGTACCCCTGCACATAGAAGATGTCATCGGCGGCAATCAGCGAACCAAGCGTCTCCTCGACGAAAAAGGGGTTGCCCTCTGTCATGCTATAGAGAAGATCCAGCAGCTCTCCATGCAGAAAGCGGCGCATCTCTATAGCCGTATGCCTCTGCTCAAAGATGGTCGTCAGCATCCTTTCGATCTCGTCGCGCGCAAGAGGCACGAGCTGGATCTGCCGGGCGGACCGCTCGCGGTCGAGCTGCGCGAGCCAACTTCTCAACGGGGGATGTATCTCATCGGAGCGGTAAGTCGCCAGGAGCAGCAGCGGCTGAGACGCGGAACGGCGCGCCAGGTAGTGGAGAAGATCCAGGCTAGTACAGCGTGGCGGAAATAGCGTAGGAGTCTAGGAACGAGAAGGCCCTTTGTAGGTCCAGCGAAAGGCCCCGTTGGAAGTACGATTGTAGTAGGCAATGAATGCCAGAATGCCCTCGCGCAA
>DAOTTD010000307.1:0-6450 GCA_034438015.1 Ktedonobacteraceae bacterium | reverse complement strand
CATTGGGGCAAAATTGAAGGGACGCGTTCATTGGTTCTTTGTTTGTTTTCATATTCAAAGCATGCCAACGGACGCATAGTTTTTCAAGTTCTCCTTCCCTTTTCACCAGTTCGTGGAGAGCTACCAGGAAAGAAAAGCCAGGGGAAAATGAATAACGATTAATGTAGGGGTTAAACCCTGGAAGGGGCGTCATCCATGGCAGAATAACCATCGTTCTTTGTTAAACTGCTTCATCGCTTCCTTCCCATTGCAGAAGATCAATCGATCACAAAATATTCCTAATCTGGATAGGGACTACACCCAACTAGACAACTAACCTTAATGAACGACACCCCCAACAACCAGCATATCATTTCGTTGCCGCCAGATTACACTTCGCCAGCAACTTCTTCACCATCTCCAGATCCAAACCCGCCTTACATTCCTCAAATATTTTCTGCGCCTCTTGCAGATAGCCCAAACCTTGATGGTGCTCTTGCTCCTCAAGATCATCTCCTTGCATCAGCATGACACCATATACATACAGTGTGCGGGCATATTCCAGGCGCATTCCACATTTACGGAATGTGTGTAATGCCTGTTCGAAATACTGACTGGCTTCTTCCATATGAACTTGTGCCACCTGGATACTTCCTAACAATCGTAAAGCGCTCGCGATAAGCCACATTGAATTGATCTTACGGGCTTCATCTAATATGCGCAAAGCTTGCTGCTGCGCCAGATCTGGCTCACCTGCTAACAGATCTACCCGAGCCATGGCTAATTCTCCCTCGGTTCGGGTCTCCGCTTCCAGACCTTCGAGAGAAAGAGCTCGTCGCAATGTCATCTTAGCCCGTTTAAGAGTCCGTGCTACTTCTTCACGAGAAGATGAAGGTTCACCACTACTTGTATCAGCCGCCATTATCTGATTAATACGTAAACTACCTAAAGCAACCAGTGCCAGTCCAATGTAAGGGGCAAGGTGCATTGACCGAGCAATTACCAGGGCACGCAGTAAGGTCACACCAGACTCCGAAAGACGACCTTGCTCTTGTAACGCAGAGGCTAAATACGTATACCATAGACTAACAGAAGCAGGATCATCAACATGTTCTGCAAGCAGAATGCTTCGCCTGAATTCAGCTTCGGCCTCGTCCAGATTACCTGTACGTATATCTAATATGCCTAAATTTCCATAGACGAAAGAGACAAGTGGCATTTCACCAATACGCTCTGCAAGACTAAGAGAGCGACGCAAAGCGGCTTGAGCTTGAGAATAGTCAGCCATCCTCGAATAGAGATCGCCTAAGTTACAACAAACAATAGCAATTTCTCTCTGGCAATCATACTGTTCAAAAAGCGCTAACGCCATATTGAGATGTGTCAAGGCATCATCAAATTGACCACTACTCACCTCGATAGTACCCAACCACATATGAGCACGTCCAAGATCAGCAGGATCTCCAACAAGAGTACGTCTAGTACGAGTTAAGTGAAAAATATCCTCTATACTACGCTTCTGCTGCTCAATTACCTCCTCAAACAATGAAAGTGCTTCTTTAGCCTCACGACGAGCTTCTTCATAATTGCCCTCATGCCAGAAGACATAACTCTGACGAAGACGAATAGTCGCCCACATAGTACCAGAAGTTGTTTCCGCTTCTCTTAGAACTTGCTCAGCACGCTCATAGTATTGTTTGGCCTGTGCATTATTCCTGGTATCGTACCAGGTCCAACCAACCTGGCAACAGAGCAACGCTTGAAGCTGAGCCTCTTGCAGGGAAAGCGGTGTAGATTTCAGACATTGTTCACGGACTGACAAGGCTTTTTCAAAGAAGTTACGCGCCTCTTCATATTTACCCTGCACTCTGAGACATTCACCCAGGCACTCTAAAAGATAGGCAATGTGTAGTTGATCATCAGAAAAGCTCTCCAGGTGCTCAATAGCGATGCGGTAGTAATACTCTGCCTGCGGATAAGCAGAAAGCAGATTATCGCGATTGGCCGCCATCTCCGCGTATCGTGCAATGACTTCCGAATCAGCACCACCTCCGACGAGATGATACGTGATAATCTCGGCCTCCTCCTCCTCGCGTCCCTTGTAGAGGCGGCGCAGGATGTCGGCGGCGCGGCGGTGCAGGCTGGCGCGGCGGGCGGCGGAGAGCTTCTCGTAGAGGTGGTTGACGAGCAGGGGGTGCCAGAAGTCGTAGGTGATGCGCGTGCCGGTGCCCTGCTCGGTGAGCATGCCGGACTTGAGGGCCTCTTCGAGCAGGTCCAGGACGGCGTCTTCGTCGCTGCCGGGAACGCTGGCCTCCATGGCGCTGATGACATTGAATTCGAAGATGCCCCCGAGGACGGCGGCGTGGCTGAGCATGCGCTGGCACGGCTGGCTGAGCCGGCCCAGGCGCAGGTCGAGGACGGCGGTGATCGTTTCTGGCAGTTGGTAGGCGCTGTCGTCGGCGGACGCTGAATCACCGGGCGCGATAAAGCGGGTCCCTACGGATATTGCGCCATTTGCAGATGATGAGGCGATGGTGCGGGCGAGTTCTTCGGCGAAGAAGGGGTTGCCGGCGGCGCGCTTGCGGATGCGCTGCACCAGGGGCTGCGGGACCTGGATGCTGGATACAAGAGCGTCGATCTGCTCGTCGGTAAGGGGCGAGAGCGAGAGGCATTCGACGGCGTGCTCGCGCTGCAGGTCGGTGAGCAGGGGACGCAGGGGATGGTTAGCGGGCAGCTCGTTGTCGCGGCAGGTGCCGACGATGACGATGGGGTAGCCCTGCACGCGGCGTGCGAGGTAGGCGAGGAGTTCGCAACTGCTGGCGTCGGCCCACTGCAAGTCGTCGAGCGCGATGAGTAGCGGGGTACTCACGCTGATCAACTTGAGCAGTTCGCAGGCGGCCTCCCACAGGCGCAGTTGCTCCTGCTCGGGCGGCAGCGAGGTCGCGTAGGTGTTCTGCACCAGGAGCGGCTGCAGGACATCGGGCAGCAGGGCGCTGAGCGGCTGGAAGACCAGCGAGCGTTTGCTCACCTCCTGGCGCTGCCACGCGCCCTGCTCCATCGCCTTGCGCAGCACCTCGGTCCACAGGCGATAGGGGATGCTGCCTTCTTGAGCGTAGACGCGGCTCCAGGCCACCGCCCAGTTGCGTCTCTTGGCATCGCGGCTCACCTCTTCGGCCAGGCGCGTCTTGCCGATGCCGACCTCGCCCATGAGCAGCATGCACTGCGGACGGCGCTGCGTATCCAGGGCCAGCACCGAAGATTTCTTCGCGCCCGGCATCTTGAACTTTGCCGCCTGCTCCGTCGAGGACACGAGGTCGCGCAGCAGGGTGAGTTCAGGTTCGCGACCGACGAGCGGGCTCTGGTGGCTGCGTCCGATCTGGATCGTCGCGGGCGCGTCTGGTCGCGCCGGCGTGCGGGGAGACTCGGCCCCGGCAAGCGAGGCCCCTACAACAGGTTCTGTGGGGGGGCGTTGGCCGCCGCGCACCTTTTCGTAGATCGCGCGCGTATCGGGCAGGGGCGCGATGCGGTACTCCTGTTGCAGCACGGAGGCCAGCTTGCGGTAGGCACGCAGCGCCTCGCCGCGCCGTCCCAGGATCGCCAGGCGCAGCATCAGGCGCTGCACCGCCGCTTCGTTGGCTGGATCGACGGATAGCAATTTATCGAGCGGCTCGATGGCAGAGGAGAAGGCTTCGCGCCCGTTGCGGATATCGGAGAGTTCCAGTAGCAGGCCGATCCAGGCGCGCAGGAGAGAATCGCGCCGCGCCTGCGACCACTCGGCCTTCTGGTCGCCGGGCAGGAAATCGCCGCCGTAGAGCAGCATCGCCTCTTCGAGCAACTGCTCCTTCTTGCCGGGGTCGTTGCTCTCGCGCGCCTGCACCAGCAAGCGCTCGAAGGCGTCGGCATCGACCCAGACCTGTGGTTGATCGGCGAGCGCCAGCACTTCGCGCTCGGTCAGCAGGAGGGGAGAGCTCGCGAGTTTGCCGCGCGACGGCTCGAAGAGCTGGCGCAGGCTATATACCGCGCGATCCAGGCGATTGGCTGCCGTCTCCAGATCGAGTTCGGGCCAGAGCGTCTCCATAATCTGCTCGCGGCCCAGCTTGCGGCCAGGGCTACTCAGCAGGCAGCTCAACAGGCCACGCACGCGCTGGTGCTGCCATGCGGCCTCAGTCACCGTATGCCATTCAGGATTGGTCGGGGACGAGCGGCGCTCCAGGCGAAACTGGCCCAGCGTATAGATGCGGATCGTCGCCTTCTCCTGCTCCAGCTCGCTCTGATAGACGGGAGCCGGCGGTTGCAGACCCTCGATCGTTGCCAGCGCTTCGGGTGGGAGGTTCTTGCCCACGTATGTACGCGACGTGCGCCCATCCACCGTCTGGTAAGAGTACCAGTAGGGTCCGTGCCCGGTCCCCTCGCGGCACTTTTTACAGCGTGGCTTCCCGCAATAGCTCACCTGCTGGTGATAGGTCACCTTGCCAATCATTCCACTTCTCCTGGGCGGGCTTATAAATCGCGCCCTATAGTGCTGCGTCAAGCGTCAATTGACGGATGATAAAAGCCATGTGGAGCGGCTTGACCGCTCGTGCAACCCGTCACATGAACCTTGACGGAGCAATAGGCATCAAGATAAGAATGGCTGAGTTTGTGCTATCGAGCCGCCAGCAGGGCGACCACGCACAGGGTGATGGGCGCGCAGGGCGACCGCAAGGGTCAATCCCTCTCACTTCATGAGTTCTGGCGCTGGCGAGAGGACAAGCGCAAGGCCCCCTCCCAAGCCCCCATCCACCCCTTGTCCCTACTGCCGACATCGTTAAGTGAGGTGTATTGACCCTTGCGGTCGCCCTGGGAGCCAGCTCTCGCGATATCCGCTACAAACTCATCCTTTTTTTCAATTGACGCCAATGCGGGCTTATCAATCGCGCCCCTACATTTACGGCAGCACCGTCCACGAACGGCACCAGAATATACTGTCACATACAAGGTACAGTTACGAATCTATCTGACGAGGCAAGAGCCTCTCACATTATACCAAACTCATATATAAGACAGGCGCAGATATAAAGCCATTAAAAAGGCGTAAAGATTCGCCCGCTTTTGAACTCGTTGTTCAGGGCGACCGCGAGAGTCGCCCGTACAAGAATACGCACTGGCGTTCGAGCTCGTTGTCTTATAGGATATAGTTTACCCTGAAATTGCACAACCCTCAACAAATTTAAACAATACGGTAAAGAAGATTAGGGCTCATTCTCACGAGATGTGAGGATGAGCCCCGATTTCGATGCCGAATCTTATGTTAAACTCGCTATGGCTTCGTCCCCCAAAACGTCGTAAAATGCCAGATGCCACAAAAGTCCTCCGCGTGCATCTCGATGAGCATTTGCTGATACACGCGGTCCCATTCCTCGCGTGAGGCAACTCCTGACTTCACAGCGGGATCTCGTCCCAACTGGCAGGCCACCTCCATATTGTGAAAAAAGTCGGCCCAGGCGGGGGTGTCGGCAGAGAACTCCAATGCATGAGCAGCGTACTGAACGTCGCGATAGCCCGCCAGGCGCAGCAGTCGCGGCAGGACGGGAGCAAGGCCAAAGCCAGGCCCATGGGGAGAGAAGCCATAGCCCCCGCGCGTGTACAGTCGGAACCACAGAGCTTGCATCTGTTCAAAAGCGAGGCTGGTGGTGACGCCAAAATCAACCGGTTCGGTCAGACGGAGAATGCCTCCGGGGCGCAAAATACGTGTGCATTCGGCGATGAAGGGCTGCCAGGCGTCCCGACGCAGTACTCCGAACAGAGCGCGCGCGTTGACCAGATCAAACGAAGCATCGGCAAAATCGAGGGGTTTGGTGATATCCATTACACCGAAGGATGTATTTTTGAGTCCTTGTGAACGCGCCCGTGCATTAGCGTAGTCGGTCATGGATTTGCTGATATCGGCGCCGCAAACCTGAATGTCCGGATAGGCAAAGGCGGCATCGAGTACCCAACCACCGGGGCCACAGCCCAGGTCGAGGATGTTCAGCATCGACGAGAGCGTCGCGGCAGATTGCTCGGCCAGTGGTCCACCCATCGCCCGCGTCATCATCTGATCCTGATTGATGAGTCGCGCCAGTTCCGCGGGACTTTCCGCGTCGAGCAAGTATGTATTATCATCCGATGGTGTTGTAGTCATCAGGTTCCCTTCCTTGATGGATGCGTGAGACGTGAAATCCACGCATAAAATTTCTCGTGCACACCCACCAGTATACTAGAAGCAGCTTTGTCACACAAGAACGCATGCTACTTCTCAGGGCTTTTCAACAGTAGGGATGGGGCTTGCTTCTCTCACCGACACATTGTTTTGAACAATTCTCTGATCGGGGTAGGGACCAGCTTCCAGCCATCGGTGACAATTAAATTAAAAAACGACTTGTCAAGGCAGGGAAAAAAGAAGAGAATCCATTCAAGAACAACAATCTCCATCAGAAAGGATTCTCTTCT
>DAOTTD010000306.1:0-25197 GCA_034438015.1 Ktedonobacteraceae bacterium | reverse complement strand
CATTGGGGCAAAATTGAAGGGACGCGTTCATTGGTTCTTTGTTTGTTTTCATATTCAAAGCATGCCAACGGACGCATAGTTTTTCAAGTTCTCCTTCCCTTTTCACCAGTTCGTGGAGAGCTACCGAGCTTGGTAGGAGGCATAGTTTTTATTATAACCATTATCGTCATCATAATTGCTGATGCTTTTCATATCACTCACGATGCCGCACTTCTTCCACTTGGTGCAATTATAAGTGGTATTACGGAACTTATGGCAGGATTAAATTTTTTATATGATAAAGCATCAAAGCAATTTGGTCGTTTTCATCTATTTATAGATCGCATTATAAGATACTCTATTGCACATGCAATGACCGAGGAAATCAAAGATCCAGGTCAGAAGCAATTAAACATAGAAAAGATAATAACAGAGTTACTCGAAAATGATTCCCGTATTAAGGATTAAAACTAAATGCTTGGTGTGAATAAAGGATGTTTCCTAACTCACACCAAGCTTCCAAGAAAAAGGACATAGCTAGGAGTAGCTATCACCATCACCTGAAACCATACTTACTCACTCCAATAACCACTACCAAAAACATCTTCACTAGGCTTATCTTCACTCCTTAAAGGAGAATACCTTTAAGGAGACTTACGCAAATGATCAGCATTCAGCGAAGCATAATGATTAGTCATCGCCAAGGTAGTATGCCCCATCTGTCGCTGAACGTCCAAAGGACTCCGACCCATCGCCAATTGAGTCGTAGCCATATAACACCTGCACTGGTGAGGAGACACACGCTTACCATCTATGCTTGTTCTCTTCGCAGCCTCTTGAAAAGCATAGACACACCCCACTGTGTAAGAGACTGACCATCATCAGCCAGGAACACAGGATCATCACGGCGAGCCACATCAGTACGAGCAAGAACCACTCTATGACTACTCAGGTATTGATGCAGCGGCTTAAACCCATCACGAGACATTGGCACCTGTTGCCACCTTGTGACACCTCGTCATATGATGCTTGAAAAGGGTGGTCAGTCCAAAGTGAGCAAAAAACCGGAACAGGAATGTGCGAAAGACGCGCCCAACGCGAGAGGCATGATGGTTTGTGTGAGATCCGGCAGAACTGATACAATGGGTGCATGAATCCTGGCTATGTTCGTAGAAGAGCAAGATCCGAGAAGTCTTTTTTGATCACTGGGAGTATCCTGTTTCTACTTGCAAGATGCAAGCAGAAAGAGTAGAACATAGGTTTTGTGATAAGGAGTCTTCATATGCCTGAAATGCATACCCTGTTGACCGGTCTCGCATTCGGCGAGTCGCCGCGTTGGCACGATGGACGTCTGTGGTTTGCCGATTGGGGAGCGCAAGAGATTATTGCTGTCAACCTTGAGGGCAAGAGTGAAGTCATAGTCAAGGTGAGTTTTCCGTCATTCCCAATGTGCTTCGACTGGTTGCCCAATGGACAATTACTTATAGTCTCATCACGCGATGGGCTTCTGCTGCACATGGAGTCCGGCGGCGAACTTCTGACCCATGCCGACTTGAGCAGCCTCTCCAAGAAAGGGCTCCCTTGGAACGAGATAGTCATAGACGGTCGAGGCAACGCCTATATTAACAACCAGGGCTTTGACTTTCCTGGCGGTGAGTTCGCTCCTGGGACTATCGCTCTGCTCTCACCCGATGGGACAACTCGCCAAGTTGCCGATGGCATCGCCTTCCCCAACGGCATGGCTCTGACACCTGACAACTCAACGCTGATAGTGGCTGAGTCCTACGGCAATAAGCTCACGGCCTTTGATATTGAAGCTTCCGGCAGCCTATCAAATCGGCGAGTATGGGCAGATACGGGCAAAGATCATCCGGACGGGATTTGCCTCGATGCAGAAGGGGCTCTCTGGTACGCCGACGTTGGAAGCAAGCATTGCGTACGCGTCCGTGAAGGTGGAGAGGTGCTACAAACGATCGAGCTTGATCGTGGATGCTTCGCTTGTATGCTTGGCGGAGCTGACAGAAAGACGCTGTTCATAGTAGCGACCGAGTGGAAAGGTGTCGAGGAGAATATGACCGATGGGTCACGAACAGGCCAGATACTCACTGTTCGAGCGCCAGCACCGCACGCCGGACGGCCGTAGCTGAGGTGCAGCGCAGACGAATGTCTGCGCTGCGAACTCCCGAGAATGAGACGCTCCGAAGGATCGCTCATGAGAAGACCTCCGGCTCGCGGTTCCCGTCGAAATCGAGGAGAGGAAGCTGGATCACATCCGACTTCCTCTGTGGCTTTTTCCGTGTTGCATACTCAGGCAATGAAAACCGTCCTTTCGGTCAGGACTAAAAGTACCAAGCAAGCAACACGACTTTTAGCCGAGAAAGGAAAGGCAGCAGTTCTCAAAGTCATTTTAGACACAAAAAAGCCCATCCATAGCATGCTTCCAACTGCTATGAATGAGCCTCTCAAGCCGTTTCGGGTGGGCGACAAGGGATTCGAACCCCTGACCTACTGCGTGTAAAGCAGCCGCTCTAACCAGCTGAGCTAGTCGCCCGTAAGATCTTAAGTATACAGGCATAATAGAAGCGACCATGACGGTCGCCCATATTATTTCATATCGCATCACTATCCACCTATCCACACTATCCAACACTTTAAATGCTTTATGGGTGCCCTCGAGTGGATTCGAACCACCACGCCTCTCGGCACAGGCCCTCAACCTGCTGCGTATACCATTCCGCCACGAGGGCAAGGCATAACGGATTACGCATGAAATATTACACCTATTGCTACAGGTTGTCAAGAGGGGAGAGGACCCATTTCTTCCCTCTACTGATCAGCTTTTTCCAGGGCGTAACGGCGCAATAACCCTCCCCGCCGCACACCGGCAAATCTGGTCGGCTCGGCTACCGGCGAGGGCGCGGGCGTCACCGGTATAGACGGCTCCTCAGTGTAAGAGGTGGCCCCTACACCGACTACCGGCATGCCTGCATTCGTATCAGTTCCCCAGACCTCCTCCGCATAAATGTAGGTGGCCTGCAAAGCAACCTGCTGGCGCACGGCATCCGTATCAGCGTATCGTTTGAGCAGGCCCCCTCCCGACACGCTTGCAAGCGAAAGAACAGGTTGCGGCCAGGACAACTGTTCTGTGCTCGGCAAAGATCGTGGCGCGAGCACAGGCGAGAACTCGTTGGCGTAGAGCGCGGGTAGAGCCACGCGGCTGGCTGCCATGGAGGCCGGAGAGGTCGGCATGGCAGCAACCATCAGGGACAATTGCAGCGCGGGAATGCTGCGTCTGATCATCAATCCCCATAGCGCGATCGCCAACGCGCCCAGGAGCCCGAGGACAATTATGAAAGGCGATGTTGACGAGGAACCCTGTTGCACGACGAGCGCCTGTGGATCGGCAACAGGCACAGTCGGCTTGTTAGCGGGCGGCTGCACACCACCGAAGATATGCGCTTCCCTGGTTATACCCTGCGTCGCTGGCTCTGGCGCAACTACATGTATCTGTTTATGCTGGATGCGCACCTGGTCCGGCGTCGGTATGGGACGTGGCGTCGGTGATGGCACGGGTGTTGGAGGTGGTGCCTCGCCGTGGTAGCGCAGCATGAGGTTCACTACTTTCACAGCCCATTGGTAAGAATTAGCGGTCCCAACGTAGGGATAGCAGATAGTATAGGCGGAGATCAGCCCACGATCCACGTAGCGGCTCCTCAACAGGTTGAACCAATCGACGATGGCAGCCGAGTAGGATGGATAGATGGTGTAGCCGTCGAATGCAGCGGGATAGCCGGCACTGCCGCGCACACTGCCAGGGTTGCGGTCAGCCAGGCCAACGCCGGCGGCGCCGTCGTTTGTCTCGGTCCACCAGACGCCGAGGGCGAAGGCGTCGTCGATGTTCGTCTGGCGAGAAGCGGCCTCTATGACGGCTCCCGTCCCCACCATCGGACTTCCCATCTGGGCCAGGATCTGATCAACAGTCCGCGCGGGCAGCGTGGGAGAGCCAACAACATTACCAGCATCGGCCCGCGTCGATTGCGCGTGCTGCCCCTGCCAGAACAGCGCTACAGCCCCTGCCAACAGGACAACCAGCATACATGGGAAAATAGTCAGGTGCCAGCGCTTCCGCCCTATCCGCGCACTTAGCTTACTCTGCGTATTCGCCATTATACAAACCAATCCTGAATGTTTTTCTATTCCATTGCGCGCACCTCTCGTCAAGGCTGACACAATGGTCCATGTAACTGCTCAGATTCACTCTCTTCCGACTCCTCAGCGCCTGCGGCGCTTCGCAGGAGGTTGTATGTGCGTGCGGGAAAACGGCCCCGGGGCCGTTTTCCCGCACGCACATACAACCATGGCGAGCCGCGTCGCGGCGAGGAGTCAGGAAAGGGGACCTGAGTAGTTACTGGTCCATCAACGTAAAAATATTACGCCACTATTGGGACGCCAGAACGTTTTATATAATAAACCGTCTGTTGCGTCCTTTCTTACGAAGGCATCGTATTTATACCCGTAGATATTTTTTAAAATTGTACCATGACATACGATCATTGAGCTCAAACCGCACTCCTAAATAGGTAGTATGTCCCACAGGGGTATGCTATACTGAGATGCACGGAGCGTTTCGAGCAGATGTAGAGAAAGATGGGGGTTCGTCATCAACCAGCAAAGCGGCCAATGGAATACACAAACGGGAAAGCTAGACCGCCGCACCTTACTTCATAGACGTTACCTTATTCAACGCGTCATCGGAAAGGGCGGTATGGGAGCCGTGTACCAGGCAAAGGACGTGAAACGCCAGACGGTATGCGCGATTAAAGAGATGGGCCTCTCGATGGTTCAGCCTGATGAGCGGGAACAGGCGATAGAGAATTTTAAGAGCGAGGCAAAAATTCTCTGGGGGCTGAATCATCCCAATTTACCGTCTTTCACCGGCTTCTTCAGCGAAGGCCAGCGCTACTACATGGTCATGGAGTTTATTGATGGCTCTACACTCGAAGAACTCCTGGAACGCAACGGCAGCCCCTTCTCGGAAAGACGTGTGCTGGGATGGGCGCGCCAGCTCTGCGATGTCCTGGAATACCTCCATAGCCAGCACCCGCCGATCATCTTCCGCGATATGAAGCCGGGCAATATTATGTTGACGCGAAATGGCCGCATTAAACTGATCGATTTTGGCATTGCACGTTTCTTCCGCTCTACAAGCCCGCAGGATACTCAACTACTTGGTACGCCTGGCTTCGCACCACCCGAGCAGTATGGCAAGACGCAGACCGATGAACGCTCGGATGTCTACTCGCTGGCGATCACGCTCTTCCAGCTCCTGACCAACACGCTGCCCGAGGCGGGCTTTGGCTTGAAGGACGTGCGCATGATCAATCCCGAGATCTCGCCGGTGGTCGCGCGGGCACTGGAGAGGGGGGCGGCTTTTGATCCAGAGGAGCGCTACAATAGCGTCGCGGATTTCCGACGCGCGCTGCTGGGCGTGGGAACCTTCGTCTTCGAGAATGGCGATCAGGCCACTACGCCAGAGGAGCTCGCGGAGTTGTGCGCGCGCTATCCAGAAGAGGCTTCGGACTACCTTGCCGATGGCGAGATCGAGTCCTGGCTGCTAGAGATCGGCGATACCACGCTCGCACGCGCGGCAAGACATATCCGCGCGATAGAGGATGAACCCCTGGTCGCCGTCGAACAGTTTCTACAGGTCGTGATGGGGCCAAACGCTCGCTTGCGTACCTACTCAACGCCGCAGGCGCAAAACGGCGGAACGGCGATACCAGCGACGCGCGAACAGGCTCCTGCCACGGGACGCGGCAGCCGGAGCTGGTTCGCGCGCCGCGCAACCTCGCCTATACAAGTAAGTCCCCGTATGCTCGACTTCGGAAAAGTGTATTCGGGCATCTCCGCACCGCTGGTAGTCACGATCAATGGCAATCAAGGTCTGCTGGTGCACGGAACGGTGCATACCAATGAGCCGTGGATTCTCATCGACCAGACAAAGTTTGATGGCATGACAACGCGCATCAATGTACGTCTCGATAGCACGCAACTGCATGGTGCGACACATTATGTTGGTACGATCCTGATCACGCCCGATGGCGAGCAAAAAGATATCGAGGTCATTGTGGAGGCTGATATCATTGGCTTCACCACCAGCCAGGGCAATGGGCGACGCGGCAAAACGGTCGGCGCCGATCTGGATGATGACGAGGACGACGATATAGACGACCTGACTATGGGTACGATGACATCCGTCTCCCCGGCAACCCAGACACAGACAGCGGCGGAGGTTCTCGATGAGATAGGACCACCCCCTGCGTCTAAGGCGCGCGATAGCGAGTATAAGATAAAATATGGACAACCCGCCGCCGCCAGGCAAACAACAGGCTGGGACCCGGCGCAGGTCTCGCCCCGACAGCAGGTCTGGCTCTCACACACTCTTGCCTTGATAGCAGCGTTTATGGCTACAAGTCTCGTCTATACGCTGGTTGCACACCTACCGCCGCTTATACATGCACAACCGATTCCGCCAAACCCCTGGTTCGTCGTCGTCCTCGCTGGTACAGTCCCCGCGTCGACAGTGGGGGCTTTACTGGTCAACAGAGGCAATCCCTGGGATCTTCCTGATATTATCAACCGCGTCTGTACCGGTATGACAGGGGCGTTCCTTGCCCTGGCCGCGTTCAGAACATTACTGTATTTTCTGCTCTATACAAAGCTGGCCGTCCTCCAACTCGTGATCCTGCTGCTCCTCACGGCCCTGGGAGCTACCGTCGGCACAACAGATACCATCAGTGAGTATATCAACTACGGCATTAGCTGGGCCATGTCGCGTATGTACTGGCCTGCTATAATAGTACTCATAGCGCTGGGTGGCGTGTTCGGTTTCTGCTTAACCTTCGGGCTCGGGGGGGGCTGGCCTATCGCTATCGGGATAGTGACCGGGCTGGCTGTCGCCAACGCACTGGTATGGCGCGTCGATTACCTCATGAGACAGAACGCGCGCAATGCACAAAATACGCCATAGTGAGCAGGATCGAGGCTTTGTTGTGAGGGAAGATTCATTGTCACCCTTGATCGTTATTCTTGGTCCCACGGCAGCGGGGAAAAGCGCCCTGGGCATCGCCCTCGCCCTACGCTTCAATGGCGAGATCGTCTCAGCCGATTCGCGCCAGGTCTATCGCGGTATGGACATCGGAACAGCCAAGGTCACACCTGCTGAACAGGCGCTGGTCCCCCATCATTTGCTCGATATAGCCGACCCACACGACCTTTATAGCGCCTCACAATTCCAGCACGCAGCGATCACAGCAATCAACGACATTCTGCACCGTGGACGCGTCCCATTTCTCGTCGGCGGCTCTCCACATTATATCCAGGCCGTCGTTGATAACCTGAATATGCCGCGTGTCCCGCCGCAGCCGGAGCTGCGCGCCGCGTTGGAACGCCGTCCCCTGGCGGACTTGCTCGCCCAACTGGAAGAACTGGACCCACTGAGCGCGGCTACGATCGATCGCAACAATCCCCGCCGTGTCCAGCGCGCCCTGGAGGTCTGCCTGGTAACGGGCAGGCCCTTTTCAGAACAGCGCGGTACAGGCCAGCCACTCTATGCTACGCTCTTGCTGGGCATTCGCTGGCCGCGACCAGTACTCTACGCGCGGATCGATGCCCGCATCGATGAACGTATGCAGCAAGGGCTGGTTCAGGAGGTGCAGCGCCTGCTGGCCCAGGGCCTGACCCACGAGCGCCTGGACGCTCTGGGCCTCGAATATAGATTCGTCAGCCGCCTGTTGCGAGGAGAATTTGTCGACGAGGCGGAGATGGTGCAGCGCCTCAAATATGCAACACACGATTTCGTCAGAAGGCAATTGGCCTGGTTCCGCAAAGATCAGCGCATCCTATGGATCGAGGGCGGCGACCAGATGGTACAGGAGGCGGAGCCGAAAGTATACGCTTTTCTGACCGCTATCCACTGAGCCTCATATATGTTACACTCGTGCTGTGGTATACCTGTAAGCGAGAGAGTCTGCGGGGTTTGCCGCCCCGGGGCGGCAAACCCCGCAGCCACACCAAACCAGGGCGAGGAGACCTGAAGAGTTACGTCTGCGGACAAAAAGAGGCGGGTGTCCTTCGCGGCACCCGCCTGATCAATTGTCCAATGGCCTACTCCTTTGTTATTTCACCAGAGAGTTTTCTTGAAGAATTTCTTTTCTCGATAAAACGTCTCCTCTCTCTATCGAAGAGTTTGCACCTTCGTATCCTTTATCACGACGAGAAAGCCCCCCCACTTCCAACTGCTGAAACTACAGTGGATGAAATTTGGCGCTGCAAAGACGGTTCATCTCGCTACCAATGCGTATCTGTGTGAACTTCAATGTCCAACAGCAGTATCCCTTGTCCTTGTTATGCGCTTTGACCCGCTGTACTTTTGAAAAAATCCCCCTGACAGAAATCTCCCTTTCATAAGAGAATTTATTTTCTCGCCTACCAACAAGATGCGCCTTGAGTTTATGTGCGCTCCAACGACATTCATTTCATGAAGTACTCCATTGGCTGCAAGCAATGTAGAGTATATGGCGTCCCTGGTTTCTTGCGCTTCGCACTCAATGATCTTTGTTGGAGAAATCACTGTGCTCTGTAAGGAGGTCTCTCCTTTCTATCGGTCTCTCGTCTTACCCGTTTATTTTCGGTGAAGAGGTTTTCCTCTTGTTCACAGTCACAGTATAAGCCCAGAATATCACCGATGTATCACGTCAGGGGCTTTTTTTCTCACGCTAGAGTCACGATTTACTCTACTCCTACCTGGGCAGGTGTGGAAGTAACTATAGTTACACCATTCTTCGGAGCTTTATCGTCTTTTCCATTCGTTCCTATCGACACGACAGGAAGATTGCTCTCTATAGCCAGGCCATTGTCCATATAGACATGATATGGGAACAGGGTTGGATCAAATGCGCTGCTGTGCGAGATCAGTATGATCTGCTCGAAGTGCTGGCTCAAGACATCTCCGGTGACGACATCTACCAGGGCCCTGGTTCTGCCGCGATCGAAAGAGCTGAGCGGCTCGTCCAGGAGCACGAAACCGGGGGCAGCGTTTAGTTCTCTCGGCAGGGTGGCTATGGCGAAGGCAAGGCGCAGCGCCAACGAAAGCTGATCAGCAGCGCCTCCGGACAGGGCTGACCTGGGGACGTATTCACCGGCGGCGGAGTCCCATACTGTCAACTGGAAAGGACCGCTGCTGACAGTATCTTCTTCTGACTCGGTCGTCAGGTGTACATCGTGGTAGCGACCACTGGTCAGCAACGGAAGGATCTGGTGCATATAATGCCCGGTGCGCGGGACGATCTTGTGCATGAGGCGCTCATCTACCGCCTCGACCAGTAGATGGCCGCGCTTCCTCGTCTGATAGGAACGATCCAGTTGTTCCAACAGCGCTCGCGTCTGCTCCAGGTCAAGCGTCTCTCCACCCGTGTGCAACTGTGCACTCAACGCCAGTTCCTGTTCCTCTAGATCCGTGAGTTCCTTCTCGACCATCTCGCGTTCTTCTGCGAGACGAGCGCGATCCGGGGCGGTATATTGTCCGAGAAGCGGCCAGATAGCGACGATATCAGCGAGGGTATAACTTTTAGGATGTGGACGATTGCGCTGTGTAAGCATAGTCGCAATACGATCCTGGGCCTCAGAGATCTCCTGGTAACACAGTTCGATCTTCGCGTGCGAGGCTTTCTCCCGGTTCTGTAACACTTCCAGTTCCTGCGCGATTCCGGCCTCATCGGCTATCTCTATCTCATGCTGGCAACGCGTGCGCAGGGCTACGAGAGCTTCAGCAAAGGGATTCAGCGGAACAATCCAGCTACCAAGGGAATTGCTGAATTTTGCAAGCTGTTTATAGAGTTCAGCGAGAGACTCCTGGCGTTCTTTCAAACGATTTGCGTAGTCAGTGTGCTTCTGCTGGAGCATAATTTTATTGCCCAGGATAATATGCAGTTCTTCGAGTTGCTTACGCGCAGTCATCTCGGCATTGTTGATAGCGGTCTGCCCAAAGGCAACGCCCAGGGGCTTGACGCGCTGGCGCAGGGAGTCCTGGAGCCCTTGCAGGGCCTGGCGTAATACGGATTGCTGTTCCCGCGCGCGCTCAATCTGTTGTGCGGGGCTGTTCGTTTGATAACGGGCATTGCGTTCTTCGATTATCTTCTGCCGCGTCAGGAGCACGTCGAGGGCCTCCTGGTGAATCTTTACCTGTGAGGCCAGGTCCGTTACCAGATCCAACTTGCCGTCGAGGGCCGCAATTTCGCGTTCGGTCGCCTTGATCGTACTCTCGACGAGCGTGCCCAGCTCAGGTATACCAGTTACGTCCTCCTCCGGGAAAGCAGGAGAATAGCCACCATAGGATGATATAGTTTGCAGGCGAGCATTGATGCTGGGAAATGGTAAGCCTTCCTGACCGGCCAGCAAGGTAATCTCTTGCTCCATACGTTCGACCGCAGCTTGCTCATCCTGGATATGCTGTTCGATGTTGTCCCAGCCCTCCCGCGTACGCTGCTCCTCCAGACGCGCACACTCCTTTCGCAGCCTGGCAACCGCCTCCATTGTCACGTTGACCTGGTTACGGGAAGCATTGGCCTCGTCGCTCTTCTCCTTCATTTTCTGCTGTATATTGGCGAGGCTCTCACCTTCGTCGCTTATCTGTTGAAGCAGGTACTGTGCCTCCTCAAGAGAGTACGGAACATTGCCGCCCAGGGCCTGTATTTCATGTTCAACCTGGGCGAGCGCCTCATTGCTACCACCCATGCGCACGGCTGTTTCACGCGCGGCAACCATCATCCCGACCCTGTTAATGGCATCCTGCACCTGTTTATTAATATTTTGTTCCTCTGCGCGCGTCTTTGTATACTTCTGGAAGCTGTAGAAGGCGGCGCCGGCGGCTATAAGAGCGATAATCACCGCTGCTACAACGAAGATGGGGGATCCCAACATCAAAAAGGCGACGATAATCCCAACCAGGAATAGCACAACACCGACGCCGAGCAGGGCCAGATACTTATTGGCAGATGCACGAGTGGCCAGGAGTGACTGGGTAAGCTTCTCCTGATGCTGGTGCGCCATCCGTACGTGTTGCTCCGCGTCGGATAGGCCCTGAGATAGTCCTTTCAGCCGCTGCCACTCTTCCGTCTGGCGTCGCACGCTCAACTGGCGCCAGCGCTTCTCTACAACTTCAGCCTGGCTCTGCACCTGCTTCGCTTCGGCCTCGACCAGTTCCAGCTCGTGCTCGGTATCGGGCAGATCCCGCTGCACCTTCCTGATCTGCATCAGGTTCTCTTCCGCCAGTTTCCGGCTGGCCACACGACGCGTGTATCTATCTTCTAACTGGCGCAATACCGCCAGGCGCTCGGATAGCGTCTGCATACGCAGAAGACGCGCCTCCAACTGTGGACGTCCGGCTCTTCGTCGCTCTTCCAGATCTTGCAGGGCCTGTTGGGCCTGGGTGAGCCGCATTTTCGCATAATCTACCTGCTCGTCAAGGCTCTTGAGGTCGTCCTTTACTTCATCGTGCTGCTTGAGTTCCTGCTCCAGGTCTTTGATCGTATCTACCGCCGCTAACAGGTCGTTCGACATGCGCTGCAACGTCCCAAACGAACGCATCAATTCACCTAGATCATTCACGCGCCGCTCCATCACTGGCAGGTCTTCGCGCTCGCGCCGCTCCAGGTCTGCAATCTGTTTTTCTAATTCAGGGAGCTCGCGTCGTGCCTCCGTCATCTCATCGTAGGCTGCAATGATCTCGGCCAGGGTTGCGTCGGCCTTTTTGAGCTGCTGAATACGTGCCTGACGCCCTTTGATTTCGTTACGCTTGACTTGTATCTGCTCGAACTGTTGCTCCTGCTCGGAGATATCCGACTTCTGCAGGTCTATCTCGCCCAGATCCTCCAGGACGGTAACAGCATCCAGCGCGGCCTCAATATCGTCAAGTCGTTGACTCATCTCCGGGATATGTGCCTGGATCTCGGCTAAGTGCAGGCGATCACGGCCCTCCTGGAGCTGATGCTCGTCCCGCTCTTCGACATTGAAACGTTCGGTCAAATGTATGAGTTTTTCAACGCCGAGAAGCTTACGTACAGCCGCATTACGCCCTTTTCCGTTGAGGGTCTCCAGGCGATTCAAGCCTTTTTGCTCAAGTAAACAGGAATTGCGCAGAGCCGCGCCATCCATCCGTCCAAGCTCCGCAATGATGCTTTCATTGGCAGCCGCCAGATCCGTGATTGGCTCCTCTTCGGTCACACCCAGGCGGCGGATATACAGAGCTACCTCCTGTCCCTTACCCCGCTCAATCGTACGCGTTATCGCTAGCTCGGTCGCGCCGACCGAAAGGATGAGCGTGACAACTGCATTGGTCGCACCATATGATATCAAGTCATCAAGCGAGCGCTTTCCCCGAGTCGTAGCAAGCGCTTCACCGTAGAGGGCAAAATAAATACTTTCGAGAAGCGCAGATTTACCAGATTCGTTTGGACCTTGAATCAAAATACTGCCGCGCTGAGGAAAATGTAAATTCATTTCGCGCAGTAGCCTGAACCGTTCAACTGTTAGATGTTTCAGGATTATCATAGATGTGTACTCCGTTCGCCAATGCCTGATGTGCACTATCGCCATTACGAGCCAGGTTCGGATGAGCCGGGACCCCCTACTAAGCCAGGGCTCGGGCGAGCCGAGCCCCTACTGTTAATTTGTTACCAGGTAATTATCTTTTCCCTTTTGTATCATCCATCGCGAGCAACAATTCTTCCTTCGTGATACGCAAGGCTTTCTTCTCTTGCTCATCAGAGGCGGCAGCGATCCACTCATCTGCCAGGGTGATTAATTCTTCGCGTGGCGAGAAGCGTTCGCCCGTTTCCAGCACCTCCTGTTCTGGCAGTATAGAGAGTGCGCTATCGTCGATGGCAAGTACAAAGCTGTTCTCCTCGCCATAGCGCCGTATCTGATTGAGATCTAGCTGGTGGTATTGTCGCCGTGTCAGTTCACCGACCAGTCGCAATTGCACCATCGCAGCCGCATCACAGAGAGGACGCAACCGCTCAAGAATGATCTCGGTAGGAGGGCGTGGCGTCTCGTCCGCCTCTGAGGAGGTCCATAACTCTTGCACCTGTATCTCAAGACGGTGTAGGACCGGAGAGTCCACTTTGATGTGGTTGCACCAGCGAATGCCGTCAACGCCAAGCCCTAGAAAAACAAAGCCCGGTGCATGGTCTGGAGTACTGAAATCGACGTGCTGTGTCGCTCCCGCCACGATAACATCTGTCTGGCCAATACGCATATGACTATAATTATGATGATATCCGGCCAGAATATAGCGAAAGGCGGTTTGCTTCTCAATGCTGCTGCGACTCACCTGAGCCCGCGTATCCAGCAACGATGAACCTACGGCCATATCCTCTATAGGTGCGTGCAGCACCAGGAGCGGAAGCATTGCGCGCTCAATATCAGGATGAACGTGCAGATGCTCAAGAGGATCGCCTTCCTGTCCGGCCAGCACTCCCAGACCACAGATACCAATCTTTATGCTACGGATATCGAGATTGATCGGCACGAGTTCCTGTGGATCGCTCTGCGGCAGAAAATAGTGCAGCGCCCCTAAGCGCGCGTAGCTCATCTGCGGCGCCGGCCTCTCTTCACCCGCTAATGCCTGTGTATCGTGAACGCCGCCGAGAGCAAAAGCGTGCACACCAGCCTGCTTCAAATCGGCCAGCCGCGTCGCTACGAAGCTGCGATCTCGCTCATCAGGCATCGTAGTATCGAACAGGTCGCCTGCCTGTATAAACAGGTCGATACCCCGTTCTATCGCAAAATCGGTCGCCTGCTGAAAAGCGCGGCGCTGACGCTGCTGGCGCTCTTCGCGCTTGCGTGGACTCTGACCAAATGCTGCGTAACCGAGGTGATTATCGGCTGTTAATACCACTGTAATTACATCTTCGCGCCCTTTTTGTTGCTCTGGCGCAGTATCTTGATCCAGAACCTGCTCTACAGTATTCTCTACCATCATTCGTTACTTCCGTAGTAGCTAAACATACGTTTTCTAGATAGAACTCAGCACATGAATAG
The DNA here is from genome assembly GCA_034438015.1 of Ktedonobacteraceae bacterium. GTDB lineage: Bacteria > Chloroflexota > Ktedonobacteria > Ktedonobacterales > Ktedonobacteraceae > JACDAE01. The sequence continues at coordinate 11,118 of DAOTTD010000306.1, read as the reverse complement.
AAACGTTCAGCCTGACCGTAGTTGTCCCTCATAGGGAACTACTTATGCAAACGTGTCCTATCCCTTGAATTGGTTCCTGTCAGACCGCCGACTACTCCTATTTAAGCAGTCAAAGATTATTATGCCGTTATAGATATATCCTCTAAGATAACGACCAGGATAGTACTCTTTTCTTAAGTATCAAAGTGAGTCTATCACAAAAAATGGTAATTAAATACGAATCGGGATAGAAAGAGGGACTATTTGGGGAATGGTTGAACCTGTGCGTTCGTAATCCGTAGAGGATATGAAAGGGGTTATCACTCTCTCTAAATGAGATACGATGATACAAAAGTACCTTTTGAACCGCCAGCGTAGACGCAGATAGAAGCAAATATTAATATGGTATGGGCACACAGAGACTTACATAAGATCCACGGCACTATAGATCCATGGCACTATGCCCGGAAACTACTGTCTCATACCTGGAATAAGACATTTGTGCGAACCGCGTTTCATATATGTCCATTCGTATATCGTATATAGTAGCTTAAGAAGTTACCAGTTTCACTTATAAAGTGGGAGCAGCAGAGTGGTGGGAATCAAACACATTGAGAAAGAGCGCGAGACAAGAAAAGTCCTTCTCTCTTTTGCAAAAAGTATCCAGGAACGCGATATCATTACCTATGAACATTCGCGCAGGGTAGCCACGTATGCCCATCGTCTGGCCCGTCAATTGGGCTGGAGCCGGCGCGAAGCGCGCGATCTCGCGCTTGCCGCATTGGTACACGACCTCGGCAAAACATGGATAGCTAACGATATCTTGAATAAATCCGCCGCACTCTCAGATGAGGAGCGACGTAAGATGGAGCGTCACCCCATTATTGGCGCTCGCATTCTGATCGGCTGTGACGTACATCCTTTCTACGTCGAAACAGTCCTCTATCATCATGAGACGTGGAACGGTCGCGGATATCCAGCGGGACTCCGGGGAGACGATATTCCTATGAGCGCGCGCATTCTCGCGGTGGCCGATGTCTACGATGTTCTGACTTCGGAGCGCCCGTATAAAGCGCCATTGTCGAAGGACGCCGCACGTGAACGCCTCCTCCTGGGTGCGGGAATCAGTTTTGATCCGCTGATTGTGCAGGTCTTTATCCACCTTTTAGACACTACGCCCGGTTTTACCCTTCCACAGCGCCTCTATGTCATTCCCCCGGTCGCTCCCCATAAGACCGGACAGCTCCCACCGCCTGGTTCTCTTACAGCAGGCTCTTAGGGAAGAAGCAAACGATCTTTTCGGAGACACTCTGTAGCAAGAGACGCGCCGAACAGCATCGCGACAGGTGAATCAACCCCCATTCCTTTTGATCCGCTTGAGGATACGATGCTAGCGTACGATCTCGCGTAGTGGAAAGACCGGTCCATCTCGACAGACCAGCTTCAGGCCCGAATGCGCTTCGATACTGCAGGTAAAGCAGGCGCCACTCCCGCAGACGAGCGGCTGCAAAACGACGCTCTGAGCAAAATGCTTGCCGCGCAAGCGCTCAAAACGGTTGTAAAGCACGGTCGCCGTTTCACGTGGAACACAACAAAATGCAGCGTCTGCCCAGCTTAAATACTCACCCAGAACAAGAAGCAGGTTTTCCGGCGCGCTCTCATCACCGGCGATGATATGGTATTCCACTTCCGGTGGCAGCAAAGCGGGCGGATAGGCATCGTCCAGCGTGCGACTCTGACAGAGGAGCGTGACGGCGAGTTCTTGTTCAAGGGCGGCCTGTATCAAAAACGGAAGAGGCGCTATCAGTTGTACATCGCTGACCAGGAGCAGGTTGCGCGCGTTGCGACTGATGCTCCAGCCGTGTCCCAGCGGTCCCAGCATATCGAGTTGCGCGCCTACAGGCTGCTGTGTGAGCCATGCGGTACCACGCCCCCGCACCCATACGAGCAATGTGCATAGCCCCTGCTCTCGCTGCGTACTATGGATGAAGAAAGGTCTTCGTAAAAGTGGATCGCTTGCCTCGGAATGACAACAACGTATCATACAATATTGTCCCGCCTGCACTGCTTGAGCAAGCTGTGGTGCATGCAGTTTGATCAGATGAACGTCGTTATCCTCATTGCCAAGTGCAGTATTGGCGGTAATCGTAGCGGTAGACAGACGCATGCGGATCATATACTCCTGGTTATGAACAGATAGGACGGTTGTTCTGTGTCAATACGCCACTGGTCAACCCCCACTTATTAATGAGGGAGCAGTACGTCCCATTCGTCTTAATCGTATTGAAGGCAGCCTGTACTGACTTAAACATTTTTGTATCATTTTTACGTATAGCGATACCTTCGAGATTCGCATTGATAACCGCACCACCAGCCTCGAAACGATCGGGATACTTTTTGATAAAGTAGTCGGTCACCGGAGAATCCTGATAGGTCGCTACAACTTTCTTAGTCATCAATAATTGTATCACAGTCGCCTGATCTTGCGCGACAACTAGCTGCAAAGGAGGTTTTTTGGCCTGCTTGCAGGTACTACTCATCATGAGCAAATCTTTCTGCTCCAGGGTCGAGTCTCGCACTGCGACCTTCTGTCCGCACAGGTCTATCAACTTCGTAATGCCTTTAGGATTGCCCTTCGCAACGAGCAAAGACTCGCCGCCACTAAAATAAGGAATGAAATCGACCTTTTGTTGTAGATCAGAAGTAATGCTAATGGCAGAAATCACGACGTCAAAGTCCCCGGCAAGCAGGTTGCTAATGACGGTCTGGTAGTTTGCACTGATAACTTTTATTTTCAAGTTCATGCGTGAGGCGATCGCGTTGATCAGGTCGATGTCGAAGCCAACGGCGGCACCGGTTTGTGGGTCGATATCCTCTTGCGGAGGATAGTCAGTGTAGCTTCCCACCGTCAAAATGCCGAACGAGATCAGATCGTTGGAGATCGTCGGTACAACCGACGGCTGTTTATTGACAGTAGGGGACATGCTACTACAGGCAGAAAAGCATAACAGGGCCACCAGACTACCTATATATAAGAGGTGAAGCCACTTCCTCTTCTCAGGTTGATGCAACAACACGAAGGATGCCCTCCTCTACTACATGTATATACCTGGAGAATAATAGGTAGACGAGCCTTAAGTTTTGCAAGCTAATCTACGGCCACAAAGCGTGTTACGTGTATCCATATATACGTATTATTTTAGTCTGCTATCACGTGTAGCGTTTCGTGCGCAGCATTGTAGAAACATTGCTCGCTTATACTGTCACAGTTTTGTTAGGCGGTGTAAAATAAATGTGAAAATCCTATTCCTCAATAATCATGTTGTGCTACACTATAAAGGGGAGAGAACGCATGGATGCGTTCCAGCAAAAATTTGCTATATACACGTAACAAATTATTATGGGGCTTGGAGAGTCTGCCATGACCATCACCTTTGATCGCAGCATCTGCTGTAACCTCAACGAGACGATCTCGCGCGAGTGGCTCATGACGAATGGATCAGGAGGTTACGCGGCAGGAACCATTGCGGGCGTACTTACCCGTAGGCAACACGGACTACTCGTGGCACAGCCGCCTGAGGCAAGTACACCACAGCTTCTGCTCACGAAGATCGACGAAGAGGTCGTTTTCGATCAGCGTACATATGATCTCGGCACAAATGAGTACCGAGATGGCACACTGAACCCATCTGGTTTTGTACACCTGGAAGCATTCCGCCTTGAGCATGGCTTCCCTATCTTTACCTACCGCCTGGGTGGTATTAATGGGATGATGCTGGAAAAACGCATCTGGATGCCCCAGGGTCGTAATACTACCTACATTCAGTACCGCCTCTTGCGCACCACGAGCACTGATAGTTCGGGATACCGCAGAAGCGGCATCACAGGCGCGCTTAGCAATAGTAGCGTACGCAGTTCTGAGTATGTAGAGACAACGCAGCACGCCCTGTCTATCACGCTCTTGCCTTTAGTTACATCTCGCCCGTTCAACCAGCTCCGCCATGGGGATAAGGATTATCACTTCCATGTGCGCTCCTTTCTCCATGAAGATAATGTTGACGATGATGAATATGGCGCCGCTCTATCCCTGCCACCAGGGGTGGCCGGCTGCACTATTCGCGACGGGGAGCAGGGATATCCGTTTCATATCGTGGCCGTTGGGCATCCTGGGAGCCAGACATCGTTCATCCCGACCGGCGTCTGGTATTGGAACTTTTTGCACAGACACGACACAGTAGACGGGCATTCCGCGACGGATGATCTCTACCTGCCAGGCGTCATCCGCTCCACGCTCTGGCTCGATGAAGATGCGACGTTGACGATTATTGTCAGCAGCGAGGAACTATCTTCACTGCCATTTCGGCTGAACCAGCTCAATCTTTCCTATAAGCGGAGCATAGAATACCAGCAGCAGCTCTTGCAGAGCGTTTCACAGCCCCAGCTCTTCTTTGGTGAAGGAGGCGAAGCCGCACAGGCCCACCCCCTGGGTGTGCTTCCACTCACAACCAGCTCCGATCCATATGTTGGGGGAGAGGAATATCTCCATACCTTGTTGCAGGCGGCAGATCACTTCCTTATCCACCGCGCCTCTGATAGAGATAGCCGGCATGCCTACTCCGACAGTCAGACGTGTGCTCCAATCACACTTGCTAACTTCTTTGAGATGGAAAATAAGACGCGTGATACACTTATCGCACTCCCCGGACTGATGCTGGCGACGAAACGTTACGACGAGGCCCTGGGAACGCTGCGCGAGCTTGCACGCCACTTTAAAGATGGGCTGCTGCCGGACCACTTGCCACTCAATGGTCAGTCACTTCAGGAGAGCGATTATGGCAGCGTTGATACGACGCTGTGGTTCTTCTACGCCCTCGATCACTATCTGCGCGCCACACGCAACTACGAATTTCTGGAGGATTTTTATCAACCCCTGGTGCAGGCCATCGATAAGTATATCCAGGGCACAGCTCCTGGCATCCACGTCGATGCATCCGACGGGTTGCTGGCTGCGTCCCAGCCTGGGAAGGCGCTGACGTGGATGAACGCAACCGTGGATGGGATAGCGGTTACACCTCGCTCCGGCAAGGCGGTCGAAGTGAATGCGCTATGGTACTACGCACTTTCATTGATGCTGGAGTGGTCGCAGTATCTTCATCACACAAGCCGCATCAGTCGCATCTCATCCCACTATCAGGAGCTGCTCTCTCACTGCCGGCATAGCTTCCAGCAACGCTTCTGGCATCCCGAAGGCGGCTATCTCTACGATGTTATTGATGGACCGGATGGCAACGATGCAGCTTTACGTCCCAATCAATTATTCGCTCTCTCGCTGCGCTATTCGGTTCTGGATACGGAATATCGACAGAGCGTATTCGATGTGGTCACCCGCCATCTGCTGACTCCCCTCGGGTTACGTACCCTGGCGCCGCAGGATGCAGCGTATCGCGGCAGATCAGGAGGCTATAGGCAGCAAAATGCGCTTCATCAGGGCAGCGCCTGGTGCTGGCTCCTGGGACCCTACATCGATGTGCTGCTAACTCTGCGCAGCCGTTCCAATGAGATGGCCCCGCTCCACGAGGAGCGCCCGATCCGCGAGTATCTGTGGCGCAAGGGCCTGCTCCTGCTGGAACCCTTTCAGGAGCGCTTCAGCAAAGGCTTATTAGGTATGTGCGAAGGCGTGTTCGACGGCGACCAACCTCATACGCCAGGTAAGAACTCTGCCTCTGTCCTGAGCACTGGCGAACTCTTGCGCATCTACGATCTGTTAACACATATCCGTGTGATACATGACGACCGTGTGCTATCTCGCTAGGATCTGGCATAGCAATTTTGGCCAGGGATATTGACTTCTGCACATTTTATAGGGGTTATCCACAGCTTTTGTGGATAACCCTTTTACACGCTTCCAGGCACTTTTCCACATTCAGTGTGGATAACTTTTCCACACTTTCCACACTTTCTTATCTATCAATATATCTCTCTGATAGATACCTTTCTCACTGATGAAGAGTGTTAAAGCATCGCTGGAGGCTTATCCGCACGATATTATCCACATCTTCTACCACACTCCTGCACACATATCTTCATGCTATGTTATTATGCCATGGCCGACCCTCTTGGAAAAGTTATCCACACTGAATGTGGATAACTTTTCCACGCTTTCCACACTGACAGGCAAATACATATCGTGATGATACATACGGAGCGGTTCCAGTCAGAGTTATCCACAAAAAATGTGGATAACTTTTCCACATTTTCCACATCGACAGGCAAACACATATCGTGATGATACATACAGAGCGGCTCCAGTCAGAGTTATCCACAAAAAATGTGGAAAAGTTATCCACATTTTCCACACTGGCAAGCAGTGATTGCCTTCTTTGACCAGAGTACCTTTTTCCTGTTTATGCAAACTGGATAATCTTGCGAGGAAATAAATACACAGATTTTATAATTCTGATTGTGAACTTTTCCCCAGCAGTGTGGATAATTCATCTTGCTATATTGATTATTCTTTATTTACGGCATGCGCTTTTCCTCACTTAGTAAATTCGGTGAAACAAGTATATGAGTTCGTGTTCTTCCGGCAAAGACTTTTCCACAATCCTGTGGACAGATTTTCCACAATTTGTTCTTCGTCCATCAGAGCGATGCATTAAGGCCGTGTTTTCGCCCGAATTTGCGGATTTTTCCACAAGATGGGGATAATATACCTGTACAGATACATCACAACTAATTTCCAGTTATTGCCTATTTATTGCTTCGGTGGATAATTGCCCCGACTTATCCACATTGGCGGTGGATAACTTATCCACATAACTCTCTCCTTTTATCTCTTCGCAAAAGTTATCCACTGTCAAAGGCGATTTTATCCACCGTTTATCCACCGAATAAATGATTGTTCTGGCTTTTGAGGAGCTATTTTCATTATACTATAAACCGGCTCTAGAGGCTGAACGAGACGTTTCAAAGGGGTGCGAGAAAATAATTGTTCTGCTAAGTTATCCACTTATCCACAGCCCCTACTACTACTATTATATATATCTTTTATTAAAATATATATAATAGTAGTTTATAGCTTGTGCAAAAATGTGGATAACTTTTCTTGTCACTACCTGGCCTGGAAAAACGTTTAACATATTGGTGGGTGTCTCTCTTCTGATCTTTACTGCAAGCCACGATCCATCTGCTTATTGTTCCAGGTAGTACGATAGGTTTATCATTGACTCTAAGGTCATATGTTTTTACTTTGTAACGCGACTTTCTGGAATATTGATCGTTATATGTGGTGTGAGACAAATGAAACCTCTTATGCGACAATCTTCCAGGCTTCTTTGAGGCAACGCTATGGCATCTATCATCGAGACAATCAAGGCAAAGGTGGATGTAGTGGAGGAGATCGGCCTCGTGGTCGCTCTCCAGAAGTCAGGAAAGGCTTTTAAGGGGTTATGCCCGTTTCACAATGAGCGCACAGCTTCGTTCTATGTGTTTGCTGAAAGTCAGACCTGGCGCTGCTTTGGCTGCAACGAGGGCGGTGACGTTTTCTCGTTTGTACAGAAGCAGCAGGGACTCGAGTTCCGCGAGGCCCTGCACTACCTGGCTGAGAAAGCCGGCGTTCCCGTTGAGGATCAGGGCAATCGCGATCCCGAGGCGGAACGCGAGGTCAGCGCTGCCAGAGAACGCCTGCGCAAACTGAACGAGGATGCCCTGCTCTGGTTTCATCACATGCTGTTGCGTTCGAAAGAGGCGACGGAGGCGCGCGCGTATGTACAGCGTCGCGGCATCTCCTCCGACAGCGTTATGTCTTTTGCTCTTGGCTACGCACCAGATCAGTGGGAAGCTCTATCACACTACCTGCTCGGTCAGGGCTATAGCGAACGCGAGCTGGTGATGGGCGGCCTGGCAAGAGAGCGCCAGGACGATCAACAAGGGGGATATGGTGGTGGGGTATATGATTACTTTAGAGATCGATTGATTTTTCCTATTCGCGATATGCGCGGTCGGGTGATTGGCTTTGGGGGGCGCGCTCTAGGCGATGGTAAACCAAAGTACTTAAATTCACCACAAACACTATTGTTTGAGAAAAATAGTGTACTCTATGCTATAGATATGGCAAGAGATGCAATAAAACAGGCTCATCAGGTTGTTATTGTAGAAGGGTATGTAGATGCTGTTATCGCCCATCAATATGGGACAAAACAAACGGTAGCTTGCATTGGCAGTGCTATCACCGAGAAGCACATTCAACAATTGAAGAAGCTGACCAGGCAGGTGACGCTGGCGCTGGACCCTGATGCGGCGGGCAGCGCAGCTACTGAACATGGCATTCAGGAAGCGCTCAGAACCTTTGATCGCGTTGTGGTGCCGGTTCCTCTGCCTTCCGGCAGAATAGAAGGACAGAGGTGGAATGGCCAGAACGGAGCGCGCAGATCATCCGATCCGCATGGCATCATTCGTCTTGAGGAGCGGGTAGACGCCGAGATCAATGTGTTGCAGTTGCCAGACGGTGAAGATCCTGATGAGGTGATACAACGCGATCTCTCAGCCTGGCTCTACGCGGTATCCCATCCGCTGCCTCTCGTTGACTACTACTTTGTGGTGAAGACGGCGGGCCTCGATCTGCGCGAGCCATCTGGAAAGGCTGAGGCCGCAAAACGCCTGCTCCCGGTAATAGGGATGATCAACGATCGCATCAAACGCGATGCCTACATGCGCAAGCTGGCTGCCATGATCAGGGGCGACGAACGCAGCTTACACGAAGAACTGCAACGGGTGTTGAGAGGTCAGAAGACTCAGGGCGTTGAATTTTCTAACGCACGCCCAAAAATGCCACGAGGGACGGATGGACAGAAGCATGAACCTGACCGGGTCAGCGATAATGAGGGAGAGCAGGCAGGCCCTAAGAGCGATACGCGAAAGCGAACGCAAGAGCTTGACAGGAGTAGGGGAAATAGGCTACAATGGGAGGACTACCTGATTGGGCTACTCGTGCAAAATCCTGGGTTGAATCCACATGTTTGTGGTATAATAAACGATGGTGACTTCGCTGGGACGGACACACGAGAGTTGTACCACATTCTCAACTCTGTTTATCAAAGTGCTTCTTCCCCCTCTAATCAACCCTTTGAGCAGTTTGTACCCTCTGAGTTGCTGACAGCAGTAGCCAGGGTTCAAAAGCGCGTTGAGTCGGAGAATCCACGAGACGGGGCCGGACTGGTAAAAGAAGCAGTCCAATGTGCCACCCGGCTTAAGCGAATGCAGTTGTTACAATTTAATACGGAGATACAATATCTTCTGTTTGAGGCTCAAAAAAGCGGTGATAAAGCTTTAGAGCGAGAACTCAAGCAGAAAGCTTATGACAACCAAAGGCTGATACAGACCTTACAGACAATAACGCCTTTGCACGGCTAGTCTGACCAATATCCTGGCTTTTTGGTTTAGCTTATCAGCGAAATCATTTTTACCAAATCGGATCGGAAAACAGGAGTTTCATCCTTTTTATACGTTTATCCTATTAGCCTGTTTTCTGAAGGGGGATGCCAGAATGGTGAATCGGGAACAAGATGTAATGGATCGAGTGCAAACCACCGGGCGCGGTTCTGTCAGCACGGAGCCGCTACGCGATGTGTTCACAATCGACCCTTTTGAAGAGTCTATGCTGAATCATACGGATGATGTCTTTACTATGGAGACCGTTGGTCATCATGCTCATCCTGCTGCCGATGGTAGTCTGGTGACTCCTATCGATGCAGGTGAGTCGTTTGACCTTTTTAAGCTACAGGACGAAGAGCCTATGGACGCCCTGGACCCTACCAAGGAGCCGCCGACCGACTGGGAGCCCGGACCTGACGACGTTGTTGACGCCGGGGTTCTGACCGATCCCAAGTGGGATGATCTACAAGACGGCTTAGGTATAGTTGTTGCTGATCTGGAGAGTAGCTTAGATGATCCCGTGCGTATGTACTTGCGCGAGATCGGGCGCGTGCCCTTGCTCACGGCGGAAGAAGAGGTCCGGCTCGCTCAAATCATGGAGCGCGGCAAGGACGAGCAGCTCAAGGCTGTTCCTCTTCGCCGCTATATCCTTGAGGGTGAGGAGGCCCAGCGCCGCCTGACCGAGGCCAACCTGCGCCTCGTGGTAAGCGTGGCTAAGAAGTACATCGGACGTGGCATGAACTTGCTGGATCTGATCCAGGAAGGCAATATCGGCTTGATCCGCGCTGTCGAGAAGTTCGACTACACTAAGGGCTATAAGTTTAGCACCTACGCGACCTGGTGGATTCGCCAGGCCATCACCCGCGCGATCGCCGACCAGGCACGTACTATCCGTATTCCTGTCCATATGGTGGAGACGATCAATCGCTTGATCCGCATCAGTCGCCGCCTGCTCCAGGATCTTGGACGCGAACCTACGTCCGAGGAGATCGCCGAGCAGATGGAGATCAGCGCGGAGAAGGTGCGCGAGATCATTAAGGTGAGCCAGGAGCCCGTGAGCCTGGAGACGCCCATCGGCGAAGAGGATGATAGCCATCTTGGCGATTTCCTCGAAGACCACACGGCGCTCGCTCCAGCCGATGCCGCGAGCCACCAACTGCTCAAAGAGCAGGTGGAGGATGTCCTGGATAGCCTGACGGAACGCGAACGCAAGGTGCTCCAGCTGCGCTTTGGTCTGGATGACGGTCGCAGCCGCACTCTGGAGGAAGTGGGCAAGGAGTTCCACGTTACCCGCGAGCGCATCCGCCAGATCGAGGCGAAGGCGCTGCGCAAGCTGCGCCACCCGAGTCGCAGCCGCAAGCTGAAGGATTACCTTGACTGATCGTTTTACGTAGTTTCCTCAGGCAGTATCGTATGATTGCGATGGAGTGCAGCAATTGCTGCACTCCATCTTTTTGCCTTGCCTCTAGAACGTGCCTGCCGCACGACAAAAGTCCTATCGTCAAAGAGCCCTAAGAAGAGTCTGACATAGCCTCAACCCCATCCCTTGCCCGTTGTACGACGTTTTTGCCTGCTTTCTATCTGCATGGAAATCGGCTGGTTATCTCTGTTACAACGCCAGCTTGTTTTGGAGGCATTCATACAATGTGTTATAGAGGGTAATAATTTTATCTTAAGTGTCTTTTGCTTGACTGTCCGTTTTTATGT
>DAOTTD010000305.1:0-4689 GCA_034438015.1 Ktedonobacteraceae bacterium | reverse complement strand
ATGGGGATGAAACTCTCCAGCACGTTTCTGGCTGCCGGGTTGCCTACCCCGCAACTGCGCTACGAGGCAGCCATTGGTGCTGGTCCAGAGTGGGCGGGCTATGAGGTGTTGGCAGGGGTCGTGCGTGATCTCCTCCCCCCGCTTCAGAAGTTTGGCATCGCCACCACAGAGGACATCCGGATCGACACCCTGGCCGCACGCTTGCGTGAGGAGGTCGCAAGTGCAGGAGGGGTCGCACGACTCCCTGCGCTCGTCTCGGCCTGGACACGCATCGGGGAGTCGTAAAGGAGTTGATCGCGCAGGAGGGAACCTATGTCCCTGGTAGGAGCAGAAAGGCGGCTTGAGGAACGCCTTAACCGTGCTGGAGGGCAGTACACTACTTGCATCAGTGGGGGATGACGATCCACATGGTGCAGGGGCGGCAGTGCTGAACTCCAAAACTGAGTAGGAAGAACGAGGTGGCAATTGTCGTTTCGACCCTGACAATTGCAGCCCTGTTCCAGCCCTTGCGAAGACGTATTCAGGCGATAATTGATCTCCTCTTCTACCGGCGTAAATATGATGCGACACGCACATTAGCTGCCTTTAGCACATCACTACGCAATGAAATTGATCTCGATCAGCTGAGTGGGCATCTTATAGCAATCGCTGAGGAAACAATGCAGCCAACCTTTATATCGTTGTGGTTGTGTTCGCCTGAATACAATAGAAAACTACGAGCAAGTGAGAGAACCAATCCTGGTGCTCTTTATTTAAAATGGGGCGAGATGCTCTCTACGAATACTGCGCTAAAATCGCATCTTCAGCCGCATAGTCAAACTGCTGCGGATCAATCTCTGTGGGAGGATTGGCGCGTTCCCAGGAGATCGTACGCGTGAGGGCTTCGTTCAGTTCGATCGGCTCGCGATACCCCAGTTCCCAGCGTATACGCGTCGTGTCCACCAGCAGATCCTGCTTTGTATCCATATCCGCGACGAGGTGAGGAGGCAGGCGATCTGCTGGAACGGTTATACTATTGCCTTTCCAATCAGCAGCATCTGCTATGGCACGTACCCATTCAGCTATAGTAAGCGTGCGGACTTCGCCGACGTTGTAGATACGCCCGATGGCACGATCATTTGTTATGGCAAGGACGATAGCAGCGGCGACATTTTCGACATAGCCACGTGTCCAGCGCCAGGAGGCCACACCTGCATCCAGAAGGATCGCCGGGCGCTTATCGTCCATGCGTTTCAAGTATTCAAAGAGCCGGTGCTGGTCGTCACCTGGACCATAGACCATAGGCAGGCGCAGGATCGTGCCGGGCAGGTCTGGATCGCTCATGATGATGCGTTCGATAGGGATCTTATCGTAATCATCCATCCAATGCTGCTTATCCTCTGAAGGACGCAGGGTAGCGCCACGATATGGGTAGAGCTTCTCGCGCAGTGGAGAATCCTCAGTGAGCGGAACAGGATCGGCGAGACCGGGCTCCGTACGAAGCAAGCGTCCATAGGCGCGATAAACATCCTGACTGCTGATCGCTACCACGCGCCGGGCCATACCTTTGAACAGATCCATAACACTACGAGCATCCTTTTCAACAAAGGGGATCATATCCAGCACAACCTCGGGCGAGAAGCACGCAAAATCTTGTTTAGAGGCGTGAAGCTGCGACCTATCGCCGAAGATCCGCTGCACTCCCGCTGGCACGTTCGCATGTGTGCGATGAAAGATGGCGACCTCGTGTCCCTGCTCGTTGAGGAGACGCACAACGGCGCGCCCGATAAAGCGCATTCCGCCGATAACCAGAATATGCATTGTTGCAAGTCCTTTCGAAATAGCATGATATAAAATACTATGAGAAACGATACAGCCGTTGTATGTGTCTTGCAAGATAAAAGTAAGGCTATGAGCATAGCCGGTTAAGAGACACATGCTCATGGCATAGTTACCAAAGGAGATATTTCGAGATGAGCTCTTCGCGTCAACACGTTTCATCGGGATCGCCATATGAAGGGCGGCTGGGCATCGCGCGCGCAGTACGATCTGGTAATATTATCGCGGTGGCAGGCACTGCGCCGATCGGAAAAGATGGGCATACAGTCGCACCCGGAGATACGATGGCCCAGATGCGACGTTGCCTGGAGATTGTTCGCGATGCATTGCAAGAGTTAGGAGCAGATCTCTCGCAGGTGATACGAACGCGTATTCTGCTCACACGTATTGAGGATTGGGAGAGCGTCGGGCTGGTGCACGGCGAGATCTTTGGCGAGGTGCGGCCAGTAACCACGGTGATGCAGGTCACACGCTTTATCGATCCAGACTGGCTGGTTGAGATCGAAGCCGATGCCGTCGTCAATGAGTAAACAATTCGGCCTCATGGATACACGGTTGTGTATCCATAAAGGGACAGGCCACACAATACATTGACATATGTTTCACATCCTCGTACACTAAAGGAGCAGCAATCGCTCCATAAAGTATAGGTTCCAATTTTGACATAAAGTGATGAGAGAGAGCATATGCCACGTTGTCCCAATCCTCGCTGCCAGGCCGACTATCCGGCTGGTAGTATGCAATGCACGAATCCCTTCTGCCGCTGTCTCCTACCGGGCGCTGTGGTGGCCGGGCGCTACCGCATCGAGACGCTGATCGGCCTGGGTGGGATGGGCGCGGTCTATCGTGTCAGCGACACGTTCGAGATGGAACAAGTGGCACTCAAGGTTTTGACGCTGACCAATGCCTCAATGGACATGGCGACCGCCGTGGAGCGCTTCAGGCGTGAGGCGCGCTACGCGCACCAGTTGCGCCATAGAAATATCGTGCCAGTCCTCAACTTCGGGCAGGATGGCGCGCAGCTCTACCTGGTCATGCCCCTGGTGACTGGCGGGACGCTCAAAGCGCTGCTCAAGGCCCAACAGCCGCTGCCAACGGCGCAGGTGATGCGTTACCTGAACGACATGGCAGCGGCGATCGACGCGGTGCACGCCCATCCGCAAAAGATCATTCATCGCGACATCAAACCCTCCAACCTGCTTATTCACCAGGACGATGGGCGTCTCGTGCTGACCGACTTCGGCATTTCGCGTGCGATGGAACAGGAGAAGCCGCTCACACAACGAGGCTGGTCGCTCGGCACCGAACACTATATCGCACCGGAACAGGAGCAAGGGCAGGCGCAGCCATCCAGCGACGTTTACGCCATGGGGGTCGTAGCGTACCAGATGTTCACCGGCCTGCTGCCCTTTCAGGCGGTCGTGAAGAGCCGCGCCGCCGAGCTACCCGTGCCCAGCAAGCTCAATCCGACACTGCCACCGACGGTCGATGTAATCGTCATGCGGGCAATGGAGATCGATCCGACGAAGCGCTATAAGTCGGCAGGCGCTTTTGTGGATGCGCTCAACGACGCCTTCGCGGACGATGTGACCATAGCGGACGATGTGATCGCGCCGACGATGGTAGCGACCAGTGGTGCCAACGTCATTGTGCGGGCGCTCATTCCAGAGAATCCATGCGCCAGTTGCGGAGGAGAGAACCGTAGCAGTTCGCGCTTCTGCCGCCACTGCGGGCACAGCCTCGACGAGACCTCGCCACTGGTCACTGAGGTCTGCCAGGTTGGCTACATCAGCGACACGGGACAGCAGGCAAACGACAATGAAGATATGCTGCTGGTCGTGCAGGGATTGTGCGTGACGCTCGCGCCACCGCCACGTCCATTCAGTCTGTTCGCCGTCGCCGATGGGCTGCGCGGCATACAGGGAAAGCCCGCAGGCGGTCACGAAGCCAGTCGCCTGGCGATCGAAACCGTGGCGGACGTGCTGCTACCGCTGATCGCAACCACACCGCAATCGGCCCTCTCGCGGCCCACACCCCAGTCGCCTTCACCACAGGCGACAAAGCGACCATCTGGTGGACGTACGCAAATTAAACCACCATCCGACGCTATCTTAGAGCAGTGGCTACGCGACGCGGTCAGGCAGGCAAACCAGGTCATCTACCACTGCAACGCTGACTACGATACGACCATGGCAAGCACGCTGACAGTGGCAGTGATGTACAAACGGCGCTGCTATATCGCCAATGTGGGAGACAGCCGGGCGTATCACTACAGTGCCAGCAAGGGGAGCTTACAGCGCATTACACACGATCACACCCTGGCAGAGAACCTTGTCGAAGCGGACCTGCTGCGCCCCGACGAGGTGTACGAAAGCGCCAAACGCAACCAGCATTATCGCTATCTGGGACAGTCGTATACTATGCCAGTGGACCTCTTCCAACAGGATGTCGAACTCGACGATCTCATCCTGCTGTGCACCGATGGGCTATGGCACATGGTGCGCGATGAACGCCTCAAAGAGCTTCTCGCGCAGGGCGGCGATCCCCAATGCCTGACCAGCATCCTGGTGGAAACGGCTAATCAGGCAGGCGGAGAAGGCAACGTGAGCGCAGTCGTCGTGCGCGTACAGTAGCTCCATTCTGTGTCCCCACAACGTGTAAATTTCCTCTAGAACTCTCGAAAAGAAGGTGCTCGCCATGGCTTCCTCGGAAGCCCAAGGCCTGGGGGAAACAGCGATCAGCCCTCATCATCTCTTAGGTGAGACGCGCTTTTTCAAGGTCACTCTCAGCGGTGAGAGTGACCCGTGCTATCCGAAGAACTCACATTGGCAAGTGGAATGCACCCTTGCCAGCGGTGAGCAGACCGGCGAA
>DAOTTD010000304.1:0-6339 GCA_034438015.1 Ktedonobacteraceae bacterium | reverse complement strand
CGGTCTTATCCCACTGGTGCCGCCTGCTTACTTGCATGTGGTATACCTGTATGCCATGCTCTTGCAGGAATTGAATCAGTGCGAAACCATAGTGGCCGGTGTGCTCAACCAGGACGCACGTCTCAGCAGGCGAACTGTACTTCTCAATCTGCTCTTTCAGCAGATTGAAGCCAGCGCTGGAATTTGGGACCGGCAACGTTGGGCATGCGCTAAACCGCCGGTGTCGTTCTAGCAGCTCTTTGGAGAGGAAAGCCGCGATATGGCTGCTCTTCCCCAGATCCACGCCGATATAGAGTGTAAGTGTATAGGTAGACATCTCTCTTTTTCTCCATCACGTTGTTCGTAATCCGAATGCAGGTTCGACCGCGCATCTCGACGGTCAAGCGCGGATCGCGTGAGAGCCGCTTGACCAGGCGTGCGCATTCTGTCTCAGTCATGGCTTGCTCCTGATCTGCGCGCCGACCTCCCGACCGTCAATCAGGATGTTGAGCGCGTAGGGGTTCATCCCATCTCGCTCAACCGTTAGCCCTCCATCCGGCGTCGTGGCAAGTCTCAGTCCTTGCCGGCGGCAATAGTCGATGATGTGCTTTAAGCGGGTGATTGAAGCATCGCTCTTATCGGTGAATGCCGCATGATTGAGCGCCTTCACGTAAATGGTTGCGTCTAACATGGTTGCTTCCTTTCCCAGCCTCACGACCGGCGCGCCTTGCTGCTGCTATGCTACGACTTCTACGCTTGTTTGCTTGCTGTACGATGCCAGGATGCGACGCTTGTTGTGCGGTCGGTGCCTGTCCTTCGACGAGAACAGTTCGGCGCGTGTGACCGTCTCGTCGGCGCAGACATCTGTCCACAGGTGTGGCTTTGCGTCATCGAACGCCCATCCATGCTGGAGGACAGGCACGGCAACGCCGCGCTCAACACGAGCGTAGTACCCTTTTTGTGTGTGCGATAATGGCTTTGAAAGAGATTTCTTCACAACGATTTCCTTTCACCGCCGGCTCGGAGTTCCAGTCCGGAGCCGGCTCCCAAACTTGACTATCTACTTCAACAGGCGAAATCCACGATTCGATGTAATCGGCGCTGTCTCCCTGGTGCGCTCCACCGGCTCGGCCTTCGCGGTCAAGACACGCCGCGCCTCGTAGCCGGTTGCCGCCCGCCCGTCAATCGCGAGCTTATGCAGCTCGACGCCCGTCAGCTCCTCGTACTCGTGCTCTCTGAGGATCGCCGCTTTTTCCAGTTGTGTCATACTGATTTATCCTTTCCTGTGTCTGAATTTGAGGAGTTACGGCCATCTCAGCTTTGACAGCAGCGACGCGGGCTGCAGCCCTGGTGTTCTCCAGCGCGATGCAGGCCGTCAGGTGGTAGCAGCGACGGCGTGATGGGCAATTGCAGCTATGCTCGTGGTTGCGACGCAGGACGATCGTGTACTGCTGGCCTTTGTCGTTCTCACAGATCAAGACCACATCACCACGCTTGTAACCAGCGCCGTCGCGCTTCATCTCGTAGCGAACCAGTACCGTCAATTCCCGCTTTGTGCCTTTGCTATCCGTTGCTGTCATGGCCTTTACCCCTCTTCTGAATGACTCTTGTACCTCACTTGGTACACTTTAATAATACCATAGATTAGACAGTTTGTCAATAGTTTCTGATAGATGTTTTACAGATTGATAGAAACTGCTTGACAATTCGTTTTGTCTGTGCTATTATTCTCTTGTCAGAAGGACGACAGTTTACGAACGAGAGGAGCAATGCAATGGAAGAGCAGTATTACACCGTGGATGAGACCGCGAAGCTGCTGAAACGCAATAGAGCGACCGTGTACAACCGTATGCAGATCATTGGTATACGGGGTCATAAGTTTCAGGGCGATCGAAAGACCTATCTTTCTCAAGAGGAGGTCAACCGGCTGAAGACGGTTTTTGAAAAGCCGTGGACGGCGCCAGAGAAGGAACCGGAGAATGCAGCATAGCCAACTGGCGCACCTGCGGGGTGGGTTAGACCGGACGGTGCGCCAGCATTCCGACAGGAGAATTGTAGCACATGGCTATGAGCAAGCGACCTATAACACATTGCAATAACATTGTGATGACATTGCAACACACCTTACAAACGCCTAAAGATTGCACTACTCAATCATTGAGTAATAGCGAATTTGGCGAAATGTCTGTACAATGGTTTGGAGAGGGTCAAGACCCACGCGACGCGACAGCACTAATTCGATTACGGCGCCGATCATAGGGATCGAGCGCCGTTTTTTGTCTAAGGAAACAAGCGAGAGGTGATCTATGAGGGGGTCAGCACCTATGAAAAACTGCTCTCTGATGTGAATACATCAGAAAACAATAGAATAAACGGCAAAAGGCCCAACAGCATCAGTTTTTGCAGTTCTGGTTCGCTGTTAGACCTCCGACGGCTACGCTCTTATAGTACAGCCGACTACGCTCTTATAGTACAGCATTCGCAAAAGATTTGCAACTACCACGAGACCGTAGCCAGGTATAAAGGAATTGTAGGCTATGGTTAGGAAACATGTACCCCAAGACCGCCGAGAAGACGTGTATCTTTTCAGTAGAATTCTTCACGACAAGCTCACCACTGAGCAGTTTGAGTACGCCATCAGTAACGGCGCCTCGCCTATGGCAAAGCAGATCGCGCCATCACTCTATGAGAAACGGCAAAGCGATGGCGAGCAGGGATTCTGGGCCGTCTATCGCGCGTTGGCCGTAGAAGACTATCCGCAGCTGCAAGAGTGGGAAGACGCGGTAAAGACCGATGCGCCGCCGATAGAGAGTACCAAGTGGGGAAAGTACAAACCGACAACACTGCTGGAAATGGCGCTGCGCCCACGTCCCATCGATATCATAGAAAATGTCTTCTATGAGGGAACCGTGGGCGAGTTGTTTGGAGCCGCTGGTACAAAGAAGTCTTTTCTCGCATTCGATTGGTTCGCACATATCGCCATGAATATGCCTTGGCAGGGACACGCCATAAAGAAGTCAGGGAAGTGCATTTATACGCTAGCTGAAGGTGCAGACAACTTCATCAAACGCGCCTTCGCCTGGTGCCACTACCATCACATACCACTTGAGAGACTGAGTGAAAACTTGCTCCTGGTCGAGCGAGAAATACCGCTTGCTAACGCCGCTGAAATAAGCGAGTACATTTCTGACGTCGGTGAATTTATACACAACGTCGCGCCTGTTGCGATCGCATTTGATACCCTGATGCGCTGCTCTGGAGGAGGAAACATCAATCTGCCTGATACGATGGCACAGCTCTATGATGGAGCAAACCGTATCCGAAGAGAACTAGCTGTCTCACATGTGCTCATCGTTCACCACGAGGGGAAAGACTCAACGAAAGGGAGCGCAGGCAGTTTCGTACTGCGAGCCAATTGCGACATTGTTCACCGCCTCACCTGCGATGAAACGACAGGAGGGCTAACACTCTCCTGTAATCCCAACATGGGCGGAAAAATGAAGGATAAAGCGGAATATCCTGATATCTACCTCAATACCAGACCTGTCTACTACACAGAAGAGAAGTTTAGCGACGATAGCTCGCTGGTCATTGTATGCGGAGAGAAACCGACGCAAAGTATCAAGCTGACAGCGAACCGACAGGCCGTACTAGATGCGCTTCCTCAGAGTGCAGGAGCAAGCTTTACCGCATGGAAGCAGTCTGTAGACAAGATAAGAAAAGCTGATGAACTCCCACCTATGCCAAAACAAACCTTCATTGACAATAAGGACTGGCTTCTTGCGCATGGGTTGGTACGGAAAACAGGTACGGAAGGTACGGAAAATACTTACTGGCGTGTGCAGGAAAGTGAGGGTGAATAGCTATGTATTCTCCTTCAGTGGTAGGTACGAAAGTACGATCCGTACCTAATCCGTACCTACCTACGCGGCATAAAGTTGGTAGGTACGGTACGGATATATATATATATCCGTACCTCCGTACCTACTTGCCCAAACCAGACGGGGGTGGGCAATGTTAGATGTGCTATCCCTGGCTGAGCAAGATACGAAATTACACAAAGCCGCGCACAATGAGCAGGCAGGACCCTGCCCCAGGTGTGGCGGCACGGATAGATTTAGAATCCGTCACAATGGTGAGCGTTGGGCATGGATGTGCAGGTACTGTTGGGATGCTTCACAATTCCTGCCTGAGCGTGGCCGTAAACGCGGCTGGGGTGATACCATCGACTACCTGCGCCACTTCCGTGGCCTGTCGTTTCAAGAAGCGAAACGACTAGCAAGCGAAGGGCAAAGCGACGAGCCGGCAGCGAGATCGGCTCCGCCTGTGGGCGTAGATTACAGAGACGCAGGTTGGCAAGAGGCGATGGCCAAATCAGTCCATACCGCAGAGCAACTGCTCTGGGAACCGAAGGGCATCATGGCGTGGGAATTTGCGCACCGTCGGGGCCTCACTGATGAGACGATACGCGGCGCACATCTGGGCTATAGCAACGGGGATATACCGCGCCTGGTCGTACCAACGTTCAATCGTGGGCGCTACGTTGCGGTATCGGGCCGCGATCTCCGACCTGATGTGCCAAAAGAGCAACGTTGGAAAGATACCTCCGGTAGTCGCAAAATCGAATTCTATGGATTGGATGCGCTCTCACTGCGCAAGGGTATGCCGGTTGTGCTTGTCGAAGACGCGTTCTCTGCGCTCTCCATCATTCAGGAGTGCAGGCAGCTGGTCAACGCCGTTGCCACAGGTGGAGTAGGTGCGTGCCACTCTATCGAGATGGTTGCGACGCTCGCCGTTGCGCCGCTCGTCCTGGTCGCCTTCGATGCGGACGCATCGGGCGACGACAAAGCGACATGGTGGCTCAAACGCTTGAACAATGCGAAGCGGCTACGCCCGCTGCTCAAAGATGCCAATGATATGCTGATGGCCGGGTGGGACTTGCGGCAATGGATCGAAGAGCCGCTGCCTCAGCTAGACCCAACGGTTCATCCGTTACCCTGCTCAGTCTGTGGCGCCGATGCACGTACCGCGCCCGATGACGCTACTTTTTCCTATGATGAGCAAGGCGTACTCTATTGCCCAACGTGTTGGGCGTCGCGTTTTCTTGTAGTCGTGACTACAGACAAAGAAGCCCTTCAACGCGATGTAGAACAACTGATCAAGCGCCTGCCTGAGAAGTGGCAAGACCCGCATCTCTCCGATGCTATCCATAAGGATGACGTTGCTGCATATAAGCAAGCCAGCACCGATAGCTATAGGCAGGCAAGCGAGCGACCTGCTTTTGAGTGTCGCATCTGCAAGGCGTCTAACTGGATCAGCTACGCGCCAGAGGGATGGATCTGTTTTGAGTGCCTGAGTCCTGCCTATACGCAGGTGACGTTGCAACGCCAAAATGCCACTCAAGCCGCCTGGGGAGCGTCACGACGGCTTGACACGCGCGCGTGAATTTGGTACAATGAGGCTGTCATGAAGACGTACTCATGACGTAATCCGTAAGGCACAAGGCAGTAGGCCACATGCCGTTTCAGGAGAAAAGACGATGGCGAACCTCTTTATGGATAACTCAGGCGACTTCGCAAAGAAGGCCGAACTCTCCGAGCAGAACACCCGTTTTTGCATCGACAGTTGCGAACTGGTCACCCAAAAGCATGATGGGAAAGTCTGCTGGTGGCTCCAAATTCACTATGATACGCAAGAAGAAGGCGTCGTGATGAAGACGCTTACCTTTGATCAAAGCCCGAAACGCAATGAGATGTTTCAGCGCGCCATTGACACACAAGACTACCCTCAGCACAACTGTTACCTGGTCAAGCGGGATATCAAAGGTGGCAAGACCTTCTACCAACTTAACCAGGAACGGGAACCACGCCTCTGCGCCTGTTCGACGCCGATGCCACCGCCGGAGCCTGCGCCCGATAGCAACGCCGATCCCGTCCCGTTCTAGGACGCAAGTGATGCGAACAGCCCGTAATTTTCCCATGACGAGTGAGGCCCAGTTGCAACGCGATGTAATCCAGGCGAGCAAGTTGCTCGGCTGGATGTGCTACTCCATCCCCGATTCTCGACGTGCGACGAGCAACGGCTATCCCGATCTCACCTTTCTCTATCCTGGCAACGGGCGTAGCGGCTCGGGTGATTTTTTTCTCGCCGAACTCAAAGCAGAAAACGGCGTTCTCAGCAGAGAGCAGGTGGGGTGGATTGCCGGATTGCATGCCGCAGGTGTCGAAGTTTTCGTGTGGCGTCCGAGCGATTGGGACGAGATTATAGCGAGATTACAGCGATAGACGGGTGTGGAGGGAATACCTATGGAAAAGAAGGACAAACTGAGCATGATCTTCGCGGGGACCACCGTCGTCTACC
>DAOTTD010000303.1:0-29666 GCA_034438015.1 Ktedonobacteraceae bacterium | reverse complement strand
TGGCTGTCGGATGAATACGCGCCAGCAGCGTCCCAACACCTCCCAGTTTCTGATGGGAGAGCCACATCGGTGGCCGGTGAGGAAGGAGAACGCCGCTTGCTCGCTCTTAACTTAATGTCTATGGGGCTTATAAATCGCGCCCCTACACAGGGATTGCAGATTTGGTGTACCAATCTGATGCTCACCCATATTACAGAGTTTGTAGCTTCTCGATAACGGCATCCGCCACCTGCGAGGTGCCGACCGCCGTGGGATCGTCCGGGCGCGGCTTCAGGTCGTATGTGACGTTCTTGCCCTCGGCGATGACCTGTGTCAATGCCTGCTCCAGGCGTTGAGCTGCATCGCGTTCGCACAGGTGACGCAGCATCATGACGCCGGAGAACATCATCGCCATTGGATTGACCTTGTTCAATCCCGCGTACTTGGGCGCGCTGCCGTGCACCGGCTCAAAGACCGCGCACTGGCTGCCGATATTCGCGCCCGGCGCCACACCCAATCCGCCGATCAGCCCCGCCGAGAGGTCGGAGATGATATCGCCGTAGAGATTTGGCAGCACGAGCACATCGTAGAGTTCGGGCTTCTGTACCAGTTGCATACACATATTGTCCACGATGCGATCTTCGTACTGGATATCATGATATTCCTTCGCCACCTCGTGCGCCGTGCTCAGAAATAGTCCGTCGGAGAGCCTCATAATGTTGGCTTTGTGTACGGCGGTCACCTTCCGTCGATTATTGGCACGTGCATATTCAAATGCAAACTTAACGATGCGACGTGTGGCGGCCACCGAGATATATTTGATGCTGATTGCTGAGTCAGGATCGAGCAGGTGTCCCGTTGTGTGTGCAATGGTCTCGAGCATCTCTTCGTAACCGGGGATGCCGCGCTGAAATTCGAGGCCAGAGTAGAGGTCCTCAGTGTTCTCGCGCACGATAATCAGGTCGATATCTTCGTAGCGCGAACGGAGTCCTTTGTAGGTCCTGGCGGGTCGCAGGTTGGCGTACAGATCAAGTTTTTTACGGAGCATCACATTGGCGCTGCGCTGTCCCTTGCCGACCGGCGTAGTGATCGGTCCCTTCAACGCCACCCTGGTGCGCTTGATCGACTCAAGCACTTCATCCGGCAAGACTGTGCCATACTTTGCCAGCATCTCCGCTCCTGCCTGACGCATGTCCCACTCAAACTGCACCCCGGTTGCCTCCAGGACCCGGCGCGTCGCCTCGGTGATTTCTGGCCCTGTTCCGTCGCCTGGAATGAGCGTTACCGCATGCGGCATGTAATCCTCCAATGATTGCAGAATGTATCTAGATCAGGAGAGTCAGTAAATTACCTTGAGATTATATCACATTCTCCCTGCCATTCTGCTTGTTTCGATTACTGCACATTCCTGCTTCTGCTTCTACTTGCTGATGCCTTTTTTGCCGCAGTGCCAGCTTTTCCTCGCATTGCGCCTGTTGTGGCCGGGGTCCGCTTTGTCATTCTGCCGCTGGCGCGTGTCGTCGTGCGTTTGCTTGTTGTGGCCTTTGTCGTCGTCCCCTTCGTCGGCTCCGCTTTTTTGCGTGTGGTGGTACGGCGTGTTGTGGGGGCCTGTTCCCCCTCCTGCGCCGTCGTTTTCTTGCGCGTCGTCTTCTTCGCGCCATCCGCCTGGGGCCGTTCCTCAGCATTGCGTTGAGGAACGATCACCTCTTGATAGCAGACAGGGTCCTGTCCCGGCCTGGGCACGACCATCAGGCCTCCGCATTTGGGACAGAGATCGGGCACAGGCTTCTCCCAGATAGCGAAGTTGCAGGTCGGATAGTTGGCGCAGCCGTAGAAGACGCGCTTCTTCTGCCTGGTTTTGCGCTCCACAAGATCACCATGGCAGTTCGGGCACAGCGCCCCCGTCTTGTTGACGAACGAGCGGCGATAGCTGCACTCTGGAAAGCCGGAGCACGAAATGAAGCGTCCGAAGCGTCCCGTGCGGATAACCAGGGTGCGCCCGCAGTCGGGGCACGTCTCTTCCAGTTCCTCCACAGGCTTCTGCACGCGATCCATCTCGGCCTCGGCCTTCTTCATGGTCTCTTTGAAGTCGCCATAAAAGGTATGAAGGAACTTCGTCCAGGAGAGTCGTCCCTCCTCAACATCGTCCAGTTCGCGCTCCATCTCAGCAGTGAAGCCCGTATCGACGATATCGGGGAAGTGCTTGTTCATAACCTCGTTGACGGTCACACCCAGCCACGTCGGGACGAAGCGCCGCTGATCCTGTTCGACGTAGCCGCGGTCCTGAATCGTACTGATAATCGGGACGTAAGTGCTCGGGCGCCCGATCCCCTCCTCCTCCAGCTCCTTGATCAGGCTTGCCTCCGTAAAGCGCGGTGGTGGCTGTGTAAAGTGCTGCTCAGGTTTAAGTGCGTGCAGGTCCAGGTTCTCGCCCACCTGCATCGTCGGTAGCAAGCGTTCGTCTTCTTCGCGCGGCCAGACGGCATAGAAGCCGGGAAACTTGAGATTAGAGCCCGTCGCGCGAAAGACATACTGCCGGGCGACGATATCTACTCGTACTGTGTCGAAGACGGCGGACGCCATAAAGCTGGCCACGAAGCGGCGCCAGATCAGGTTGTAGAGCTTGAACTGATCCGCTGTGAGATACGTCTTGACGCTCTGTGGTGTCAGCGCGACATCGGTCGGACGGATGGCTTCGTGCGCGTCCTGTGTGGTCGCCTTTGCCTTCCCCGTGCGTCCCGGTCCCACGTATGGCTGTCCAAATTCAGTGCCGATGTAGCTCTTGACCTTTGCCTGCGCCTCGTCCGATATGCGCGTGGAGTCGGTACGCATATAGGTGATCAGGCCCTGGTGGCCGCGCTCGCCCAACTCTATGCCTTCGTACAGTTGCTGCGCCAGGCTCATCGTTTTCTTCGGTTTGAAGTACAGCCGTATCGAGGCGTCCTGCTGCATGGTACTCGTCGTGTAGGGCAGGTATGGCTGGCGGCGCTGCTCGCGCTCCTCGTACTTCAAGATGCTGTACGTTGCCCCCTGCAGCTCAGCCAGAATCGTGTCCGACTCCTCCTTGGAACTGATCTTTATGCGCCCCTTCTCAGCCTTGACCGCCTTTGCGCCATTCGAGCCGTTCTGACTGGCGGCCTGCTCCTCGCTAGCGGCCTCCTCGTTTGTCAGGGCCGCGATATCCTTGAGGCGCGAGATGAGCGTCGCTTCGAAGCGTTCGGACTGCTGCTGCTTGCTCAACGTTGCGATGATGCTCCAGTATTCCTCGGGAACAAACGCCTGGATCTCGGCCTCGCGATCGCAGATCAGGCGTAGCGCCACCGACTGCACGCGTCCGGCGCTGGTCCCTGACTGGATGCGGCGCCAGAGCAGAGGACTGATTTTATAGCCGACAAGACGATCGAGGACGCGGCGCGCCTGCTGTGCGTTGAACAGGTCCTCATTTATCGTACGCGGCTTTTTGATGGCGTCCTGCACGGCTCCTTTGGTGATCTCGTGAAAGACGGCGCGATGTGGATTCTGGAGTCCGAGAATGTTTTTTAGCGACCAGGCGATAAACTCGCCCTCGCGATCGGGGTCAGGAGCCAGATATACCTCATCGGCCCGCTTCGACGCGGCCTTCAGCTCATCGATCAGGTGATCCTTCTTTTCGATGATCTCATACTGGGGCGCAAAATCCTTGCGCGTATTCACGCCCAGGCCCTTCTTGGGCAGGTCTATGATATGTCCCATAGAGGCCAGGACCGTAAAGTCCCGCCCCAGAAATTTTTCAATTGTTTTGGCTTTCGCCGGTGACTCAACTATTACAAGCTTCTTTGTCATCGCTTCTTCTGACCCTTACATCGCTCAACAATAATCCGCTTACACACGATTCCACTTCACGCATAGAATAGCATACGTTGACAAGAGGGTATTTTACCATCTTTGTCTTTGCATTCAATGTAACTCAAAACGCAACACAGAAATTTCCTGGTAGCATACCACATCTTTGCAATAGCCTCATCTTCTCTTATGCGCCTGTATCTTGACCGTCAACGGCTATAGATGCTATGCTGCTCACAACTACTATAACAGATACACATAGGTGAGCTGATTTCGGAGGATCGCAAGCATGCCCAGAGAACGACCATCTCGTCCCGTCTCGCAAGAGACTACGCCATCTCCTGAGGAGCGTGAGACGGATCAAGCGCCGCTTGCTGCCGACCGGCTGAAAGATACGAAGGGCCGTCCAGGCTCGCGGCGCCGGCGGGCCGCACTCAACGCGGGCGTAGCCGTGATCGCGGGCCGCACCGTGGGCGCGCTCAGCCGCCGTCTGCGCCTGGGCGGCGGGACGAGCATTGTGGGCGTCGTTGCGCAACGCGTCTATCCAGATATCGTTGAACACCTGGCGGCCCAGCTCGAATACGGGTGTGTGCTCGTTACAGGGACCAATGGGAAGACGACGACGAGCAGCTTCATCGCCGCTATTCTGCGCGACGGCGGACTGTGCGTGTGGCGCAACCGCGAGGGCTCGAACCTGGAGCGTGGCGTGGCAAGCTCACTTGTCATTCGCGCGCTCCCCAACGGCCATCTGCGACGTTCCGGACGCGCCATCTCCGTGCTGGAGATCGACGAAGCCGCCCTTCCTCGCCTCGTCCAGGAGCTTCCAGCGCGCGTCGTGATCTTCACTAATCTCTTTCGCGATCAGCTCGACCGCTACGGTGAGGTTGATAGCGTGGCCTCGCTCTGGCGCACGGCCATTAGTCAGCTCCCGGATAGCACGACGCTCGTCTTGAACGCGGACGATCCCGGCGTAGCCTTTCTGGGGGAGTCGTTCGCGGGCCAGAAACTCTACTACGGCATCGATGACCTCTCGCTGAACCAGCTTGCACAGCCAGGGACGACACGCTACCAGGTGATGGATACGCGCACCTGCCCGCGCTGTGGCAGCGAGTTCGTCTATGACGCACGCTTCTATAGCCATATGGGTCACTATCATTGCCCACAGTGTGGCCTACAGCGTCCCCAGCCCGACATACGCGCGCTACAGATCCAGCAAGATACATTTGACCGCCAGCGCATACAGGTAGTGGTCGGTACTCAACAACAGGAAGTGGTTATTCCTTTACCGGGCCTTTATAATATATATAACGCACTTGCCGCGATTACCGCAGCTCGCGCGCTTGATGTGGAGTGGGAGCCGATGATCAGTGGTATCGAGCAATCAAAGCCTGCTTTTGGACGCGGCGAACGCGTTCAGGTAGAGGGGCGCACGCTGCGTTTGTTGCTGGCAAAAAATCCGACCGGCTTTAACGAAGTCCTGCGGACGCTGTTCAGCGAAGGCGCTCCGCGGCACATTCTCTTCGTGTTAAATGATAACATCGCCGATGGCCGGGATATTTCCTGGATCTGGGATGTAGATTTCGAAAGGGCGGTCGGGCTGACGGGTACACTGGTGGTGGCTGGGACCCGCGCATTCGACCTGGGACTGCGTTTGAAGTACGCAGGCGTTGCAGAGGAGGCGATGACAATAGTTCCACCTTTTGCCCTCCGCGCGGCGCGCGAGACGACCAGATCAGGACGTATGCGCCGCGCAATAGGCCCGCGAGGTGTAGGGGCGCGATTTATAAGCCCGCGATTTATAAGCCCGTCCGCCGCCCGTGTCTATGGATTGAAGAAGGCGCTGGACGTGGCGCTTGAGCAGACCCCCGTAGGCGAGACCCTGTTTATCGTACCAACGTATACCGGTCTATTAGAGGTACATCGTGAGCTGGAGCAGCGCGGGCTTACACCACACTACTGGGAAGGGAAGGATGCATGAGCGATAATTCCGCCCGCTCTCTCACGCTGGGACATTTGTATCCAGATCAACTGAATTTGTACGGAGATCGTGGTAATATTGTAACATTGCGGCGCCGCTGTGAACTGCGCGGTATTGCGTTGCGTGTGGTTGGTCTGGGTATCGGCGATGCGCTGGCACCAGACGAGTATGATATGTTGTTTATTGGTGGTGGACAGGATAGAGAGCAGGCCCCGGTCTCCCAGGATCTTTATGAGATGAAAGGAATCGGGCTGTGGGCGGCGATAGAAGACGATATGCCGGTGCTGGCGGTCTGCGGTGGCTACCAACTGCTCGCGCACTACTACCGCCCGGCGGATGGACCCGATATGCGTGGCCTTGGCGTGTTCGACGCCTGGACGGTTCACAAAGGTCCTGGCGCACCACGCTGCATCGGCGATGTGGCGATCACCTGGAACGGCATGACCGTGGTAGGTTTTGAAAACCATGGTGGTCGCACGTACCTCGGGACCACTAAGCCGCTGGGCAGGGTGCTGAAGGGATATGGCAATAACGCCGAAGACCATGCCGAGGGAGCCGTCTATCGCAATACCTTTGGGACGTACCTGCACGGCTCTCTACTACCGAAGAATCCACATTTTGCCGATCATTTGATAGAATTGGCTTTGCGCAGGAAGTACGGTGATCGTCTGTATCTTGAAGAAGAAGAGCCGCTCAATGGTAGCATCCGTATGCCCGACACCCTGCCACTAGAAACGATATCGCTTACACCATTGAATGACACACTAGAATGGGAGGCCCATGCTTCCCTGCTTGAACGTCTAGGATTGCACAATGAGGCGATCGCTGCATTGCGCACGCAGAAGGGCTGATTCGCTTGTTCAACTAATGAGGAAGGCGTTATGAGTTTTGATCGGTCATTGGCTCGCTGCTCGTTCTGCGGACGCCACTCTTCGGAGGTGCGTCGTATGATAGCAGGGCCAGGGGCAGCATACATCTGTGACGATTGTCTGCAATTATGTAATGAGATTCTTCAAGATGCGACGCCGTTTTCAGCGCAAACCCTGGAACTTGCCTCTCGTCCGCCTGTGGTGATGGCGGTACCCCAACTCGAGACTCAGGA
The DNA here is from genome assembly GCA_034438015.1 of Ktedonobacteraceae bacterium. Taxonomy (GTDB): domain Bacteria; phylum Chloroflexota; class Ktedonobacteria; order Ktedonobacterales; family Ktedonobacteraceae; genus JACDAE01. The sequence continues at coordinate 22,785 of DAOTTD010000303.1, read as the reverse complement.
GCGTGGGTCGCTTTCAACACGCGCCGAACCAGCGCGCGTCGTGACACTGGAATTGGAGCAGAAACAGCAGGGCATGACGCTGATATTGCACCAGTTGCATTACTATCAGAGCTACTTCGAACTCCATTACCTGTGGATTCGACCACCGTTCAGCACGGGTTTTGCTTTCGTCCCACGCATCATCTTTTTCTTGAAGGATAATATCGGTACCCAGTGGACCGGGGAGCGTGGAGGGATGTTGCTGGCCCGGCCAGAACTGGCCGGCGGCCCCAATAACGCCGTCTACCAGGGGAATGCGAAGTTCCGTCCGCTCCCGTCACCAGAGGCCCGTACGCTTACCATTCGTGCCACTGACCCGCTCGGTCAGTTTGAGGATCTGGCTCCGCAACCGTGGGAGTTCGAAGTGATGTTGTAGCGCGTTTTTGTGTCGATGCAAGCTGGCAGCATGAATATCTGTTCAGGGCTCCTCAGCGGTCCTGTGTGGTTGGCGCAGTGGCGGCCCGAGCCGCCACTGCGCCAACCACACAGGAATCATGCGAGCCGCGCAGCGCGCGGAGCCACGAGGAGTCAGAAAAGAGGTCTTGAATAGATACTCATGCTGCTTTTATATGTGGTCAGTCGAGCGTGGGAACCAGGAGGCCGTATCCACCATCCTCAAGCCGATACATCACGTTGACGCTATTTGTTTCAGCATTAAAGAAGGGATAGAACGCAGCCTTGCTCTTCTCCATCTCCGCGATCACCTCCTGATCGTTCATGGGCTTCGTGGGGAGGCGGCGGATCTCCATCACGCGCGACCATATCTCCTCGTTATGCCCCTCATCGACCGTATCCTCAAGCTCTTCGTCCTTTTCTGGATCAAGGACCGCGAGGCGACCGGAACGCGAGAGCGAGAGCACCCTGGCCGTCTTGTGACGACGCACCGCCGTCTGCCTCTGCTTCTGACGCCCGATCTGCGTTACCACTTTATCAAGCACCAGGTCGAGCGCCGTGCTCGCGTTGAGCGCGCTGACCTCACTGTGAATAGGATGTGCATGCCCCGAAAGTGCAAGCTGCACCGAGAAGCGATCACGCGCGCTGCGCGTCTGCTCCTCGGACACCGTTACCTCAATACGCGCATCTCCACCGAGCAAGCGAGAGAGACGCTGAACTTTTCGTTCGATCCGTTGACGCAACTCCGGTGTAACCTGCATCTGTCTACCTTTGATAATGATCTGCATAGTATGCTTCCCCTTTACGTCCAACAACACAACAGAACAAATGGAACAGATGGCTCTTCTCGGAAAATGTACGGGTATATCGTTTATTATACCACCAGAATACAACTGTATGGGAAATAAGTAGGAGTTTCTGACGAATCTCCCCTTTTTCAGGTTAAATGTAACATCATACATTGTTTCTCCAACATAGCCGCAAGGGACGGTAAAGAAGGAGGCACCACTTGCCAGGTACACTCCCCATACGCTATGTTGAAGAATTTATGTATTATGTCAATGAACTATATGAATATCCTGTTACTTTTTACCGACTATTCGACACCTTCAGGCCCCAAAAATGAACTTTAATTCATCTTTAAACGGGGTAAATTCAGAGAATGTTCATTGACTAATGATAAGATACTATCGGTGTCTACGTTCATGTACAAGTTTATTGATTTGTGGAAGGGTAAGTGGTTTATGACAGAAATACCGGGTGATCAGCACATCACCTATCAGTTGCAGTATCGCAAATGCGGCAAGGCGTCATGCAGCACCTGTCGCAATGGTCAGGGGCATGGCCCCTACTGGTATGCCTATTGGCGAGAGGGATCGCGTCTGCGATCGGGTTACGTGGGAAAGGTACATCCGAATCAACCCAATCAGTCGGCACCGATCGGTGCCGACGCGGCGCAAAAAGAATCAGATCAGGTGACCCATATGGATCAGCAGAAGGCTGCGGGCCTCGCCCTGGAGAGACACACCGCCGCTCCCGCCTTGCCGCGCTAGGCGGTTACTACCCGCCTGTCCAATACACATTGTATTAAGGGCCGCTCTATCCCTGGTGGTGTCTCTCATCTGTGCCGGGTGCCTCTCTACCCACTCGGCACTCCCATCTCTGTTTCCTTCGGCGATGATCAAGCCGCTCGCACAGGTCTTCTCGCGGCGGTTGTCCAATGTGATAAAATAATGCTACTATTAACTGTGCATATATAGGATTTAGAAGTATGAAATGCCCATTTTGTGGCGGCACTGAGTCGCGCGTGAAGGACTCGCGCGATATCGGCGACGCTATTCATCGCCGACGCGAATGCGAGCAGTGTAAAGGTCGCTTCAGTACATATGAACGCGTCGAGAAATTCCACCTGATGGTGATCAAACGCGACCAGCGCCGCGAGCCTTTCGATCGGCAAAAACTTTCGGTCGGCGTGCGCAAAGCCTGCGAGAAGCGTCCCCTACCCGCTGGCGAGATCGAGAACGCGGTGGAGGAGATCGAGCAGGAGCTCTATCGCTTCGGCAAACAGGAGATCCCCAGCAGCATGATCGGCGAACTGGTGATGGACCAGCTCCGGCGTATGGATCAGATCGCGTATATTCGCTTCGCGAGCGTCTATCGCTCCTTCGGCGATGTGGAGACGATGTTCGAGGAGATTCAGAAGCTCTTGCACCGCGAAAAATCGGATGGCCTCCATCAACTGCCCGCTGAAGAGCTTTGAACTGCATGCCCGCTGCTTGCTTCAGAGGTTCGTTTTCTGATGCAATGCGTCAGCCAGATGAGCCGTGAAGGGACGGCTCTCTGGTTGTATTTCAGTACCTTACCACTCCCGCCTGCGCGTCTCCACCTTCCGCAGACGGCGGCTGAGCGAAGCGAGCAGCTTCAATGCAATGTCGGGATGCTGCCGCAGTATGCCGCGAAACTCCCATACCGGCAGTACAATCACATCGACGTCGCCCTCCGCCGTAGCGGTTGCTGAACGTGGCAGATCATCCAGCAGAGCCATCTCGCCCATCACTTCGCCTGGTCCCGCCGTCCCCAGGTCGATCTCGGCCCTGTCGGGATTGTTGGACTGCGTGAGGCGAATCTTGCCGCTCTTGACCACATACAGGCCCACGCCGGTATCTCCTTGCTTGAATATGGTGGAACCTGCGTTATACGTGCGTTCCTGGCTACTTTTGGCAAGCACCTGGAGCTCTTTCTTTTCTAATGTCGAGAAAAGGTCTACACGCGCGAGTGTATCTTCATTCATAGGTTACTACTGCCTTTCGAAATAGTCGCGTCCATCTCCGTCTCAGGCAAGCTGCCAGACGGAGACGCCCGTTACGCCCTGAATGTTATAGCTGTAGAAGTCCTCGCTATTATATCATTATATGGCGATCTTGTGGATAGCTTTCCTGAGCGAGTATCGTACACCCTGGGCTCTCGGCACCTCTAAACCCTCACTTGCTCGAGAGACTGTCTATATCATCGCTAAGACGCTGGACCGATGGAACTTGAGCGAGGATGGAGGTTCCTCGCCCTGGAGCGCTCTCAATCTGAAACATGCCACCCAGGCTGCTGATACGTTCCTGCATCGAGTGCAGACCGAGATGGCCTGGAAATGAGCCCATCGGATCAAACCCTATCCCATCGTCACGTACCTCCAGGATGATCGCCTGAGCAGTCTGGCTCAGTCCCAGGTTCACCTTATTCGCACGGGCATGCTTGACCGTGTTATGCATCGCCTCTTGCGCGATACGGTAGAGTTCCTGTTTGACCTTGAGCGGCAGTTCAGGTTCTTCGCAAAGCTGCGTCAGGACAGTAATGCCATGACGTGCCTGGAGCGCTGCGCCTTGCTTGGAAAGTGCGGTGACCAGTCCCTCGCTTTCCAGCGATTCGGGGCGCAGTTCGAAGATCAGGGCGCGCATCTCGTCCAATGCCGCCTCTGCCAGTGAGAGTAAGTAGTCCAGCGACTCAGGCAACTCATTCGGATCGCGGTCGAGTTGAATACGGGCGGTATGCAGACCCAGCGCAATACCATAGAGCGCCTGGGAGACCGAATCGTGCAGCTCGCGTGCCAGGCGTTGGCGCTCCTCAACGGCTGCCAGTTCCTGTGCCTGTTCATAGAGTTGCGCATTCTCAATCGCAATCGCTGCCTGATTGGCAATTGCCAGGACGAGCGCGGCATGGTGCGGCGTAAAGGCATTCTCTTCGCTTGCAGTCAGCACAAGCATGCCGATTACCTGATCTCTCAACGTCAACGGCACGATCAGACAGGCACGGACATCGTGAAAGGTCGTTTCCCTGATCTCACTCATTGCCACACGAAAGGCCTGGGCCAGGGGCGAATCATTATGCACGTTATGCATGATAATCGACTCGTGGGAAGTGATCGTCTCCCAAATCAGCCCCAGGTGCTTGAGTGGAAAGCGTAGTTGCATCAGTTGTTCTTGTGGAGTAGGACTTCGGCTGTCAAGGATGAGAAGATCCTCACCCTTCATCGCTAAGATTGCGGAGCCCGTGTAGTCGACGACGGTCTTGAGTTGATCGAGGATCAGACCCAACAACGGCTTTAACTGGAGGGTAGAGGCCACTGTATGGGAGATCTCTAGCAAGGAGGACAACTCGCGGGTGCGTTCCTCCACCCGCTGCTCCAGGTGCTCACGGGAGCGCTGCAAGTCCGAGGTCAACTGAACGGCGTGGGCAGCCAGCCCGGCCTGGCGGGCCAGTTCGTCCAGCAAGCGCCTATCGGCAGAAGCCAGGGCTTCACCCGGCGTGCGTGAGGCAAGATGCAATTGCCCCACGGTCTCTGCCTGATAGACCAGCGGCAGGATGAGAGGGTCTCCAACGAGTTCTCCGGCACTCGCCGCCAACGCAAAGGTTACTTCCTTGCGGTCGGATGAGTGCTCCGCAGAAGTCCCCCAGACTTCTTTGCTAGACGCGCTAGCGTCGTTTCCGACCGAATAAGAAGGATCCTCCTGCTTCAACAGAATGGCCACATACGGCAACTTGAGGGCCTGGGCCACGGTTTCCACAATGGCCGATAACACGGCATCTGGAGCCAGTGTTACCTCCAACCGCTGGCTCAAACGGGTAATGACGGCATAGGGTTCGTCCCGTTGCCCGTAGAGCAGACGGTTCACCCCTCGCTGCAAGAAGGCGCGCAGGGGTTGGAAGAGAGCCGCGATCAGGCCCGTTGCCACTAACGAGATCAATAGATTGCCGCTGGTCCCAAAGAGGGCGCCCAGGTATCCCACCACCAGCACGTACAGACCTACAATGCTCACCGTCAGGATGCCATAAACCAGCGTGCGATTGATGATGAGATCAATGTCAAAGAGGTGCGAGCGTAGGATGGCAACACCGATCGAGAGCGGGAAAAGGAGAAGAAAAAGATAGAGGGCGGTGCCAATAATCAAATCGGCAAGAGGACCTTGTGGAACGAACGAGGGAAAGAAAGCAGTAAATGTGGTTAATACCAGGAAACCCCCAAGCCCGATTGAGATACCGAAGACGACCCACTTCGTCTGCTGTCGTTGGACCGCGTTGGACACACGTTGGTAGCGATAGATCTGTGCGACCAGTATACTACAGACAAAGCCGAGGAACACCACACCAGCGAGCGTGGAGGAACGCAAAAAAAGGAAAAAGCCATTCAGAGCCCAGAACACGATCACCCCTACCCAGAGCCAGCGCGTCCAACGCGGGACAAATCGTCCTGTAGGAAACATGTAGAAGAAGAGGAAAATAGAGATGTTGCCCAGGAAGATCACGAACTGGCCTGGCAACCACCAGACTGTAGGAAGTGTGGCCAGCTCACTGGCATGGAAAGCCGCTGGAAACGTCACGAGGCTGACTGAGGCAATGAGTGCCATACGGTCGTTAGACCGGCGCCAGAAGAGCACTGCGCCGATGGCAGCGTAGACAACAGCAAAGACCATGACGAGTGCGACCTGGTACGCCGCAAAGGAGTCGAGAGAGAGACCCAACGCCTGAATCGCTCGCAGGTAGTCAGGAGTCATTTGCCCGTTGTTCCTGCATGTAGCAAGGGTACCGGTGCAGAGAACATGGAGGAACGAAAAATAGCCAGGGATGCTGGCGATTACCAGGCCCAGAGCCAGCACAGCAATAACTACCCACACGACGCGTACAAGAAGGAGCCAACGGCCTCGCAAGCGCGTATCCGTTTCTCTTTGTGGCTGAGCATCCACCGTGGCCTTCGTTGAGGCAGACGGGAGCTTCATCACAGACACTCCTTTGCGGTTACCTGGTTCTCGCCAGGGCGAGTGAACTGGTATTTCAGTTTCAAAAGGCGTCTATTCATGACTCGCTCTCAGCCAGTCGCATCAGGCGAGCCAGGAGAGACGAGACCCACGCGGATCGCATAGAGCGTGGCCTGGGTGCGGCTCTGCACCCCCAGTTTCGAGAGGATTCTGCTCACGTGCGTTTTAATGGTCTGCTCCGTATTATGCAGACTGCGGGCGATTTGTTTGTTGGATTGCCCCTGAGCCAGCAGCCGTAGCACGTCGGTCTCGCGTTCAGTGAGGGGTTCGGGACTCTCAGGAGTACTCACCGCCTGCATCAGGCGCGCCGCAGCTTTGGGTGTCAACTGAACCTGCCCGTCAGCGGCGGCTTTGATCGCCTGACATAACGCGTCGGCCTGCGTATCCTTCAGCAGGTAGCCAATAGCTCCCGCACGCACCGCACCCACCACTGAGGCATCTTCCAGGACGCTGGTGAGGGCCAGCACCTCGGTCTCGGGTAATGCACGCCGGATGGCAGCGGTGGCGGCAATGCCATCCATTACCGGCATCACCAGGTCCATCAATACTACATCCGGCTTGAACTCCTGGGCCAGGCTCAACGCCTCGGCACCGTCCGCCGCCTCACCAACCACCTCCAATTCGGGGTCATACTTCAGGAACGTCCGTAATCCCTTGCGCACCACGCTATGGTCGTCAACGAGCAAAATGCGAATAGTCATAATGCGCCCCCTTTTGATAGCGCTTCTTCCCCCTACGAAAGTTGTAGAAGAAATCCATCCTTTGCGAGATGCGTTTGCCGTTGCCGGAACCTATACTTGCTCTATCTTGATAGTCATCACTGCAACGCTGCTGCGCAGCTACACTGCGTGTCAACAGTGATGCAAGGTAGTATCAGAAGTCAGGAATGTGAGGCGTGTCCATCATAGCTGACCTGATTGATAAGCATCACTACAGTGCGGAAGTGAAAAACTCTGCTTCTTATTGTACCATACCTCTTCTGCCTCTGGCAGGGTCAGAGACATGATGGGGTAGACAGACGAGGTTCTGATGATTCGATTGTTGCTCGTAGATGACCAGCCAGCAGTGCGGCGCGGATTGCGTTTGCGCTTCCATCTGGAGCCGGACATGCAGGTCGCTGGGGAAGCAAGCACTGGCAGAGAGGCACTGACCCTGGCGCAGACACTCACGCCCGACGTGGTGCTGATGGATATCGAGATGCCGGATATGGATGGCATCGAGGCCACAGCGGCCCTGCGGATGGTCGCCCCACAGAGCGCCGTCGTGATCCTGAGCATCCATAACGAGAAGCAAACGCGCCTACGGGCGCAGGCTGCTGGGGCAACCGCGTTCGTGGAGAAACGAGGAACCACTGATACGCTGCTGGCTGCCATTCGCCAGGCAGCCGGACAGGCAGGAATAAATCTCGAGTAAATTGTAGCACGAGGAACACGTGATAACATCCATTTCTCACACGAAAGGAACCACACCATGTCTACCATCGCAACACCGTCGCAACCTGCGGCCTCTTCACCACTTCGGCGTCTCATTAGTGACCATCCGTTAGTTGCCTACTTCGTCATCGCCTTTGCCGGGACCTGGCTGCTCATACTGCCCATACTGCTTTCCAAAAATGGCGTTGGGCTCCTCCCTTTCAGCTTCTCTGATATCGGGTTGGTCCTGGTTGGCGCACTTCCAACTGTGTGTGGACCCACGCTGGCTGCTCTCACGGTGACCGCCGCCATCTCTGGCAAAGCAGGCGTGGGGAGGTTCCTGCGCCGCTATCTCCAATGGCGCGTCGGCGTCCCGTGGTACCTGCTCGCGCTCGTCAGCTTTCTGCTGGTCTACCTGTTGAGTGTGTGCATCCCATTTGGGGCAGGTCCCCTCCTGGCCTTCATCCGGCAGTGGTCGCTCCTCTTCAGCGTATTCCTGCCCTTTCTGGGGCTGCAAATTCTCTTCGTTGCCTTATGGGAAGAGCCCGGCTGGCGGGGCTTTGCTCTGCCCCGCTTGCAACAACGCTACGGCCCGGTGCTGGGCACCATCGTGCTGGGGACCCTGCACTCCCTGTGGCATCTGCCCACCGGCTTCGTTATAGGTGGTCCCCTCTACCCCTTTGCCCTCACGACCTTTGTGACCTTCGTGTTGACAGGCATTGCCGGCACGTTCATTTACACCTGGATCTACAACCACGCGAAGGGCAGCATCCTCATCGCGATTCTGATCCACGCCGCGGCCAATGCGGCCAGCGGTCTTGTGAACCAACTGCTTCCCGCGAATCCGCATCTGAGCGGCCTGGCTGCTGCCCTCAATAACGACAATTGGAGCCTGGTCATCGCCTTTGGAGCAGTGGCAGTGCTGCTGGTCGTCGCAACCCGCGGGCGCCTGGGGTACAAACCGGAGCAGAACGCGCAGCTCATTGAGGCGCCGCGACCAGCAGAAATGCCTGCGTCCGGTGCTGGTGAGTAGACTGGACGTTCGTGAAAGCAAGAGCCGGCTTGTATCACTGGCAAGAAAGGAAACATACCATGTCTACCATCACCACTACGTCGCAGCCTGTGACCTCCTCTCCGCTTAGGTGTCTGATCAGTAGTCATCCCCTGCTGGCCTACTTCGTCATTGCCTTCACGGGGACCTGGGCCTTCCTGGTGCCCTTCGCGCTTTCCAGAAATGTGAATGGGCTTGATCTCCTCCCCTTCACACTCCCAGATAGCGCGTTTCTTCTCGCTTTTGTGCTCGGTACCTTTGCCGGTCCGGCCCTGGCATCCCTCACCGTGACCGCCGTCACGTCTGGCAGAGCAGGTGTGGGACAGCTGCTGCGCCGGTGCGTGCAATGGCGGGTGGGCATCGGGTGGTACCTGATGGCCATCTTCGGCCCTCTCCTCATCCTTCTGGTGGGCTACAGCGTCTTTTATGGGGTGAACTTGCCCCTTGCTCTCTTGATCAAGTGGCCGCTCCTATTCACCGTGTTCTTCCCACAGGCCGTGCTCATCATTCTGACCGGGTCGTTCGCAGAAGAACTGGGCTGGCGCGGATTTGCGCTGCCGAGATTGCAACAACGCTACGGCCCCGTCCTGGGGACTATCATCCTCGGCACGCTGCATGGTCTGTGGCATTTGCCCGCGTTCTTTACGAGGTTGCTTGGACCGTTCAGCCTCCCCAACTATGCGGGTTTCCTCATCGGCGCGATTGCCCTCACGTTTCTCTTCACCTGGATCTTCAATCACACGCGGGGCAGTGTGCTCATCGCGACGCTCACCCATGGGTGTAACAATGCAGCCGGTAGTCTGGGTGCTTTACTCATCCCCGCGCAACTTGTCGTCAGTGGATGGGCGCGTCCCTTCATCTACGGAGGCTGGCAGGCAGAGAATATCGTGATATTCGGCACCTGTGCGGTGTTGCTCATCATTTTCACCAGAGGCCGCCTCGGGTACCGACCGGATCGTAATGCGCAACTCATCGAGACACCGCTGCCAGCAGAGACGCCGCTGGCAGTTGAAGTTGAGCCGATTGGACGTTCGTAAAAGCAAGAGCTTGCTTAAATCTCTCACAAGAAAGGAATCACACCATGTCTACCATCGCAACACCGTCGCAGTCTGTGACCTCCTCACCACTCAAGCGTCTTATCAGGGATCATCCGTTGGTCGCCTTCTTTGTCATCGCGTTTGCGGGGGAATGGATTGCCTTCCTGCCTCTGGTGCTTGCCCAGAATGGCCTGGGCCTGCTGCCCTACACCATCCCAGAGATAGGGCTTGTTCCGCTGGCTGAATGGTTCGCGATCCCTGCCTCCATACTCGGGCCGACCCTGGCCGCCTTTACTGTGACCGCTATCACCGCTGGAAAAGTGGGAGTGCGGCAGTTATTGCGGCGCTATGTGCTCTGGCGTGTTGGTCTGCGCTGGTACCTCCTCGTGCTTGTTGGCGTGCCCCTGTTCCAACTTGCGTGCTCGAGTATCTTCCTCGGGATAACACCACTGGCTGCTTTCTTCCAACAGTGGCCGCTCTTCTTCACGACATACCTGCCAAACATCTTGATCATTGCTGTTGCGGTGCAAGTCTGGGAAGAAGGAGGCTGGTCGGGCTTCGCGGTCCCCAACTTGCAGAAGCGCTTCGGAGCATGGCGCATGACGCTGATCCTCGGTCCACTGTGGGCCTTGTTTCACCTGCCCGCTTTCTTTGTTCCAGGGCAGATTTTTGATCATAAAGTAGGGGCGATCACCATGATTGTGCAGATGGCGCTCTTAATCATACTGGCAGTACTGACCAGGATCGTCATGACCTGGATCTTCAATAATACGAAAGGTAGCCTGCTCATTGCGATCCTCTTGCACGCGGCGTTGGATGCGAGCAATAGCGGAAGTGACTTTATTCATCATCTCTTGTCCGCATCTCAACTCGGAGGCTATGGCCTGGGGTCAGCTCTCCTCTTCCCGGTCGTCGCAGCGGTGTTGCTCCTCATCTTCACGAAGGGCCGTCTCTCGTACAAGCCGGATCGTGTCGTGCAACCAGGAGAGGTGCCTCAACCGACAGGGGCGCCGCTGACCAACGTCTGAAGGTAGATCGTAGAGGCGCGGCTCTTGCAGCCGCGCCTCCGAACGGGAATGTGGGAATAAACCGTTGCCGCTCGCTACAAAAAAACGAACCCGGCCCACTCTATCCTCTCTTGCCGCAAAAACCACCCTAAGCGTGCTATACTTTCTCTATACAACATTAAACGGCATCCTATTCGGCCTTCAGGGAAGCAAACATATATTCATAACAATAAAGGAGTTCTGTAATGCAGGTTGACCATTCTATCGAAGTGGGCCGTCCCATTGAAGCGGTCTTCGCCTATATCACCGATCCTGTCAATATTAAAGAATTGGGTATGAAGAGCATTCGCCAGACCAGCTCTGGCCCAGTCGGACTCGGAACCACCTTTACGCTGATCATCGAGATCCTTGGACGCGATTTTGAGATTCCCGGCGTTGTCACCGAGTACCGGCCCTATGACACGTTTACGCTGAAAACGACCTCGGGTCCTCTTGCCTTCGAGCAGCGTGTGCACCTTACGTCGATCCCTACAGGCACGCACGTCGATGTGCTGATCGAAGGCGATCCCGGCAAGGCCCTGAGGATGGCCGGTCCTCTGCTGAAGACGCAGCTCAAAAAGCAACTGGATGAGCAGATGGACGTTGCGAAGAGTCGCATGGAGGCCCAGGGCTAGCCCTTAGTAACTCTTTCCCCACGCGGGTAGAGCGCGTCTCTACCCGCCACGTCGCCCCCCCATGCCTGCTTCTTTTTTGACTTTCCCATGCATACGCACTACAATGAACATAGCAACAGGACGCACAGAACTTATGACCACCCGTTTGAGGTTTTTTAAGATATGTCGATGGATGCAAATGATCAGGCAAAAAAGGAAAAGGATCGCCAGCATGCAGATAAGCGCTACCAGGATGGCATTACCGCCTATAACGATGGCAAGCTAGATAACGCGATCGCGGCGTTTAGCGATGCCGAGATACGCTTCCGCCTGGTCGGTGACTTTAAGCGCGCGGGCGATAGCCGCGCGCTGATCGCCGATGTGCAGCGCGAAAATAGCGCGCTCGAACCGGCGATCAACAGCTACCAGCGCGCGACGAAGATGTACAGGGACGCGGGCTATCCGCTGCTGGAGGCCAATAGCACGCTGTCTATGGGCCACGTCGAACGCCAGTTGTCGCATCTGGACCGCGCACAGGATGCTTACCAGGCCGCGCAGCAGCTCTACCATGCGCAACGCAACGCACAGGGCCTGGGAAACGCTGCGCTGGCGCTGGGACACATCGAGCTGCAGCGCGGAAATACGCAGTACGCAACCGAACACTATCAGAAGGCCATCCGCTATTTCAATGAGGCTGGAGATAGCATTCACGAGGCCGATGCCGGCCGTAGCCTCGCGGACGTGGAACGCCTGGCGCGTCATTTCGCTGCTGCCCTGGATGGCTACAGCCGTGCCCTGGAGATCTACCGCGACACCCGCGACCAGTTCGGCACGATCGATGCGCTCCTCGGTCTGGGCCGCATCTATATCGACCAGGAGCGTCTCGAACAGGCCGCCGATACATTCGCCGAGGCGCTCAGCCAGGCGAACACACTTGAATATGAACTGGGGCAGGCCGATGCCAATCTGGGTCTGGCCGAAGTGGCCTTATTACAGGGTAGTGTCGACCAGGCGCTGATCGGCGCGCAAACGGCTATGGACCTCTATACCTCGCAGCATAACGCTCTCGGTACGGCCCAGGCCGGTCGCCTGCTGGGCGAGATCAACCTGCGCCGAGGCCAGCTCTCCTACGCCAATTCGCTGATGGAGCGCGCTCTGCGTACCTTCCAGTCGATCGCGTTCAAACTGGGACAGGCGGAGACATCTGCGGGCCTCGGCGAGATCCAGTTCAGGCGCGGCTCCCTGGACCGTGCCAGCAAGACGTTGCAGGAGGCACGCCAGTTGGCTCACAGCATCGGCAACGTGCAGGCCGAGAGCCGGGCGCTGCTGACTTCGGGCGATCTTTACCGGCAGGAGGGACAGCCCGTTCAGGCCAGACGCGCCTATGAAGATGCGCGCACGCATGTAGAGACGCTGGGAGAGGGGATGGCAGCCCGCACCGTTGCTGCCGTTGAAGTGCGCCTGGCGCAGCTCGCCACCTATACCGGCGATCTCAAGGATGCGGAGTCTCATCTTGCAGCGGCGAGCGATGTCACAACGCGCAATCCCCTCGCGGCACAGCTCCAGCCCCTGACCGTGGCGGCGAGCGCACAGATCTACCTCACGCAGGGTGATTTCGCGCAGGCCGGGAAGTACTACAGCGATGCGCATAATCGCGCTGAGGCCCAGCAGGAGCCATTGGTCGCTGCCGACGCCATCCTGGGCACGGCCCAGTCGTACCTGGCGCGCCGCGAGATGGATGCCGCCATGGAGACTTTCCTGGCTGCTGGCCGCGCCTATCAACTCGTCGAAAGCACCAGCGGCGATGGCTCAGCCGTTCTGGGCGTTGCACAGGTGCAACTGGCGCAACGGAAATGGGATGAGGCGCTAGAGAGCAGCGAGGCGGCCTTGCTTCGCTTTAACCAGGCAAATGATGCTACAGGGCAGGCTGATGCGGTTCTCACACGTGGGCTGGCGCATCGTGGCAAGGATGAAAACGACGCAGCTCTGGCCGATTTCGAGCAGGCGCTAAAGCTCTATCACCAGCAGCGCCGTCCCCTGGGAGTCGCCGATACGCGCTACGCGCGCGCTGGTATCTTCTTCCAGCGTGGCGATCTCGAACGCGCCCGCGATGAGCAGACAAAAGCGATCACCCAGATCGAGCGCGTCATGAATAGCATTGCCTCGGCGCAGCAGTGGACCCGGTTCCTGCGTCAGTACGCCGAGCTGTACGCGCAGACGGCGGTCACCGACATACGTCGCAACCAGGACGAGCAGGCCCGCACGCTGCTGAAAAACTTTGCGCGCATCGCCGGTTCGACCGAGCTTCTGCAGAGCCTCCAGGCCTACGAAAATGACCTGCCTACCGGAGGAGACGAGTTGAGTGAGGAGGAGATACGCGCAAATACAGAGCTGCTCAGGCGTATCAAACAGCTACGTAAAAGCGTATAATGCCTGTATCAGGTTCGGGTCCTTTCGATAGCCTGTCCCATGACGAAGTAGTCGTCGCAGAGGGCTTGTCAGCGCACGCCAGTCGTGAGAAAATGAAGAGCATCCTGATAGTTGAAAACAAACCTGTTGATGGATTAAAAACGTAACGAGGGAATGGACAATGCTCATGTGCCGTCTACTCCCTACAGATACCGAAGGGATTTCTCGTTTATGGGTATAAATTTTCTGCGTGGTAGCGCACAGGCGCCGAAGGGACATGCTATTTTTGTCGCGCGCAGTACCATTAATCCACGTGTTGTCTTTTGTACGTACTGCATCGTCCCACCGATACCCATGTCACTCACGAAGTACCTTCCTCCGCTCTTCGCGGCACAGATCCCCCCCGAAGAACTACGTGAAAGCCAGAATGTCAACGGTATGCCTATCCCTCCTATGTTAGAGGAGGCGGGTAGCATGGAATACCTGGAGGCTCTGGCGGAGCGACGTAGCGATGACCTCTGCGATATCGGCATGATCAGCCCTAGAGACGAAGGTGCGCGCGTTCAGATGGCGATTCTCGGCAGCCAGGAGTATAGTCAGCTCTATGCCACTTATATCGCTTCGGTGGGGCAGACCTCTCTGTCTTCTCCATCATCTTCGCCTGCCATAGAGGAACCGGTGCCCCTGGACGAACTGGATGCCGAGGATCTTCTCATCCAGACGATGCCTGATCGACAAAAGCTGACGGAGCTGGGCAAACTCGTGGGAATGGCCCGCTACGCGCTCGAAGGCCGTGATACAGCGCTTCTTCAGGACACGAAGCGCAAGATGCAGCGCATCACAAGTCGGTTGGCAGAGAAATATCGTGGATCGGAGCTTGTTGCCAGCGCCGTCAACCCTAAAGAGCAGGGCGCCAGGTTGGCAGAGCTCTATCTAAGCCGCGCCTTCAAGTTAATCGATGAGGAATACGCCGATATTCCCGGCATCGAACGCTCTATTCGCGAACTACAAGACGGTGGTTCTAAATGAAGTCATTACGAATACTTTCATGTGCGCCGGCGCGCGCAGAAGGAATATAGCTTTTTAGGAGTGTTGTTATCTATGGCCGCAGTTGAATTGAGGCTCGACCTCTCAGCACTGATCAATGCACTGGTTGCGGGCGACACGGCGCAGGTTCTGATGCTCGTCCAGAATTATTTGCAGCATGGCGACAATCCCGAGGTCTTGCTGGGGCGCGTGGGCATGATCGCGGTAAATGGAGACCCCGATGGGCATCCCAGTATCACGCTCGCCGCCGCCGCGATGTTATGCCGTCTCTTGCATACTA
This sequence comes from Ktedonobacteraceae bacterium, assembly GCA_034438015.1. GTDB lineage: Bacteria > Chloroflexota > Ktedonobacteria > Ktedonobacterales > Ktedonobacteraceae > JACDAE01. Next base: position 7,653 of record DAOTTD010000303.1, on the reverse strand, counting down.
TTCCAGAGCCGGTCGAGCCACAGGCGCAGCAACGGGCAAAGGAGCGCACCCTGCCGCTCTTCGGCGAGCCGCTCCTGGTCGCGCAACCCGCCGTGCGCGTCGGCAATGCTACCCCCGCCAGCTATCCTGCTCCGCTCTTTCCCAGTGGACTGGAGGAGGGACGAACTGTCAACCAGGCGATGCGCGATGCCGTGTACAGCAACGATGCACAACTGGTCGAGCGTCTCCTGCTGGGCCTCTATGGTACCGGCGCTGACTATCGCACGATGCAGGCGCGCGCCTACGAGGGGATCGCCACAACGTTTCAAGATTTCGGTCATCCGTTGCTGTTTGCTGTGCGAGGCTTCCAGTTGCTCGACGCGGTGGAGTGGGGTGAACGCGCTCCACACGTTATACACTGGCTTGCGCCCCACCTGCCTCTGCGTCCCAACAGCAACCAGCCGGAGTGGGTGGAGTCCGTACATGCCTATGCCAACGATCCCGCCCACGATGTGAAGGGTATCCGCACACGCCTCTCAATCCCGAAGGACGAGAGCGCGCTGCCCCTCCACGCGCTTATCCTCAGCGACGCCGATACAACGCAGGTCTGTCAGGGCGTCTACGATGCGCTGATCAAGGGTGAAGCCTCGCCGCGTGCGATCGGCTCCGTCATCGCGCTGGCCGCCGCCGATGTGATGAACAGGATCGGGGATGGCGATCGTGAACACTTCATTCACGTGGCCCATGGCCTGCTCTATGCCGCCGCGGTGCGCACTGTATTCCGCGAGGTCCAGGATGTAGAGGTTCTGCCGCTCCTCTTCACGTCCGCTGCCTTTATCAACGCGCTCCAGAAGGAGATCGCCACGCAGCAGGAGGCGACCGAGCGCGCATCCGCTATGGCTGCCGCTTCGTCATCGATCATCGGTGGCGGATTGATCGCGGCATCCCAGTTACAGACCTTTGATGAGCAGTTGCAGGCGCGCGACCTGTCAGGCGCTCTCAACACGGCGCGTCGCTACCTGAAGCTTGGGCACGACGCCCGTGCTCTGTTTGCTGTCATCGGACTCGCCGCTGGCTGCGTCAACGCCACCGCCGACCAGGGCCACACTTTACAGATCGTGCAGGCGGCCTCCGAGGAATACCTGACCTGGCCCGCTTCTCTCGCTGGCACCAATCATGAGATCTTGCTGCAGATTGCCATACGCGCGGCGGCCTTCGGCGATCGTGATCCCCTGGTCGAGAAGCTCTAACGACGGGTGCGTTTCATTTTTGCGCGAAGGGATCTCACCAATCGACCAGTGTAGGAGCGCGATTTATAAGCCCGTGCGTCTGAGCGGAATGCGCAGGAGGGAGCCATTTTATCAGGCGCAATCCCAATCGTAACTAAACAATACCATGAAGAAAAATATTGAAGGAGAAGTGATCATGTTTCTTTATAATAAGAAGAAATATACTGCAATACTTCTGCCGCTCTGCCTTATTTCTTTCCTGCTAGCCTCCTGTAGCCTCTTTGGCGGCAACACACCTCCTAAGCTGTCGCTGGTAAAGGCGCCGGCGAAAAAGCAGATCTACACCATTCCAGAAACGGGTGTCACGGACTTTGCTACACTTGATCCAGCCCTGACGCATGACCCCACCTCGACCTCTGCCATCCAGATGATCTATACAGGTCTGGTGCAACTGGACGATAAGCTGCGGATTCGGCCTCAGCTCGCTCTGTCCTGGAACCAGGGCAGCGACGGTATGACCTGGACATTTCACCTGCGCCCGCATCTCAAGTTCAGCGATGGCCTGCCGCTCACCTCGGCGGATATCGCCTACAGCATTGATCGCGCGCTCCAGCCCGCCACCCGCTCGACCGTGGCCCCGCTCTATCTCGGCTTGATTCGGGACGCGAACCAGTTGCAGGCGGGCAGGGTCCAGACGCTCATCGGCGATAGCCTCCAGACGCCCGACGCCAACACCTTGATCATAAGTACCAGGAAGAAGGCGGCCTATTTTCTCTCTATGCTGACCGTTCCCTGTTCCTACGTCGTTGAGAAAAGCCTGGTCAAGAAGTATGGTGCTGCCTTCAGCGATCACCTGACTGATGGTGGCGGCGCGGGCCCGTTCAAGGTCGCGCAATATACTCATGGCAAAGCTATCACTTTTGTGCCCAACCCGAACTACTACAACGCGCAGCCCCAGCTCCAGCAGGTCGTGATGGCCTTCTATCCATCCGACGATGCCGCCTACCAGGCGTATCAGGCCAACCGCGTCGATACGACGGGCGTGCCTATCTCTACCTTCGCCACCGACAGAAAGCGCAAGGATTTTGTCCAGGTGCCACAGTTGTGGATCAACTACTATACAATGAACTACCTGGCGAAACCCTTCGACAATGTCCATATTCGTCAGGCGTTTGCGCTTGCCATCAACAAACAAGACATCGCTAACAACGTCTGGAAAGGGACGGTGCTGCCAACGAACCATATTGTGCCGCAAGGTATGAGCGGCTATAATTCGTACCTCAATGGACCGGACGGCACCCAGAGTCTGGGCGGCAATCCAACGAAAGCGCAGGCGCTCCTGCGACAGGGACTCAAAGAAGAGGGCTGGAAGAGCGTCGCGCAGATGCCGGCCATCACGCTGACCTACGCTTCGGGTATCTCCGGCACTGATCAAGAGATTGCTGCTATGGTGCAGATGTGGCAGCAGGTGCTCGACGTCAAAGTCTCCACGAACACGTTTGACTACAATACACTGCTCGATAAGGTGACGGCCTCCACGGGGAATGCGGAGGGGCTTCAGCTCTGGGGCCTGGCATGGGTCGCCGAATATCCTGATCCCCAGGACTGGCTCAGCCTGCAGTTCGGCAGGGGCATGGTGAACAATAATATGAACTACGGCCAGAATGTGACGGCGGACACGGCAAAGCAACAGGCAACGCAGCAGGCGCTGGACAACGCCGATACCAACTTCCATGCCGGTGCGCGTATCCAGAGCTACCAGCAGGCGGAACAGCAACTGGTCAACGACGTTGCCTGGCTGCCTATGGAGCAGATCACCGCCAATTTCCTGCGTTCCCCCAACATCGTCGGCATGGTCGATAACGCACAGGACCTGATCCCGCCCGACGATTGGGCCAGAATTTACCGTGTACAATTGCAGTAGGGATGGGGTTCGGTTATAATGAAGAGAAAGTGTATTATGCGATTCGGCAAGAAAGGGACGGTAGGCGTCCTGTTGTTCCTGTTTATCCTGCTGCTATCGGCATGCGATAGCGGCACACCTCCTGCGCCACAAGGGGCAGCCGCGTCAACGAAGGCCAGTCCGGACAAACAGGTGCTGATCAGGCCCTTTGTCGGCACCTCTGATCTCAGTACACTCGATCCGGCTCTCGTCCAGGACGCCAATGCCAATCGAGCGGTCAATATGCTCTACAACGGCCTGTTCCAGGTGAACGATGAGGGCAATGTCGTGGGTGTGCTGGCCTCGTCCTATAGCGTCTCAGCAGACGGACTGAGATGGACATTTACGTTGCGCAGCAATCTGAAGTTCAGCGATGGGAGCGCGCTGACCTCGCGGGATGTTGCTTATAGTCTGAACCGCGCCCTCGTCGTCGGCGCGAAATCTCCCTATACAACCTATGCGCCTGGCCTGATCAAGGATGCCGATAAGCTGGCAGCCGGTCAGCTAAAAACGATCATTGGTACGAGCATTCTGACCCCTGATGTACAGACAGTGACCATCGTGACCACGAAAAAAGCTGCCTACTTCCCCTCTATGCTGACCTACCCGGCTGCCTATATCGTGGAAAAGGCGCTGATCGATCGTTATGGCAAGAACTTTACCGATCACCTGGGTGAGGGCGGCGGCTCTGGCCCGTGGATAGTCTCGAAGTATACCCACAACCAGGAGATCGACTTCACGCCCAATTCCCACTATTTTGGGGCGAAACCACTCCTGCGCCTGATTGCCTGTCCGTTCTACAAAGTCGATGAGACGGCCTACCGGACGTATGAAGCGGGAAAGCTCAGTTACGCGCCGGTGCCTGTTGAACAGATCGCACAGGCGAAGCAGCTTGCGGGCAACCAGTATCACCAGGACCCCGTGCTGGTCACGGCTTACTACACGATGAATTACCTTGTCAGACCGTTCGATAACATCAAGGTGCGCCAGGCGTTCGCGCTGGCCCTCAACAAGGATCAGATCGCAGCAAACGCCTATGGTGGCTCCGTCATAGCGACGAATCATATCGTTCCCCAGGGCACGCCCGGCTACAACCCGAAGCTTACCGCGCCCGGTGGAGTCAAAGGAACCGGAGGCGATCCCACCCTGGCGAAGCAACTCTTTGACGAAGGTCTGCATGAGGAGGGTCTGTCGGCGGCGGATTTGCCCACGATCACCCTGACGGTCTCCACCGGTGGCCTCCCCGATGCACAGCAGGAGGTGGCGCTAGAGACGCAGATGTGGCAGAGCACCCTCGGCGTCAACATCAAGGTCAACGATATTGATTATATGAAGCTACTCACCGCAAGCCAGGCGGCGACAAATAATCGCAAGGGTCTAACGTTCTGGAGTCTGGGCTGGGTCGGCTACTATCCCGATCCCCAGGACTGGCTCTCCATTCAGTTCGGCAGGGGCACGGTGAACAACAATATGAACTACGGCCAGAACCGGGCGACAGATGCAGTTCAGCAACAGGGAGTGCAGCAACTGCTCAGCCAGGCGGATAGCAATATGGATGCGGCGCAGCGCCTGCAGCAATATATGCAGGCCGAGCAGCAGCTGGTGAACGATGTCGCGTGGCTTCCCATCTACCAGCAGACCAACAACTATGTTCTGAAGCCATGCGTTGTTGGTGCAACCGGCAATGCGTTCGATGTTACACCCCCGGACGACTGGAGCAAGATCTACATCTCGACGGATGCGGCGTGTGCCGATACCTCCGGCTATAAATAATCCCTGCGAGGAATGGCAAAGGCCGGTGGAGCACCGGTTAGCGCTCACGCGATGACCCGATGCCCATCTCCTCGCGGTACTTGGTCACGGTGCGCCGGGCCATGGGGAGTCCCTGGCTGCTCAGCAGGCGTGCGAGCTCGTCATCGCTCAAGCGATGCCTGGGGTCCTCGGACTGAATGAGTTCGCGCAGGACATCTTTGATGCCAAGGGAGCCGTCGAAGAAGTCCGAGAAGGGCATCAGGCGTCCGTTGGGCAGCAGGGCGTATTTGTTGGCGGTCGCCCGGCTGACGGTGCCCTCATCCAGATTGAGGCGGCTGGCGACCTCAGCACGTGTGAGCGGTTGCAGGAAGCGAACGCCCCTATCCAGGAAGCCGCGCTGGTAGTCGACGACCAGCTCCGCAACGCGCTTGAGCGTGCGCCAGCGGCGTTGCACGCAATCGACAAAGAACCTGGCGCGATCGCTGTTCTGGTGCAGGTAGTGCTGAACCTCGCGGCTGGGGGTGCTTCCTTCCGCGTCGCCGTAGCGTGTGCTGACGGAGAAGTGATAGCGTTTCTCCTCGATGAGTTCGACCTCGAAGCCCGAATCGCCCTTGCGGATAATCACGTCGGGGCGAATGTACGTCGTGCCGCTGGTAGAGGGCAGGTAGCCGCTGCCGTGCTGGTGGATGAGCGCCGGAAACGGGTGGAGCGTGCTGCGGATATACTGGCTGGCCTGGCGAATCTCCTGTTCTGATAGTTTAAGCTGGCGCGCGATTTCATGAAACTGATTGCGCCCGAGTTGATCGAGGTAGCGGTCAATCAGAGTATAGACCAGGGTCTGCGGTGTGTCCAGTTCGCTCAGTGCTTCCAGTTGGATGAGCAGGCATTCGCGCAGGTTGCGCGCGCCTATACCCAGTGGCTCCAGCGCCTGCAACTGGCTCAGCACGTACTCGACGCGCTCCGGCTGGACCGCCAGGTGTTCCGCGATCTCTTGAATATCGGCCTCCAGGTAGCCGCGCTCGTTGAGGTTGCCCACAAGCTGTTCCGCGATGGGGGCATCGTCAGGCGGAATAAGCGCTTCCAGTTGAAGCAGCAGGGCCTCGGCCAGGGTCTCGTTCGTTGGGATGCGCGCCATCGGATCGTACGCGTCGTCGCCATCGATCTCAACGAAGCCGTAATTATCCATATCGTAGAGTCCCTGCTGCGCCCACTGCGCGTCGCTGATCTGTTCAAAGGGTGCGGGAGCCTCGCCATCGGAGGCGAGCGGCTGCGTGAAGTGATCCGCGACGTGCCCGCAGGCGGTGCATGTGCTGCCATAGATGCGTGTGCCACAGAAGAGACAGATGCGCTGCTCGCTTACATCGAGGGCGGGATTCTCCATCTGCTCCTGGTTCACGGCGCGCTCCAATTCGTCTGCCGATAGATGCAGGATCGTACTGGACGTAATGAGCCTTGCGCTGACGCGCAGGACCTGTTCGGGTCGTGGTGTGGGTTCTAACCTCATATCCTCTCCTCTCATCCCCTACACAGAGTCGCGTGCCATCAGATCCATCCCCGGCTGACCAGGGCAACGCGCGCGGCTTCCTGCTCTGCAGTTTGTTTATTGCGACCCTGGCCCTTCCCCGCGACCTGGCTGCCTAACAAGACTTCGACGGTAAACTCGCGATTGTGCGAAGGTCCCTCCTGACCAACCAGGCGGTACGAGGGGGTGATCCCCTCCCGTGCCTGGGCCATCTCCTGGAAGCGCGACTTATTATCTTTAAATAACCCCTTGGTGACGATCGTCTGCGCGAGCGGTGCCAGGCGTGGCATCAAGAAGTGCTGCACGACGGCCAGGCCCTGATCGAGATAGAGCGCGCCTAGAACGGCCTCGAAGGCGGAGGCGAGCACGCGCTGACCGCCGCCACTGTGCTGCTCCCCTTTGCCCATCAGCAGGAAGCGACTCAGATCGATCTCGCGTGCAAAGTTCGCCAGCGTCTCCGTGCGCACCAGGATGGCGCGTACATCGGTGAGTTCCCCCTCGCTCAGGTCGGGGAACGTGCGATAGAGAAAATCAGCGCTGATCAGGGCCAGGATCGAATCGCCCAGAAACTCCAGGCGCTCGTTAGAGGTACGCCCCTCGCCCGCCGACTCATAAATATACGACCGATGCGTCAGGGCCAGTTCCAGAAGCTTCTGATCTTGAAAGCGTACCCCCAGGATAGTTTCTAACTGTTCGTCCATCACTCTACCTTTTACAACACATGAGAACCGCCTGCGATTATTCTCAATGATACCTCTTTTTTAATGCTTCGTCGACATTGTAGCCCTTTTTTGGGAAGATCGCAACGCCCGCCAGGTTACTCTATACACCTTGCCGCCCACAAGCTATCCGCCGTCTCTCTCGCTGACGCACCTATGAAAGCTCCATTATAGTGAGAAACGTGATATAGTTGTGATAGAGGAAATACTGCTGTGATAGTGTTGTGAGTAGAATATTTCAAAATTTAGCATGAAGTAAATTTGTAGAACGTAGGAATCTGGACGTAGGAATCTGAAGGAAACGCTCACACGTATAGGCGCGTCTGTGGGCTCATCAATTCGTTTATATCGGGTATATCAGGATGAATTACAAAGGAGAGTTTGTCATGAAAACGTCGCTTCAGCTCGATCGCTACAAACGTTTCGTAGGCGAGGAAATGATCTCGCGCATCTACCACCTGGCCGATGAACTGGCAGGTTTACACATTCTTCATATCAATACGACCTATG
>DAOTTD010000302.1:0-8728 GCA_034438015.1 Ktedonobacteraceae bacterium | reverse complement strand
GTGGATAGTGATGATCAATCACTTGTCTCTTCTTCGACCGTCCAGGCGCGGGCGGTCGAGATTCCTGGCGCGCCAGACGTACGCTTACAGATTCTGGACCTTGCCCGCCACGTCGCAATGACCCCCGACAAGAGGCGTTATGTCGTAGCAACGTTCAATGATACCCACATAAGCGGACACTATATTACGGCTGTCTATCCGCAGCAGAATGGCTACCTCACCCTCGTGCGCCTCATGGTCCACGAATTTAGATCCGAAAATCCGGAGCGAGCAATACAACTGCATAAGGCGCTGGTCCAGGCGATTCAGCAGGATCAGTTGGATGAATTCATCCAATCCTATACAAAGTAGGCGCCCGACGGTATCTATAGCGCATATAGCGCTCTTCATCCTTTTCTGTGGGGAGAGAAGCGTCACGCGTTCGGGTAGCGATCAGGCTGCAAGCTGAGTAGGATTAAGGAGAACGAATTATGAGTGACAACGGGGACCTCGAAAGGAGTGCCAACGGAGAGCAGGCAAAGGTCAAAGAGTCACCGCCTGAGAATACAACCGACACTCGGCAGCCGACTGGCCCCATGGATGAGAAGATGCAGCGGCAGAATCGCAATCTGCTCAATCTGGTGCGTGGCGGCTGGGAGGTGGTTGGCCATGTAATAAGGAGAGCGCCTACCCAGGCTCTCACTGCTCAGACAACATTCGCGCCGGTCGCGCCGGTGGCCCCGATTGAGATGCACGACGGGCCCGATCTGCCGTCCGCAGACCTTACACTCGAGGCGGCGCGCTGGTCGCGCCGTCGCGATATCCCTCTCTCGATTCTGGCGTGGGCGGGCGTCGTCTTTCTCATTCTGTGGGCGGCGGGCCATGTCACAAGAACCATTATCGTACTGGTCATCGCCATGTTGTTGGCCTATGCCCTTGCCCCTGCCGTCTCCTTCCTCCAGCGCGCAATGCCGCGCTTCCTGGCGACGCTCATCGTTTATCTGGTGGTGCTGCTCGGTATCGGTGCCTTGATCTACTTTATTGTGCGCACCGCCGTCGGGCAGGTGACTTCGCTCTCCAACTTTGTCGCGTCTCTGCTCACTCCGGGTAGTAACGGCCTGTCACCGCTGGAGAAGACACTGCAATCGTTGGGCATCTCACAAACCCAGATCAATTCGGCGCGCGACCAGCTCATTGCGCAGACGGAGGGTGTAGTTGGCGGTATTCTGCCTTTCCTGTCGGAGTTCCTCAATGGGCTGCTCGATATTCTCCTTGTCGCCATTCTCAGCATCTACCTGCTTGCCGATGGTGGACGCGTGACGCACTGGCTACGTCAGAATATGCCGCGCAAGCAGAGTAGCCGCGTGCGTTTTCTGCTCAATACGCTGCAACGTATCGTCGGCGGCTACATTCGTGGTCAATTGTTGATGAGCACGCTGATTGGCGTGCTGGTCGGCCTCGGTATGACGATCTTACAGGTTCCCTATGCCATCTTACTGGGTGTCCTGGCATTCGTGCTGGAGTTCATTCCTGTGCTCGGCACCCTGGTCTCCGGCGCGATCTGCGTGCTACTCGCCTTCACGCATGGCTGGATCATTGCGCTCATCGTGCTAGCCTACTTCGTGATCGTGCATATCATCGAGGGTGATATCGTGGGGCCGCGTATTATCGGTAAGGCTGTCGGCCTTCACCCTGTGGTCTCTCTAACGGCGCTGGTCGCGGGCGCTGAGCTCTTTGGCGTCTGGGGCGCGCTGTTTGCATCGCCTGTCGCGGGCGTGATCCAGGCGTTGATCGTGGCGCTCTGGTCAGAGTGGCGCGAGACGCATCCGCAGGAGTTCCAGCGCGCGAAAAACACGGCTGCTCTGCAAATAGAAAAAAATGTTGCCGCTAAAAATATCGATCCGGATACTGCTAGACCAGAAACTACTGCCGCGAACGTTGATGATATAGATGATACGGGCAGACTGCTGTAAGTTGACAACAGATGACAGGAACTGGCGGCTATACTCATTATGGACGGACGCCAGCTCTTTCTGCCGGAAGTGCATGCATGTGGCGATTCATAGCCCTTGACATACCGCCAGGACATCCCGTATACTTGCAACAGTGGGAATTGCACTGGTAATTCCTTTCTTACACCGCCCGTTGCAAGGGCTCTATGAGGAAAAATCTCACGGAAGGAGATGGCGTACATGGCTAATAATGTTTGCTTTACTACTCGTTTGCCCGGCGCTATGACCGCTTACGGCCATGCTATGCCCTGCAACCTCAAGGGGACCATCTGCCCTATTCGCGGACATGTGTCGGCGTTTTTCGGCGAGGCCCAGGGGGTTATTGTGCCCATCTCCAGGGGAGGTCCGCCTGTTCTGACTGAATAGGTGAAGAGAGACACCCTAGACCGTGGGCACTGGCCAGAGAAGAAATCCAGTCCCACGGTTTTTTGTTTCTCTTTTTTGCCTCGTTCTGTTTGTAAACCAGTAACGTGAATCCTGATGAGTTCTACGGAAGGAAAAAGACCTTGGCTACCCATACAATGACTACAAATACGCCATTATTAGAAAATACCGTCGTCGATACAAGCAGAGATGCCGTAGTGATCGATGGCGTATCAAAAATCTTTAAGAAGTCGCGCCCGCTGCTGCGCTGGCCCGGCAAGAAGGAGAGCAACGATGGGAAGCGCGAGGTGCGGGCGGTCGATAATGTGACTCTGACGATCAAGCGGCGCGAAATTGTCGGTATCCTGGGCGCCAATGGTTCCGGCAAATCGACGCTTATTCGTATGCTTTCCACCCTGCTGATCCCCGATGTCGGCTCGGTCAAGATCTTCGGCTATGATGTGGTGAAAGACGAGCTTATGGTGCAGCGTCTGATCAATCGCGTTAGCGTCGAGGCATCCTTCTTCAAGAAGCTGTCCCCGATGGAGAACCTGATCTACGCGGCCCGCCTCTACAATATGTCTTCTTCAGAGGCGCGCACGAAGATCAGAGCGATTCTGACGCGGCTGGGCATCAAACCTGATCGCATCGGCGCACCTCTGGAGAACATGTCGCGCGGTATGCAACAGAAGGTGGCGATCGCACGCGCATTCCTGACGGCCCCGATCGTCCTGCTGCTCGATGAGCCTACCACGGGCCTCGATCCGCGCTCGAAGATCGATGTACAGAACTTCATCAATGAGTTGCGCGACCAGCATGACGCCACCATCCTGATCACAACCCATGATATGGATGAGGCCGAGGCGCTCTGTGACCGCGTTGCCATCATCGACCAGGGGCGCATCATGGCCCTGGGCACGACCGATGAGCTCAGGCGCAACGTCACCGAACTGATGGGGCGTGCAGTGCTGGTGACGATGAACGAGGTCTTCATGCACTATACGGCCTCGCACCTGATTACCGAGGAAGATATCAAACGCTATGGGAGCTGGGAGAAGGCTTTTGAGGCCATCGAAGCTCAACGCGAAGAAGAGGAATAGAGAGATGTCTACGCTAATACACCAGGGAAGAGCGACCTACGCCTTCTTTGAACGAAACTGGAATCTGACGAAGCGCTACTGGGCCTGGGAGATCGTCTGGCTGGTCTACAATATCGTGAACGCCCTCTCGGTCGTTTACCTGGGCGCGGGCGCGGCGTTTATCACAGGGACGAAGCTCAACACCTCGTACCTGGTACTCTATGTGCTCATCGGCACGTCGGTCTGGTCCTACCTGAGCGTCACCTTTGAGGGCGTGACCGACCTGATCACGATCGAACGCTGGGAAGGGACCATCGAACATACGTTTATGGCCCCCATCTCGCGCTTTACGCACCTGGTTGGGAGCTGTTGGTACGCCATCGCGCACGGAATTCTCTTCACGTTCGTGCAGTTGCTGATCGTGAGCGCGTTCTTCAAGCTGGACCTGAGCCATGCCAACTACCTGACGGCAGTGTTTATGCTGCTCATAGGAAGCGTCTCCTTTATCGGCTTCGGCATCGGCGCGTCGGTCTTGCCGTTGCTCTATACCGAGCGCGGGTCGCAGATGTCCTACATCGTACGCGCGATTCTACTGCTGGTCTCGGGCGTATATGCGCCTATTCAGATATTGCCCGGCTGGATGCAGCTCCTGGCCCACATCTCGCCAGCGACGTATGTGCTGGAGGGGCTGCGCGCCGCACTGCTGAACGATCAGCCGATCTGGTCTCTGACGATCTGGAACAATACGTGGCCCTTGATCGTAACGGGGGTCATCAGCGTTCCTGTCGGCATCTACATCTTCCGCCTCGCCGAGCGCTATGCCAAGCGGACAGGGAAGCTAAAAAGAAACGGGTAGCTCGTTCAACTATGCGGGCGAGGAATATGGGGCGGAGGCGCTTTGGGACGGCGTTTTCGTTCCACTTTCTCGCCAGATAAGGAGAATAGAAAAGTGACAGGTAATAGAGAAATGACGATAGATAAACTTCCACAGGACTTCATACTACGCCGTCCGACGCTGGATGATCTCGAAGCTGCGACGAAGCTCTGATACAGAAGCTACGAGAAGGAACTGCGAGCAGGGAGAGAGTTGAGTACACAGGTTGTCGAAGTGTGATCAGCAGGAAAGGTAATCTGTCTGCCTTAACCTGTCACACCTGTCCCTGCCTGCCTCTTTCTCCACGATTGGAGGGGCGTTGTTGAGTAATGCTCTTTACGAAACCGTTCGGGCCCTTAACAAAGAATGGAGAAGACCATCATGATCGTACGTTTACATAATCTATCGGCCCGGCCTCCGGTATTGAGTGACCTGAAGGCTGTTACCGCGTTAATGGTTGCCTGTGATCTCGCGGAGTCCGGTGTCGCGGACCCTGCGGAAGAGGACGTACGAAGTAGCTGGCAAGAAGCAGGCTTCACCTTGAAAACGGACGCCTGGGTCATCGTCACAAACAGAGGGCGCATCGTTGGCTATGCCGAGGTGCGGCGTAGCGGAGAGCAACAACTGACGTCGCTCTTGCGCGTGCATCCTGACTACCTGGGACGAGGTATCGGAACGTTGCTCGTCTGGTTGGCGGAGGAGCGCTCGCGCCAACTGCTACATACGATGCCGCACGACCTGCGCGTGACGCTCACAACGGTAGTGAGCAATCTGAACCAGCGTGCCCAACATCTGTTCGAGCGGGAGGGCTACACGCTGTCACGGCACTTCTGGCGCCTGGTGATCCAGGTAGAGGATGTGCTGGAACAGTCTCTGGATGAGCTGCACCGGCATGGGAAACTGAAGGTGGATCTCGTCATCGACGCGCAAAACCTGATGGGCACGACTCAGATGGCAACGCGCACTGGTATGTATGTCGCACGCCAGTTCGATGTCTATGAAAAAGAGCTGCGCGCCGGCGCAGAGCTACAGATGGAGCGGGAAGCGCAACGCGCCAGCGCTTAGTGGAGCCCTGGTAAAGGGAGCATAACGAGCCATCTTCTTATGCTCCCTCTCGATCAATGGATGCTTGCTAGTACTATTCAAGGCAGCGTGTTTGTTACCTTTTCTTTCTTTTTTAAGTCCTAATATGGTAGAAATGCATGACGAATCTACAGATACGATAGAGAGGATCGGTTTTGTATGTTGGTTACAGCGGTACTGGCCATGAGTGCAGTGGATGGAAGCGCGATGCGCATCGCGTTGTTTACCATGGTCGTGGTAGCGGTCGCACTTATTCTCCTGGGCTGTGTGATCGCGCTCCTGACTCTGTTTAACCAGCGCAGAAATCAGGCCGCTGATGATATCCTCAGAGAGTGAGAACACATCGCATGGCTCGACGCTCTGTCGCTCCTCTGCTTATTGGTACTTTTATCCTGCGGGCTACCTCTGGCGCAGGTACGATCATTCTGGCCTTGCTGCTCGCACAGATCGCTACTTCGAAGTTTCATTCTATTAATAGCATACAGGTAGGCTTACTGCCGATCGCGTTCTATGTCACAGAATTGACGTTTGCCCCCTTGATGGGTGGTTTGAGTGATCGCTGGGGGCGCCGGATATTTTTGATCGTTGCACCGCTCCTGGGCCTTGTGCAGGTCGGTCTGTTGTTGTTTACGCCGACGAGAAATCCTCTGCCCTATCTGCTCGGCCTGCAGATTCTGTCCGGGCTGTCGGGTGCTATGTCAACGCCTGCTGTGCTTGGATATCTGGCAGACTTCACCGCCAGCGATCAGAGGCGCCGTATGCGTATAATGAGCTTCTATGAACTGGTGACCAGTGGTGGTATCGCGACCGGCACTGTGCTGGGTGGTTTCATCTGGGAACGCTTTGGGCGCTGGAGCTTCGTGCTGCTGGCTTCTCTCTATCTTGTCGTATCGCTCTGTATGTTGCTCGCCCCGGTCGTAAACCAGGTGGTCGATTCTGTAAAGTACCGTTTCATCGTCAGGCGTTATTTGCGTATTTTGCGCATACCTCGTCTTCTGCTCTTTATTCCCGCCTGGCTTTGTATCAGTGCGCTGGTGGGTGTCTGGCTCAGCACACAGGTTCCATTCCTGCTTTCCGTGCCCTCGCGTTTCCCCGATCAGCTTATGGTAGGGAGCATGAGCGGTCCAGGCGGCAGCCATCGCCTCAGCCTCGTATTGGGGGGCTACGCACTCTTCTTTGGACTATGTTTGCTCTTCTGGGCCTTCTTCCTTTCGCGCATCTCTCGTCTGCGGCTCATGCTCATCTCTGTTGTCGGCATCTACCTGGCCTGCATCGCTCTGGCTGGCATCAACCACCGTGATCCGGGCAACGACGCTATCCTCCTGCTCTGGGTCCCCATCTTGCTTATTGGTATCTTCGCAGAAACGAGCTTCGCGCCTGCTGCCCTGGCCTACCTCGCCGATATCTCGGAAGAGGCCATAAAGGACAGGGGATTGGTGATGGGCCTCTACTCCATCTTCCTGGGTCTGGGTCAGATCCTGGGCAATGGCCTGGGCGGCCTGTTCACCCATCGTTTCGGCTTCGATGGATTAATCTATCTGACTGTCCTACTTGCCACTGTAGCGCTACTCTCGCTGCTGTGGCTCTTCAGGCAGGACAGGCGCTATCACTACTATGGCTCTTCAAACAGGACGGACGCTCTCGTTGGTCGCGAGTAGTAGATGATATCTTCACCGAATGGACGCGCTCGGAAGATCGGGCCGTTCTTCTGGTAGGCCGCAGCCAGCACGACTCCCGGTTCGTTCGCGTAATTCTCCGACTCAGCAACCTGGTACGCTGCTGCTCCTCCTCCTCCAAACGTCCGTTCATGTGCAGCGAGACCAGCCCATACAGGGCGCCCCAGAGCATATCTACCGCTACTTTGCGCCACATCCTGGCGATGATTGTCAAGGTTGGAGGAACCGAAACCTACCCGGCACTGCGCCAGGAAGGCAGATCCTTCTTCCTCCCGAAGCGCAAGTACAGGGAGGGAACGATGAACAGGTTGATCACCGTCGAGGTGACCAGTCCTCCCAGGATAACGATCGCCATTGGGTGCTCGATCTCGTGACCGGGGATGTCTCCGGAGATTACCAGGGGCACAAGAGCCAGCCCCGCCGCCAGCGCGGTCATCAGGATTGGCGCGAGCCGCTCCCGCGTCCCGCGTAGGACGAGCCCAGGACCGAACGGTTCGTCTTCGTGCCGCTCAAGATGCTGGAAATGGCTGATCTGCATGATGCCATTGCGAGCCGCTATCCCGAACACCGTGAAGAATCCCACCAGCGAACCGAGCGAGATGACGCCGCCGGTCGCGAACGCAGCCAGCACCCCGCCTACCAGGGCCGACGGCAGGATGAAGAAAGCCAGAAGCGTCAGGCGCCAGCTTCCGAAGGCTGTATTCAGGATGAGGAGGACTGCGAGCGCGGCGGCGGCCCCGAATATGAGCAGGCGCCCCTGAGCGGCCTGGCGCTCCTCGTACTCCCCGAGCACCTCCGCATGGTATTCGAGCGGGAAGTTGATCCCCTGGAGGCGCTCTTTGACGTCTCTCACCACAGCGCCGAGATCGCGCCCGTGCGCGTTGAGGCTCACGTCAATGCGACGCGAGTTGTGTTCGCGCTCTATCAGGTTCGGAGTCGGCAGGATGCTCACGTCGGCCACATCCCTCAGGCGCACCGTGCCGCCATTGGGCGTGCTGATGAGAAGATCACGGACACTGTCCACGTTGTAGCGCGTGTTGGGTGTGCCCCATACCATCACATCATACACCTTCCCATCTCTGTGAATGTCGCTGACCTCGGTGCCAGCGATCAATGTGCCGGCTGCCCGGCGCACATCGCCCGGTTTGAGTCCATAGCGCTGGGCCCTGGCGAGATCCACCTTGACCTGTATGTGTGGCACGTCCACCTGGAGTTCCGTGTGCAGATCATCGGTCCCCTCGATCTGCGCGAGGGACTTCCTCACCTCCTCGGCCTTGCTGCGCAGGACGTCCAGATCAGGGCCATAGATGCGCACGACGACGTCATTGCTCGTTCCCACCAGCACCTCATTGATCCTCTCGTTCAGGTAGGTCTCCACATTGCGGAAGAGGCCGGGGTAGCCGTTGACCACCTTCTGGATGGCAGCCACCGTCTTGTCATAGTCGACGTCAGGATCAATGCTGATCCAGTTCTCAGCGAAATTGATACCGGAGACTTCCTCCCCCTGCACGGCGCGCCCTATATGGGACCCGAAGGTGCGGACTCCTGGAATCTGCCGCAGCTCGCGACTGAGCCGGGTCACGATGCGAACGACTTCATCATGGGTTGTGCCCGGCCTGGTCACCCAATGTATGAGAAAATCCCTCTCCTTGAAGGCAGGGA
>DAOTTD010000301.1:0-7226 GCA_034438015.1 Ktedonobacteraceae bacterium | reverse complement strand
GGCAAAGTGTTGGCCCCGCAGCTTACTTCGTCGCCTGTTTTCTTGTACGCCTGGCTCATCGCGCTGCCGCTGACGGCGGGCCTGTTCGAGGAGATTGGGCGTTATGTAGGCTATCGCTGGCTGCTGCGTAAAGAGGAAAAGACCTGGGATAAGGCGGTGATGTACGGTCTGGGGCATGGCGGCCTGGAGTCGATCGTGTTAGTGGGCGGCCTGGGGTTGGTAACGCTGGTGAATATTCTCGTTCTGTCAAATATCAATCTCAGCGTGCTGCCAGCGAGTCAGCACGCGCAGGTTATACAACAGTTTGCAGCCATAAATGCTCAACCCGCGTGGTATCCGCTGCTGGGTGCGTGGGAGCGGCTGTGGACCATTCCATTCCACGTGGCGATGTCGGTGATCATCTTGCAAGTCTTCCGGCGTGGGCAGATACGCTGGCTCTGGCTGGCCGTCCTGCTACACACACTTCTAGATCTGGCGGCTACCCTGCTTCCGCAGTGGCTCGGATCGAGCTTCAACACGTCGCTGCTGGTCGAGGGCATTGTCGCGCTCTTCGGTGTCCTGTCGATCTGGATCGTCTGGCACCTGCGCGATCGTATGGTCCAGGTGACCGCACCAGCGCTTCAGGAGCGGGGAATGGGAGAGCAGGATGCAGGAAGCGTATAAGGCAATCGCCGATCCCACGCGGCGACGCATCCTCAAATACCTGCGCGGCGGGGAGCGTAACGCTGGCGAGCTAGCGGAGTACGTCGGAGTCGGGCGCACGGCGCTCTCGCACCACCTGACGGTGCTGAAACTGGCGGATCTCGTGCGCGTCGAGCGACGCGGTCAGTTCCAGGTTTATTCGCTGAACACGACCGTCGTCCAGGATCTTATGACCGAGATTTTGGGCTGGTTTGGTGGACTGGATACTGAGCTCGCCGCTTCTATTGATAATGAAGAGGAAACGTCGCCTGACTCTGATCAGGATGGCGCTTCCAATGCCAGATAAGCTAATTTCAGGAGGGATGTTTGGCTTTGTTTGCAGCTTCTTCCCATCCGTGCGGCTCTGGGGCGTGGTCGGACTGGTGCTGCTGGACGTGGTTGTGCTGTACGTCTATTCCTACCTGGTCTATCGGCATCTGGAAGCTGGGGGCGAGGGTCCGTTGTCGCCTCGGTTTAATAATGGAGCGTGAGGATAGGAGACAGCGCGTAGATTACTGATCAGTTAGCCGGTTGCTCGTCGCCCTCGGGTGCCTCGGCCTCCTGCTGCTGCAACTCCCGTTCGCGCCTCTGGACTTCGCGACGCTGGCGCTCCTGTTCGCGGCGTTCCAGTTGCTGGCGACGCCGCTCCTCCGCTTTCTTCTGTGCCTCGGGATCGGCGTTGATGAGGTTCATCGTCGTGGCGAGGCCCTGCCTGATGATCAGCGGAATAGCCTCGAGCGCCCTATCTTCGCCGGTCGCCAGCTCGATGCGCTCGTCGCCCGCCGGGACGCCGAGCACGTAGTCGACCGTCTCCATGCGCGTATTGTCGGGACGCCCGATGCCGATGCGCAGGCGTGGGAAGCGGTTGGTGTGCAGGTGGCGAATGACGCTATCAAGGCCGTTATGACCGCCCGCGCTGCCGTCGCCGCGCAGGCGTACCCTGCCAACGGGAAGATCCAGCTCATCATAGACGACGAGGATATCTTCGGGCTGGACTTTGTACCAGCGCACAAGCTCGCCCACCACTTCCCCGCTATTGTTCATGTAGGTGATGGGTTTGACCAGCACAACTTTTTCAGGACCGATACTTCCGCTCGCGAGCAGCGCCCGGCCCCGGCGCTCCCATTTCCATCCCTGCTGCTCCGCCAGTCTGTCTACGACGCGAAATCCAACGTTATGTCGTGTCTGTTCATATTCTCTGCCGGGATTGCCCAGGCCGATGATTAGTTTCATATGGAATTAGCTATCGACCATAGGCCAGGCGCGTCGCCAGGTAGCGCGGCAGACCCGCCTTGATGATCTTCTCCTGTGTTGTCTCAAATGGATATGGAATGCGATAAAAGGTGATCTTCTGCTCCTCGGTGTCATAGATCATGAACGCCGCGCGCGGATCGCCGTCGCGCGGCTGACCCACGCCGCCGGGATTCACGATAGCGCGGTATCCCTCCGGCGCCTGCCACTCGCCCTCGGGCGGATCGATCATTTCATTCGACACATTGACCATGCTCTGGCTCAGCCCCAGCAGCGTCAGCAGCTCCTCGATCTCCTCGTTTAGCCGATCTTCCGCGCTCTGGATGGTCTCTTCGGGCGTGGTTTCTATAGCCTGCTCGCTATCTTGTTCGATCTCTTCAGTGGAGGTATCCTCGTCGTCTACTGAGACGGATTCCTCCGAAGACGGTTCTCCGGCATCATCCGCCTGTTCCTGGACCTCGGCACCGTTTTCATGCGCATTTTCGCTGTGTACAGGCTGCTTCTGGACTGCTGTGGGCATGTCATCAGCCTGCAGCTGCT
This sequence comes from Ktedonobacteraceae bacterium, assembly GCA_034438015.1. Lineage (GTDB taxonomy): Bacteria > Chloroflexota > Ktedonobacteria > Ktedonobacterales > Ktedonobacteraceae > JACDAE01. The sequence goes on along the minus strand of DAOTTD010000301.1, from coordinate 4,754 downwards.
GGAGCTTCGCCACTTCGTCCGCCACCTCTGCGATCGTGTTCTGCGCGGAATCGGATGCCGCGTGCTCTGTAGAGGCTTGTGCCAGTTGTTGCTGCAGGCGTACAGCCGCCACTTCTGCTGTCTCATCATCATCAATGATGTTGTCTGCCTCGAAAGCTTCTTCCATCTCGCCGTTCAATGGAGGCGTCTCACTGTTCCGCTCGCCCAGAGGCAGGGTCGGCATATCTGCGACGGGGTCGAGTTGCTGGAAGATAATGGGCACATGTGTGTGGCCGACGAAGCAAAAGCGCGAGGTAAAGTGCTGGAAGCTGCGTTCGGCCAGCACCTCGGAGGTGAGATATTCCCACAGCGGACCATAAGGGCTCCCGTGCACCAGAGTACATTCCCCTATTTCGAGGCGCTCTGGCAGATTAATGAGAAATTGTCGATGATCTTCGGTGAGTTGCTGCATTGTCCACTCCGCCGAGATGCGCGCTGCCTCGCTGAAATCTTCTAAATCAATCTTTCCCACCGCTGCCCAATCATGGTTGCCGGCTATAATAACATCGGTGCGTTCACGAAGCTTATCTATACATTCGTTAGGATCGGGTCCATAGCCAACAAGATCGCCCAGAAACCATATCTGGTCAATAGCTTTTACCTGTGCCAGCTCATCTATTTTTGCGAGCACAGCCTCTAAGGCTTCCAGGTTGGCATGTATATCAGTAAAAATAGCGTAGCGCATTTCAATATACTCTATTTCAAAATCTATGGTACTAGTCGGTGTGACTATTCTATCATGTTTGTCGGAACCTTACAACAGAGAAAGAGATTAGACGCGTTTTTCGCCTCTCCTGTTAATGGTATGTCGTGGCTCACGTCACGGGTGGCAGCATAGGGAGCGCGAAGCCCCAGTTCAGCAGTGTTACCGCGTCCTGATCGCGTAGTTGCTGCGTCGGATCGTTCAGGACGACCCCGATCAGGTGATGGCCCTTGCGTGTGGCGGCAAAGACCAGGCACCAGCCCGCCGCGTCGGTGTGGCCCGTCTTGATCCCGATCAGGCCCGGATAGCTCTCCAGGAGTGTATTGGTGTTGACCCAGTTGTGTGCACGATGTTGCTGCGTCGCGGATAGTATATAATTCTGGGTATGCACAATCTGCGCGAAGATAGGTATATGCATGGCGTACTCTGCCAGGCGCGCAAGATCGGATGCGCTGGTATAGTGGTTCTGGTCGCCCACGAGATTGAGGCCATGCGGATTAGTATAGTGCGTCTGGAAGAGCCGCAGGCGCTGCGCGGAGAGATTCATCCTCAGCACGAAATTATCGGTAGTCCCCCCCAGGTCATCCGCGATGACGAGCGCGGCATCGTCGCCCGACGGCAGCATCAGGCCGTAGAGTAGATCTTTCAGCGTGAACGTCTCTCCCGCCACCAGACCTGCGCTGCTCGCGTCCGCCGGCACCTGGGCGAGCTCTTCCTGTGTGATCGTCACGGGCTGATCGAGCCGACCCGATTCGATAGCGATCAGCGCGGTCATGATCTTGGTCGTGCTCGCCATGGGTAGTGGCTTATAGCCATTGACGTTCTCCAAAATGTTGCCCGTGTCCATATCGACAAGAAAGGAAGCTGTGGTGCTGACCGTAGGCGGCGCTCCCTTCACCGTCAAGACAGGTTTCGGCGTCGGGAGAGGCGTCGGCGTTGGAGGCACGGGCGTCGGTGATGGCGTCGGTGTGGGCGGCGACACCAGCGCGGAGATATGCGCTCCGGCGGGCGTGAATGCCAGAACCGATATCAAAATCCCTAAAATAATGGCCAGCGCCAGCATACCGGTAGCAACGTTACGACGTTTCATGCTTCACAACCTGTTATCGACGATTTTTGTGAGGAAACATTAGTAGGGATGGGCCTTGCGCTCAAGCCCTTCTCTCCCTGACACATTTCAGACGAGAGATTTTTTGGGGGAGGGACCAGCTTCCAGCGCGTCCTATTTATCATGTTCCTCTCCGTGGGCACGTTTTTCTCGTCGCCAGAGGGGAGGAAACCGATAAATCGCGGACGCGCTGGAAGCTGGTCCCTACCCCGATGGGTGCTCAAAAAATGGGTCGGTGAGAGAACTCCCAGGCCCCATCCGCCCCTTGTCCCTCCTGCCGACATCATGAAGTCAATGGTATTGGGCCTTGCACCCATCCGACTTGCTCACTCCCGGGCATGGTTCCGCTCTGGGGGCTGGATGGGCGCAAGGCCCATCCCTACTGGCCTGGGTTCGTTGAAATTATTGGCCGCTAAAGCTCAGGCCAGTGTGTGTGATAATCCGTCACGCGCTCGAAGGCGTCGGCCACGCGCAGAATGGTCTCCTCATCGAATGCCCGGCCCAGCAATTGCATGCCCACCGGCAGACCCTCGCTGAAACCGCCGGGAATCGAGACGCCGCAGATGCCCGCCAGATTCGCCGGAATGGTGAACACGTCCAACAGGTACATCTGGTACGGATCGGAGATCTCGCCGATTCTGAAGGCGACCGTCGGTGATGCTGGACTGACCAGGACATCGAAGCGCTCAAATGCCTGCTCGAAGTCGCGCGTGATGAGTGTGCGCACCTTCTCGGCTTGCTTGTAGAAGGCATCGTAGTAGCCCGCCGAGAGCGCGTATGTGCCGAGCATAATGCGCCGCTTGACCTCTGGCCCGAAGCCATACTGGCGCGTCTTCTCCATCGACTCCCACATATCGCTGGTATCGCGGTACGAGTAGCCGTACTTGACGCCATCGTAACGCGCCAGATTCGCGCTCGCCTCCGCTGGTGCGATAATGTAGTACGCCGCGACGGCGTATTTTGTGTAGGGCAGCGAGACCGAACTGACCTCGGCACCCAGTTCACGCAGGCGTTCGATGCCCTCGCGCACCGCCTTGACGACGCCGGGTTGCGTCCCTTCGACCCAGTACTCGTCCGGCACGCCGATTCTCAGGCCCTTGATGTTCCCTGAGAGGGCCGCGCTATAGTCCGGCACGGAATTTGGAGAACTGGTGCCGTCCCACGAGTCATGCCCGGCGATGGTCTGGAGCAGCGTTGCGGCGTCGCGGGCGCTGCGCGCGAACGGACCGATCTGGTCCAGCGAGGAGCCGAAGGCCACCAGTCCGAAGCGCGAGACGCGCCCGTAGGTTGGCTTCAGTCCCACCACGTTGCACAGCGATGCCGGTTGCCGGATCGAGCCACCCGTATCGCTGCCGTATGCTCCCATCGCCATCCCTGCCGCCACTGCCGCTGCCGAGCCGCCACTGCTGCCACCGGGAGCGCGCTCAAGATCCCACGGATTGTGCGTCGGGAAGAACGCGGAATGTTCCGTGGAAGAACCCATAGCGAACTCGTCCATGTTGGTCTTGCCCACCATAACGATCCCCTGCGCGTTGAGACGCTTCATCACGGTCGCGTCGTAGGGCGGCTTGAAGTTCTCCAGCATGCGTGAGCCGCAGGTCGTCGTGATATCTTTGGTGCAGATCACGTCTTTGATCGCGAGCGGAATGCCGGTCAGCGGATAGACCTGCTCGCCGCTGGCGAAGCGCCGGTCCGCCTCCTCCGCTTGCTGGAGGGCGAGCTCGTCGGTGATAAGTGTGAACGCTCGAACCTGTGGCTCGACCGCGCGGATGCGCTCAAGATGCGCCTTTGTCAGTTCGACTGCTGAGATCTTCTTCTGACGCAGCAGATCTCCCGCCTCGGAGATAGTCAGTTCGTGAAGTTCCGTCATGATGTGCTACTCTCCCTCCAATACTGCGTTGACTTTCAGGCAGTTATCTTCCTGCTCGGGTGCGTTTGCCAGCAGCACCTCAGGGGGAAAGGACGGGCGTGGTGTGTCCGTGCGCATAATATTGGTCAGGCGCGAGGCGTGCGCCGTCGGCGAGACTCCGCTTACATCCACCTCCTGCAGAATGCGGATATTCTCCAGAATGACGGAGAGTTGGCCTCCAAAGGTCTCGATATCTTCCTCGCTCAGGCCCAGCCTGGCGAGCTTTGCTACATGTTGTACCATCTCGCGATCAATCATAGCTACGTCCTTCTTCATCTATTACCAGCGCACGTGAAAGCCGCTGACGTGCTCGGTAGGCGCCCGCCAGGTCGCCTTGACTGTGCGCACGTCGGCTGCCGCTGGCCCTCTCTGTAGCAGCGCGAGGAGACGTTCGAGGGCGGGTCGCGGTCCCTGAGCAAGCACTTCTACGTCGCCGTTGCTCTCATTGCGTACGTACCCGCGCAATCCAAGGGTCCGGCCTTGCTGCACTACAAAATAGCGAAAGCCGACCCCTTGCACATCGCCGCGTATTATTGCGTATAGTTCCTCGACGCTGTTCTTATCGTTTTGAATCATTCTCGTACGATAGATAAGATTATTGGCTAAATTTCCTGCCCATTATCATAGCATACTCGCGCTTGTGAGCATAGCCCCTCGGGGAAAATAGTCGTGGCTGTTCAGCCCTCTTTCAGATAGATGCGGTACCTTAAGTTAAAGGATGCAACAAAAGCCCGTCACGCGACGTACATTATGCAATAGGGTCATTGGGTGTCAGAGCAGCTCTAACGTACGCATGTTCGTGCGATCCCTTGTCTCTTTAGGGCGACATGGGATACACTGTTAACGATTATGGATTTGTTGATATGTATGCCCTCGACTGGGAGATTAGAGAATGCAGTCAGTACAGGATTTAGCAACCGCGGTGCAACGTGTTGTTGGGAACGTTGAGCGGGTTATTGTTGGTAAGGCTGAATCGGTTGCTTTCAGCTTGATTG
>DAOTTD010000300.1:0-23952 GCA_034438015.1 Ktedonobacteraceae bacterium | reverse complement strand
CGCACCCCGATCAGTCTTGGGACTGGCTCGCAGCACTAAGAACTTCCGATCTCTGGGTTGAAGCATCCTCCCCTATTCTACTCTTTTTCATTCTGGGTGGTGTAGTCCCTACATGAACGTCTTGGGGAACCGGAGGGAGGCAAGCTCCCTCCCTACTATATGGTTATCGGCTCGTGGAGCGAGCCAATACGATCCTTGTCCTGCCTCTTTTCATGACCAGTTACACACAAAATCAGTCCACCTCTTAGCTATAACCACGTCTGACTTGTTCAATGGGTAATGTTGAGCGTGTGGATACGCGCTGATACAGAGCTGGCGCTCACCGGGACGACCTGCCTCATCCCAGGCCATAATCAGGTCCTTGAGTCGATCGGCGAGCGCGGCGGCTGGGCCGAAGCTGCGTATAGAGAGACCGAAGGCATCGGGCGCCTCGGCGGGAGCAATAGAAGCGGGATCCCGCATAAGTACGCTCATGGCGTCTGCAACGAAGAGGCCGCCTGTGCTGACCGAAGGAAACTTTCCTGTGAAGGTAAAAAGCTCAGGGATCACGTGCTGCTCCGCCAGGGGACCGGACGCAGACAGGGTGCCGAAGAGCGGTTCGTGCAGGGCGAGCCAGAAGCTGAGTCCAGAAAAGAGCATACGCGGCGAGACCTGGATGGGCAGAGGGAGATCCTGGGCTGGACCCTGCAACAGTTCGTAGATGGTCTGTGCAGCGAGCGTGCGCGTTGTGCCGGGGTGCAGAACGAGCGCGCCGGGTTCGGGATGGAGCTGAAGCACGGTATCCGCCTCTGCAAAGGCACCGCGCAGGCCCACGAAGCCGCAGGCGCTGACAGAGAGGCTCTCCATGTGATCTGCGACCGGAGCGAAAGCGACCGATGCTTGCGGGCCACGCAGGAGCAATGGGAGCAGCAGGCGCCCATCCGGCTTCAATTGAGAGCGCCAGGAGGGAGTGATATCGGCGGCATTGACCGTCAGAATGATGCGATCGTAAGGAGCGGTCTCGGGATAGCCCAGGCCGCCATCGGTACACACAACATTCACACGCCCGAAGCCCGCATCCGCGAGATGGGCGCGCGCACCCTCCACAATATCCTCATCGATATCGATCGTTACAACAAGGCCCGAGTCGCCGACGATATGCGCCATCAGGGCCGCGTTATAGCCCGTACCGGCCCCGATCTCCATGACGCACTGGCCCGGCTGCAACTGCAACTGCTCCAGCATAATCGCCATAATCGCGGGCTGCGAGGAGGAGCTTACAAACTGACCATTAATCGACTTCGTAACAATCGCCTTATCGCGATAGACCTCCTCAAGCGCCACGTCGGGCAGGAACAGGTGACGTGGCACAGCGCGAAAGGCCGCCTCAACGCTCGGAGATTGAATATACCCATTCGACTTCACCTGATCGACGAGCGCCTGGTGTAAAGCGTCGCTATTTTCTGGCGGCATAGACTCTTCCCTCCCGACGGGCTGATACTTACGACGTTTCCTTGATGGCAGGCTAACTCTACGCAGGTGCAACAGGGTTAACAAAATTGAGCTTACTGTTCCGCAGCGGCGGGCTGGGCCTCTCGGCGATGCCAGTCCGTCAACTGCTGATAGGCATGGGCAATACGCAGAACCGTCGCCTCCTCGAAGGGCTTGCCCGCGATCTGCAGACCAATGGGCAGGCCGTTCGACGAGAAGCCGCAGGGACACGAAACGGCAGGCAGGCCAGAGAGATTGAACGGCATTGTCAGCCGTAGCAGGGCCGTCGTCGCATTTTCGATCACACCATCGACCTCGATATCCTGCGCCGTCTGTGCCAGCGCCGGAGCAGGGATGGGCAGAGTCGGGAGCACGAAGGCATCGACACGCTGCATCAGCCCACGCAGGGCGCTGGAGAAGGCGCGTCGCTCATGCTGCGCCTTCAGGTAAGCGACCGCCGTAATAGCCTGACCTTCGAGCAGGCGAGAACGCACAGTATCAGTATAGGCAGCGGCATGTGCCGGGAACCAGCCCTTCTCCATGTGGGCCAGCGTTGCCTCCGGCTTCTGGATCGTGCGATAGAGCTCCATCGTCGGGCGCGGCAGCTCCACATCGACGAACTCGGCACCCTCCTCCTCCAGAACGTGCAGAGCGGCCCGCCAGGCGGCGCGCACCTCTGGATCGAGCGGAGCGACAAAGGCTTCCTGGGGCACGCCGAGCTTCAAGCCCTGCAGCGAAAGCGGGCCGCGCCCCTCTGTCCCGCCTATCAACGTAGCCGTGTAGCGGCTCGGCGCGATCGGCGGACCGGAAACGCTATTAGGATCGCGCGGATCGTACTTCGCAATGGCATCGAAAAGAATGGCGCAATCCTCCGCGCTGCGCCCGAGGGGTCCGACGTGATCAAGGGTCCAGCTCAGAGGAATAACACCGTAGCAGCTCACACGTCCATAGGTCGGCTTGAGACCGGTCACGCCGCAGCAGGCAGCCGGGATACGGATCGAGCCGCCCGTATCGGTCCCAATCGCGCCGGGGCACAGGCCAGCCGCCACCGCAGCAGCCGAGCCACCACTGGAGCCACCGGTCGTATGATTGGCATTCCAGGGATTGTGAGTCGGCGGCGCATAGGGTCCATACGCGAACTCGAAAGTATTCGTCTTGCCAATAATGATCGCCCCTGCCTTACGCAACTGCTCGACCACCATCGCATCCTCTGGTGCCACATAATCGGCCAGCACGCGCGAACTGGCGGACAGGCGCACATCTTTCACCGCGATAAGATCTTTGATCGCGATAGGGACGCCATGGAGCTGGCTGCGATAGAGGCCCGTGCGCTGTTCGCGCTCAAGCCGTTCCGCGTCCCTGAATGCCTGATCGCGCAATACGGTAATGAAAGCTTTAAGCGCGCCGTCCTGCTCATCGATCTGCGCCAGCGTCTCCGCGACCAGCTCGGAGGGAGTGATCAGGCCCGAATGAAGCTCGTCGGCAAGCTCGCGGATGGAAGTATAAGGCATAAGCATGGTACTCTTTCCTGCACGTACATACTACGGTTCTCTACGGGATCGTGCGCACGGATGAGATACGCGCGCGGGTCGTCGGGACCTTCTCGCTTTATTGTATCAGGTTATGGGTCGTGAGTCATGTATGATGTCAATAGCAAGGGTGATAATGCGCAATGGAAGTATGGTACAGGTAGTAGCAAGCTCTAATGTATAAGTTTGAGAGCTTTTAGGGCTTCTGTAAAATCGTCAATAAACTGTTTGTAGGATGGAACCCCATACAGTCGTTCCAAACTAATGCGACGGCCTGGAGGCTCATAAAGATCTTCACGTTTTACTTGATAGCGCCGACGAGAACGCACCCCTCGTGCTTTTTCTATAATCTGATCTAGCTTCTCTTTGGGCTTAGGTTCAAACTCAACCTGTCTTACTTTACTCACCAGACCGAGTTGTTGTGGCTTCATATCTGTCATAAGCACATCCTGCAGCACTTCATAATTCGCCGCTAGCATCCAGGACTCGATCTCATGTATAGGGATAACAGGTATCAAGGTTACGCGTTCAAGTTCCTCAGACTGACGTACCAGGTTATAGCCAGAAAGATAACGATATTTCAGTGCTTTCTTATTATCAGGATTATCTGCATCGCAATGAACAATCAAAATAAGATAGTTACTATATGGCTCGTCGGCTTCTTTACTATATTCCTGATTCAATTAAGGAAACATGGATGAGTGGAGCAAAGTTGCGCTCCTTGGTGTCCATCATCGTCGTCGCCTTTCTGTCTCCCACCCTGCGTTGGTAGACGACCTGTCATTGGTGGCCTTGTGTTTCAGCCAGCTGGTTTTTCCCCTGCTCTTCATCGAAGCGCTGTCTCCTGCTACTGCCTCAGTCGCCTTCCGTGCTGCTCATCTGGCGTGTGCGTCTACAGATGGTCATGTACGCCACGGACAGCCCAAGCCCCTGCGATGAGATGGATCGATCCATCGGCGGCCATCGGCAATGTGGCGCGAAGGCGTTCGCGCAAGGCACTGCGTCGCTCCTCTGAGAGGGACATCGTATAGCTAGGGGCAGGCCCTTGCCCACCAAGAAAGGGGGACCAGTAGTCCTCAAAATCGCGGAAGGCCGTGGGGATGTCGATCAGGCGTACTTCGACCTCGCGCAACCCTGCGGCGCGAAACAGCTGCATGAGTGGCTCTGGTTGGCAGAGGGGGAAGCGTTGCCCCTCATCCAGGTGGGAAGCGGCGGGATCGAGCGCCACGGCTGCGTCCCAGAAGTAGCGCATCAGCTGCATCTGGCCTGCATAGTCCCAGACGTACGCCGCCACTGTCCCCCCCCACGCGTGCCACCCGGTGCATTTCAGCGACCGCTTGGCTGGGCTGCGGCACGAAGTTGAGAACGAGTCCAGCGACGACTGCATCATAGCTGGCTGACGCTTCCGGCAAGGCTTGTGCCTCTCCAAGACGAAATCTGACACGACGATCTGGTACCTGCTGGCCTGCGAACGTGAGGTAGCCCTCCGATGGATCAATACCCGTGATTTCGCGAGGGGACGCCACGTCGTGAATGGTCTGGCTGAGCGCACCGGTTCCACACCCAACATCGAGCCAACGGGCCCCTGGTGGGATCGCGAGCCAGGCTACAAACTCGCGGGCGACCACTCGACTCCAACGGCCTACATACGGCTCGTAGGCTGCACCACTGGCCCACGTATCTTTCCGCTGAGGGTGTTGCATACGTTCCCCTATCTTTCTGGCAAGAGGACGAGCATCCCCACAATGCAGGGCAAGCAATGCTTGCTCATCAAGGTTCGCTCGACTGTATGGAGCATTTTACCACAGCAAATGAGAGTTCTGCTTACGTCACCGATCCTCACCATCATGTGCCCAAGCTCTACTTGAGAGACTCATATACCAATTGGTAGCAGAGAGCTTGCAAGTGGCAGGGGACCTGCTAAACTGGTGGGAACAGCGGGAGGATCTAAGTCGAGACTTTGTGGCCTGTGCCTATGTGGGAAAGTCGACCACCTGAAAAAGACGGTTCCCCGCCCACCAGGGCACAAAGCGGCGATTAGGCTTGTTGCAGCAGCTTTTTCCTTCAGCGGAAGGAGAAGCGAGACTGCCGATCCAGCATGAGTTCACGTTCGCCCTGGTCGGTCGGCATTCCCGTTGTGCCTGTTCGTGTTCTTTTTCAACATGATAACTGAAGCGCATCAAACAAATTGCTTTTCCCGGAGCCGTTGGGGCCAACGATGACCTGGAAAGGGGCCAGTTCTACTTTGAAGTCTTTGAAGCTTTTGAAGCCGTCTATTTCTATCTGCGCTGTATCTATTCAGGTCTCCTCGCCGCCGCCGGCGGCTCGCCCGGCTTGAGTGTGGATGGCGGGGTTTGCGGCCCCGGGCCGCAAACCCCGCCATCCACACTCAAGCCCTTGTGAAGCGCCTTTGGCGCTGATGAGTCAAGAAAAGGGGACCTGAAGAGTTACTCTGCGTTATCATCGTGGCGCCCCTTTCTGCTGCTATTTCCTCTTACTATTATAACCTGTCTATTAAGAGTCTATACATTGCGACCATATCCCTCTTCGCCAAAGGGCTGGCGCGAGAAGATGCTCTCGATAGGGAGGCCGAAGTACTCACTGACGCGGAAGGCGAGGTCCAGGTCAGGATTATATGCGCCGAGTTCAAGGTAGCCGAGGTCCTGGTAGCTTATGTCCAGGGCCTGCGCGAGTTCCTGGCGCGAGAGGCCGCGCTCGGCGCGCAGGGCTGCCATACGATTGTAGATGATTGGCTCGGAGGGCTTGCGCACTGGCGTTTCCATTCTCTGATGACTGGATTATGGCTTCTTCATTATTAAGGATAAATGTAGGACGCGCGCGATGAAATGTCAATATGGCAGAAACAAATTGACGGGCACCCAGTTTACAGAGAACGCTTGCATAAATAGGCATCCTTATGCTAAGCTCTGCGTTAGAATACGCGTAGCAGCGTCCGTATACTGCTATACTGAACTTTTGCGCATTTTTTCAAAAGGAAACAAAACGATGTCATATGACATGGGAGAATACTACGAGCGGGTCGACGATTACGACCTGGAGTATCAGGGGCAGTCGGAACAGGATGTGCCGTTCTGGCGCGAACTGGTGATGCGCTATACGCCGCAGCGTGTGTTGGAACTGGCATGTGGGAGCGGACGCATCGGCATCGAGCTGCTGCACGGTCCAGGCAGCTTTCAGATGGAGGGGCTGGATATCGCGCCCGAGATGCTGCAGGCGTACCAACGGAAGCTACAACAGGAGCCGGAAGAGGTCCAACAACGCGTCACATTGCATCGGGGAGATATGACGGACTACAAGCTTGAGCACAAGGGGGAGTTCGACCTGATCTTCCTGCCCTTCAACTCCATCACCCACCTCCACGAGATCGAGCAGCAGATGGACGCCTTTCGCAACACGTTCGATCACCTCGCGCCGAATGGTCGTTTCGTCGTCGACACTTTTTTGCCCGACATCGACTACCTGAGCGACGCGCTGAACCGGCCCTCGAACGTCTACCTCGAAGACGAGATACCCGCGCCCGAAAGCAATTTCACCATGCTATTGTACAGTAGCCGCAAATACGACACATTTGAACAATTGCAGCACATCGTCTGGACGCACGAAAAGTTCTTCGAGAGCGGCGAGAACGAGCGCTACCTCACCACACTCGACATGCACATCTTCTTTCCACGTGAACTACAGTTGCTCTTCCTGGCAAGCGGCTATGCCATCGAGGCCATCTACGGCAGTTACGACTGGAAACCATTCGGCAAAGGCACGCGCCAGATCGTTGTGGGGCGCAAGCGGCATTAAAACGCAGCCTGGAACAGTTGACGCTCTCCTACTTCTAGTGCTAAAATATATCCTAGTTAATAGGTCGGATTAATCTGGTAGGATACCGATGAAACACGACATACCATCTGTCGATGCGACGAGAAGGGAGAGGCCATGATGTTACGGGTTTCTACAAAAGGCGAATATGGCGTACGGATCATGGTCGATCTTGCTCGCCACTATGGTGAGCGTCCTCGCTCGCTAACTGATATATCGCAAGCTGAGATGCTGCCGCTAGCATATCTGGAGCAACTGGTGAAGCTACTGCGCGAGGCCGAGCCGCCGCTGGTGGTGAGCACGCGCGGCGCGCACGGCGGCTACAAGCTGAGCAGGGACCCGGCGACGATCACCATGGGTGAGATCGTACGCATTCTGGAGGGCCCCATTGCGCCAATGATCTGTGCCACCGAGGGCGAGATGAATCAGATCTGCAATTTTCTGGACTCGTGCAGAACCAAGTACCTGTGGGCAAAGGTGCGCGACGCCGTGGCAAACACCCTTGATGGCATGACGCTGGCAGACCTGATAGCCGAGTCGGCAGAGAGCAAGAACGCGCAGTTTATCGCGCTCTCAGATATTCACGTAGGTATCGCAAGTTTTGCGCCGAGCGCTGAACCGAATACGCCGCTCCGCAACTAGCACACCATTAAAAAGCAGTTGTGAACGCCGCTGGGTCGCGGCTAGTGAAAGCGCCGCGTCTGTGCTGTGGACGGTGATCCAATTCCTGGGAAGCTTATTACATCCCAGGCGCTTTCACTCACACAACTGAATGGCATGGCATGGCTCGGATGGATGCAGAGCTATCCTACGTTCGCAAAGAAGGCGAAGCGATATTTCGCCCTTTATTATCATCATAAGGAAGGTGTCTCGTAATGGGATCAGAACTTGTAATTAAGAATCTTCACGCCAATATTGAGGGAAAGCCGATTTTACGTGGCGTCGATCTTGTTGTGCGCCAGGGCGAAATACACGCACTTATGGGGCCGAATGGCTCAGGCAAAAGCACGCTCGCAAATGTAATTATGGGCAACCCCAAGTATGAAGTAACCGATGGGGAGATCTGGTTTAAGGGTGAAAACATCCTGGAATATTCGCCCGATCGCCGCGCGCGTATGCGGCTCTTCCTGGCTTTCCAATATCCCATGTCGATCCCCGGCGTCAGCGTCGCCAACTTTCTGCGCCGTTCGCTTGAGGCGGTGCGTGAGGGCAACAAGCCACTTGAGGAGGGCGACAATCCCACAGGCAAGATGAACAAGCGCAAGAGCGTGCCACCCGGCGAGTTCCGCAAGCTGCTGCAAGAGAAGATGCGCCTGCTCAAAGTCGATAACAGCTTCATCAACCGTTCGATCAACGATGGTTTCTCTGGTGGTGAGAAGAAGCGCGCCGAGATCCTGCAGATGGCTCTGTTGGAGCCCGAGATCGCCATGATGGACGAGACTGACTCCGGCCTGGACATCGACGCACTGAGAATCGTCTCCGACAGCGTCAATGCGCTGACCGGGCCGAACCTGGGCATCCTGCTCATCACCCACTACCAGCGCATGCTCAACTACATCACGCCCGACTTCGTGCACGTCATGTTCGATGGGCGCATCGTCAAGTCAGGCGGCAAAGAGTTAGCCTTTGAGCTTGAGGACCGTGGCTACGAATGGCTCAGACCGAGCGAGGATAGCAACGAAACAAGCGGTGAGGAAAGTGCGAGTTCAGCGAGTGAGGTGAGTAACCATGCTTAAGCCACTGGCAACAGGCTTCTCGCGCAGCGCCGTCGAGGAACTCTCGCGCCAGAAGGGGGAGCCTGAGTGGATGCTGAAAAAGCGCCTGCATGCCTGGGAGGTCTACGAGAGCACGCCCGCTCCACTGGGACGCCGTGGCGACCTGGGCACGCACCGCACCGTCTCGAACTTCAAATTTCAGCAGCTCACTCCATACACTCCCGTAGAGACCAACGGAGCACTACCCGCATCAATCGAGCAGTCCTTGCAGGAGACTCTGGTCAACGAGCGTTCGGGCCTGATCATCCAGCAGAACAGCTCGGTAGTACATAGCGAACTGAGCGAGGAACTCAAGCAGCAGGGCGTCATTCTGGCCGATCTGGACACAGCGGTACGCGAGTATCCCGAACTGGTCCAGAAGTACTTCATGACCGAGGCCGTCCCCGTCACAGCAAGCAAGTATACAGCACTGCATGCGGCGTTCTGGAGCGGCGGCTTCTTCCTGTACGTCCCTCAGGGCGTCGAGATCGAGGCACCCATTTTAGCGCAGGTCTGGCTTGACGCCGCCGCCGCTACATTTTCGCACACCCTGATCATCGCCGAGGCGCAGAGCAGCGTGCGTTTCGTAGAGGAGTATACCTCGAACGTCACGGGCGAAGCATTGTTGAGCGATGTCGTCGAGGTGTACGCGAAGAACGAAGCCAGCGTCGAGTTCAGCAATCTGCAGGACCTCGACCAGAACACCTGGAGCATCACAAACAAGAACGCCATCTACGAAAAAGACGGCAACGTCACCTTCGTCATGGCGGACCTGGGCAGCAAAGTCACCCTCTCCACGCTGGGACTGGGATTGAAGGGGAATGGCAGCGCGGGCGAACTCGTCGGCATCTTCTTTACCGACCACGAACAGCGCTACTCCATCAACACGCTCTCGGACCACGCCGCGCTCTCGACCAACGCGGAGACGCTGGTCAAAGGCGTCCTCACCGACTATTCGCGCGTCGAGTTCGACGGCATGATCCGCGTCGAGCCAGGAGCGCAGCAGACGGCCTCGTTCCTCTCGGCGCACGGACTCCTGCTGAGCAAGCACGCTCGCGGTGAATTTATTCCCGGCCTGGAGATAGCCGCCAACCAGGTAAGCGCCAGCCACGGTGCCACCAGCGGGCAGATCGACGAAGAACAGCTCTTCTACCTGATGGTGCGCGGCATCTCACGCGAAGAGTCCGAGCGCATCATCGTCCAGGGCTTCTTCGAGCCGGTGCTGCAGCGTATCCCGCTCGAAAACCTGCGCATTCGCCTGCGCCGGAGCATCGTGCGCCGCATGCGTGGCGAATACCAGACCGAGGCCGACACCTGGGTCGATGCGCAGGAACGCTGGGAGATCGAAGGCGTTGACGAGGGAGCCGTCCATCTTGATGGCAATCCGGCAGACGAAGAGATCAAGTTGACCGAATATTGATCGCCCCAGGTGATGTAGGGGTCAAGCCCGACCCCTACAATAGGAAATCAAGGAGTGGCATGGTAACAACAGAGAATAAAAGAGCTACGGACCGCGAGAGGCGCACGGTGGAGGAAATCCGCCAGGACTTCCCCATCCTTTCACGACGCGTACACGATAAGCCGCTTGTCTACCTCGATAGCACGGCGAGCTCGCAGAAGCCGCTGTCCGTCATCGAGAGCATGAACACATACTATCGCACCTATCACGCCAACGTGCATCGCGGAGTGTACGAGATCAGCGAAGCGGCGACGGCGGCAATGGAGAAGGCCCGCGTCAAAGTCGCGCGCTTCATCAACGCCCGCCAGAGTAAACAGGTGATCTTCACGCGCAACACCAGCGAGAGCATCAACCTGGTGGCCTATAGCTGGGGCAACGCAAACATTCACACCGGCGACATGATCATCCTGAGCGAGATGGAGCATCATAGCAATCTCGTGCCGTGGCAATTGCTGGCGCAGCGCACGGGGGCGCGGCTGGAATTTATTCCTGTTACCGACGATGGACTGCTCCGCCAGGACATCTACACCCAACTCTTGCAGCAAGGTCCCAGGCTGGTCGCGATCACTCATATGTCGAACGTGCTGGGCACAATCAACCCCGTCCAGGAGATGATCGTCCAGGCGCATGCCGCCGGCGCGCTCGTCCTGCTGGACGCCGCCCAGAGCGTGCCGCACCTGCCGGTTGACGTGCAGGCCCTAGATGTCGATTTCCTGTGTTTCAGCGGACACAAAATGTTGGGACCCACAGGCATCGGCGTTCTCTACGGCAAGCGCAACCTGTTGGAGGCCATGCCACCGTTCATGGGCGGAGGCGACATGATCCGCAAGGTTAGTCTGCGCGAATCGACCTGGAACGACCTGCCCTGGAAGTTCGAAGCGGGCACGCCGGCCATCGCCGAAGCGATCGGCCTGGGAGCTGCGGTCGATTACTTGAACGAGCTGGGTATGGAGAACGTCCTGCAGCACGAACGCGAGATCACGACCTACGCGATGGAGCAGTTGCAGAGCATACCGGGCCTCACCATCTACGGTCCCGACGCAAATGCGCGCGGTGGAGTCATCTCCTTCACGCTCGACGATATTCATCCGCACGACCTGGCCTCGATCCTCGATCAAGAGGCGGGCGTAGCCATTCGTGCCGGACACCACTGCGCGCAGCCGCTGATGGAGCGCTATGGACTCTCGGCAACGGCGCGTGCCAGCTTCTACGTCTATACACTCAAAGAAGAGATCGACACACTCGTGCAGGGTCTACACAAAGCGAAAACGATCTTCAAGCTGTAGACGCCGTGAAGGACTAATCTTATGTCAATGGACTATTATCGCGAATATATCCTGGATCACTACCGCAACCCGCGCAACTACGGGAAGCTCGAACAACCCGACGTGCATGCCGAGGACTCGAACCCGTTATGCGGCGATCAACT
Organism: Ktedonobacteraceae bacterium; assembly: GCA_034438015.1. Lineage (GTDB taxonomy): Bacteria > Chloroflexota > Ktedonobacteria > Ktedonobacterales > Ktedonobacteraceae > JACDAE01. The sequence goes on along the minus strand of DAOTTD010000300.1, from coordinate 12,480 downwards.
GGCGATGGATCTGCTGGTTGAAGGGGATTGCATCAAAGAGGTACGTTTCCAGGGGCGCGGCTGTGCAATCAGCCAGGCAGCGGCATCGATGCTCTCCGAGAAGATCGAGGGCAAAACGGTCCAGGAGGTCGTCGCGCTCGGCAAAGAAGACGTCCTGGAGGATCTGGGCATCGACATCAGTCCAGCCCGGACCAAATGCGCATTTCTCTCATTACGCGTACTGCATCGCGGCCTGGCTATGGCTGGGCTAGAGACACCCAACATAATAGAAGAAGAGGAAGAATAGATGCGTCTAGAAGGAAAAGCAGCGATCATCACCGGCGTCAGCCAGGCGGGGCAGGCGGGCTTCGCGCTCGCACAGGCATTTGGGCGCGAGGGAGCCGACCTCGTCATCAGCGCGCGCAACGAGGAGCGGGTCAAAGCGCGCGCCCAGGAGTTGCGAGACAGCGGCATCGAGATGGTCCTGCCGGTTGCCGCCGATCTTACCACCGAAGAGGGCGCGAAGACCCTCATCGACGAAGCGCTTGGGGCTTACGAGCGCATCGACATCCTGGTCAACCTTGCCGGCGGCCTCACAAAGTACGGACCCTCCGACGAGCTCAGTCTGGCGGACTGGCAGAGCGAGCTGAACAATAACCTGCTAACGACATTTCTCTGCACACGCGCAGTCTGGCCGGTCATGAGGAGTCAAGGCGGGGGGAAGGTCCTTAACTTCAGCCGCGCCGGCGGCGTCGAGAGCTCAAGTCCCAAGATGGCGGCCTATAACAGCGCCAAAGCGGGAGTTGACGCCCTCACCTACACCTTCGCCAGAGAGGGCAGCAAGCTTGGTATTTACGTCAACGCCATTGGGCCAGGACTCTTGATCACGCAATCCAACCTGAATGACCTCAAGCCCTCGCCCGAGGCATTAAGCACAAAATGGGTCAGCCTGGAGTCATTGGCAGAGGCGGCCATCTTCCTGGTATCGTCTGCCAGCGACGGCGTGAGTGGCGTGATCCTGCCCGTGCGGCAAAGAGGGATTTAAGCGGAACCAGATGGCAGATTTTTACAAAGCGGCGGAACAGAGCGAACTGGACGAAGGAGAACTTTTATCGGTTGAAGTAGATGGTGAACTGATCTGCCTGGCACAGGTCGAGGGGAGCGTTTACGCGTTTACCGATAACTGCACGCATATCAGCGGACCCCTCAACGATGGGGAGTTAGAAGGATACGTCCTCACCTGTCCGTGGCATCTCTCGCAATTCGACGTACGCACAGGGAAGGTCCTGCGCGGCCCGGCGCGACAGGACCTCACTACGTACCCGGTAAAAATAGAGAACGACGCAATCTATATCCGGTTGCCGGACATGTAGGGGCGCGGTTCACAAGCCCGCGCGCCGGCCTGGGGAGCGCGCGGGCTTGTGAACCGCGCCCCTACATTTGGGATACTGGGGCTGAGAGGGGTGCCGATTCGGTGCAAAAACCTGATGCTCACCCGGACTCCTACTGAATGTTGACATTTGTTCCAGAACCCCCTACAATTGCCCGTAAAATATGTTTACAGCCAGGAGACAGAGGGGAAATGGAAGGCAGATCGCATCTACTGATGGGTTTAACGGCAGGAATTGTGTTTGATAGCCTGGTTCATTTGACAGGAGACCCATTGACGTTAGCAAAGACGATTCCTCTCGTTCTAATTGTAAAGAAGGCTGTTTACTACTTCGCAGTGGGTTTTGGCTCGCTTTTGCCGGATATCGACAACGCGCGTAGTACAATGGGGCATAAATTAGGTATTGTAAGTAAAGAGATTCAGCGTATCGCGGGTCATCGCACCATCTTTCATAGCCTTTTAGGGCTGGCGATCGGCGCATTGCTGGCGATCGGTTTGGAGCGAGTGGTAATCTATCTACTAGACAAGCAAAATCTTGTAGTACCAGCGTCGTTTGTAGGTGCCTCGCACCTGGTCTTTTTCGGAGTTTTGTTCGGCTGTATCATGCATATCGCCGCCGACGCCCTGACGCTAGGGGGCGTTCCGCTTTTCTGGCCCAATCACAAACGCTTCGGCTTTCCGCCTGACCCGCGCTGGCGCTTTCGTACGGGGACATGGCCTGAATTTGTAATCGTCTGGTCGTTTATGATTCTTGTAGGTATAGGAATCTGGCAATCTATTATAGTGGTATGAAGAAAAGAAATGAAAAGACTCTCGCTACACACGCGGCAGCTTAACCAGGTCCAACTCGCATGGTTGCTCCTGGTGCTTATGATAATCGTGTACATAATCGTCATGAGCTATCAGTCGATTCTCCGTTATGTTATGTTCAAAGCCACAGCATTTGATCTAGGCAATCTGGACCAGGTGCTCTGGAACACGATTCACGGGCATCCTTTCGCCTGGACGAACCAGGGAGACAACTGGTTTGGTCCGCCGACGCGTCTTGCCCAGCACGTCGAGCCAATCATTCTGCCACTCTCGTTACTGTATGTATTTCACGCCGATCCGCGTATACTGCTGATCTTTCAGACGCTTGTCCTGGCCACCGGGGCGCTCCCCGTCTACCTGCTCACGCGCAGATACCTGCCGGAGTGGCCATTGCTAGCCGCCGTGATGGCAGGCGCGTATCTCATCTCACCGGCGCTGCTGGGAATAAACATCTTCGACTTTCACCCGGTATCACTGGCGACGCCGCTGCTGCTCTATGCGCTGCTGGCCCTCACCTATAAGCGCTACGTCTGGTTCGTGATCGCCTGTATACTGGCCAGCGCGTGTAAAGAAGAGATTCCCGCCATAGTCGGGCTGCTTGGCATCCTGGTAATCTGGAAATACAAGTTGCCGCGACTGGGGACAACGCTCTTCGTTTGCGGCATGCTCTGGTCCCTGATAGCGATAGCGATCATCGAGCCGCACTTCTATCAGGGGACGCAGCACAACACCTTCTGGTATCGCTACACCGCGTTAGGAAGCACACCGGGAAGCGCAGTAATCAACATCATGCTGCATCCCTGGTTGCTCATCATAACCTTCGTCACACTTGACCGCATTTACTACCTGGCCAGTCTGCTGCGCAGCACAGGGTTTCTCGCGTTGCTGGCCCCCGAGTGGCTGCTGCCGGCGTTACCGAGTCTGGCGATTAACCTGCTCAGCGGAGATAAGTTGCTCTACACAGGAGTGTATCACTACAACGCCGCCATTATACCTTTCATCATGATGGCGGCCATCGTTGGCTTACAGCGCCTGGTCAAAGTATGGTATGGGTGGCGCAGCGAAAGTGCAGAGCTACCGTCGGATGGAGCGCCGGGCAGGGTCCTGGGGGAGCTCAGGCCGGGGTCCTTATTGGACAGGGCCACGCTGGCATACAGCGCCTTCACGCAGACATTCAGCACACTGCCGGTCGTAACACGTTCGGTGGCACTGCTTCAGCCGCGCATCTCTACTGTAACGTACAGAAGCACCTCAGTATGGAGACGCTTTTGCGACCGTATGGCAGCGTTAGCCAGGAGCATCTCGCTGCCGAAGTTGCAGTGGATTACCTGCGCCTGGCTAATCGTTATGTTTACCCTCAACTACTTTATACTGGTGCCAGATCTGAACATCTTCTGGGCGACGCCCATTCCAGCCGTGCATCAGGCGCATATCCAGGAGTTGCTGGCGGAGATCCCGCCAGACGCGTCCGTCTCTACTGGCACGAGCCTCAATCCGCATCTCAGCGAGCGGCAATATATCACCGTTTTCCCCAATATCACCATCAGCAACAAAACGGTCGAGTATATCATCGTTGATCTCAGCACCGTCTTCCCAGAGGACAAGGTAAGTACAATCAAAGCGCTCAATCAATTGAACAAAGGACAATTTTGTACCCTGAAGATGTCGGATGACGTAATACTGTTAGGGAGACGAGATATCGTTCATTGCCCATAGCGTGGGACAGGCAATTCATGTTATAATCCGAACAGAAATAGCTAACTTTACGCGTTCAGGCGAGCTTGATTAGTTGTATGGAGGAAAGCAGGATGCGCAGCAATCCTTATCCCGATGAACCAACCAGTGTACCACCTGACGCACTTCCTCGTGCAGATCGTATGGAAGACCTACCGATGCGACCCGTAGCGCCGCAGCAGCAGCAGGTTACCGCCGATAGTAGCGCTCCTGATGTCAATAGCGACGAGACACGTCACGAAGAGGCGCTCACTGTCAGATATGCAATCGGGAAGCTTAATGATTTCCTCCAATGGTTTATAGCCGTGTTGGAGGTAACATTAGCTATCCGTTTTATATTAAAGTTGATAGGTGCGGACCCGAATAATCTGTTTGCGGGCTTCCTCTACGCCTTGACCGACATTATCCTATTCCCATTCAGCACGATTGTCCGCTCGCCTTCCATTCATCCACCTTATCAGGCATTTGAATGGTCGACGCTTATTGCTATGGCGATTTACGCTCTGGTCTTCTGGGCCATCGGTCGCTTCTTGCGCATCCTCATTTCGAGTCCTGAGGAGCCCTCGATTTAAACTATAACGTTTCGTTGTGAGAGGGTACCAGCGCCGGTGCCCTTCGTTCTAACTTGCCTGACTGTCCTTCCGGCATGCCTTTTTTTCATGCCTACTGTATCGCCATACGATTGCAAATAACACGTCACATGTGTTTATTCAATTGTGATATACTTTTGGCAATCAGGAGGTGCACATTGGACAACTTAAGTATCTTTAGCGGCAACGCGAACAGACCATTAGCTGCCGCGATATGCCGCCACCTGCGCATTCCACTCGGCGACGCGGACGTCTTCCAGTTCAGCAACGAAAACATTTTTGTAAAGATAAATCAGAACGTACGCGGACACGATGTCTTTATTATTCAGCCCTTTAGTTCTCCCGTCAATCGCTCGATCATGGAACTACTGATCATGATCGATGCCTTGAAGCGCGCCTCCGTCGCTCGTATTACAGCTGTTATCCCCTATTACGCCTATGGCCGCACCGACAAAAAGGATCAGCCAAGAGTTCCAATCACTGCACGCCTGATTGCCGATTGTATTACGGTGGCCGGCGCTCACCGCGTTTTGACGATGGATATGCACGCGGGGCAGATCCAGGGCTTTTTCAATATCCCGGTTGACGAATTGACCGCGCAGATCATCCAGGCACGCTACTTTGTGGAGAAGGAGCTGGACCCGTTCACGATCGTCGCCGCTGACGAGGGCTTCGCCAAGAAGGGCCGTATGCTGGCGGACCGGCTCGGGGCGCCGCTGGCGATCGTTGAGAAGCGGCGGCTGGGCAATAACGAGCAGACCGATGCGATGGGTATTATAGGTAACGTCAGGGAGAGGAATGTGCTTATCGTCGACGACGAGATCGACACGGCGAGTTCTTTGATGCAGGCAGTGCGCGTCGTGCATGAGCAGGGGGCGTGTGATATCTACTGCTGCGCTACGCACGGCGTATTCTCGGGCCCGGCCATCGAACGTCTGACTAACGCTCCTATCAAAGAGATCGTGGTCACGGACTCTATTCCGCTTCCCAGGCACAAGGTGCTGCCAAATATGATCATCCTATCGGTGGCGGAGCTCTTCGCGGGCGCGATCAGCCGTATTCACGATGGAAGGTCGGTGTCCGAATTGTTCAGGTAGTTCTCTGCCCACGACGCGCCACGATTTTTATGCTATAATAGGCAGCAATTGTCTTATAACTTCTTGTATAGGAAAGGGTGGAGGGGCGCACATGAAGCCACTTGTTGCAGTCGTGGGCCGACCGAACGTCGGCAAATCCACATTTTTTAATCGTATGATCGGCGAACGCATGGCCATCGTCGAGGATATGCCGGGGACGACGCGCGATCGTCTGTACGGCGACGTGGAATGGAATGGGCGTATATTCACGCTGATCGACACGGGCGGGCTTGAGATGGGACCGGGCATACCGGTCGGACAGGTCGGACTGACCGGGCAGCCGGGCGATATTATGAAGCACGTCATGGCCCAGGTGCAGTTGGCGATCGACGAGGCCGACGTGATCGTCTTTATGGTCGATGCGCGCTCGGGGATCACAGCTGCCGACGAAGAGGTGGCCGATCTGCTGCGCCGCACGAGCAAGGCCGTGATTCTGGCGGCCAACAAGGCCGATAACGCCGTACGACGCCTGGATGTCGTCGAATTTTATAGCCTGGGAGTGGGCGAGCCGATCGATATTTCATCCATTCAGGGAACGGGGACCGGGGACCTGCTCGATCGGATCGTAGAGGAGCTGCCGCCAGCCGACGAGAGCGAAGACGAAGAGGAAGAAGAGATTCCCCGCATCGCCATCATCGGGCGACCAAACGTCGGGAAATCCTCGCTCCTCAACTCTCTGCTGGGCTTCCAGCGCTCGATTGTAAGCGAAGTGCCGGGGACGACGCGCGACGCCATCGATACCGAGCTTGAGTTCCAGGGGCAGAGGATCAGATTAGTCGATACAGCGGGCATTCGTCGACGTGGGCGCGTCACGCCGGGGGTCGAGAAATACAGCGTCCTGCGCTCTACGCGCGCCATCGATCGCTGCGATATTGCCCTGCTCCTGATAGATGCGAGCGAGGGAGTCGCCGCGCAAGACACGCATATCGCGGGCGAGATCGCCGATCACGCCAAGGGCGTCGTCGTCGTCGTCAACAAGTGGGACCTGGCGCAGGAGCAGCGGCGCGCTGAGCGCGCAGGGGAGTTTCCACATCCCAAAGATGAGATCGAGAGCGCCGAAAGCTACCGTGAGCGGCTCGCGGAGGACCTCAAGTTCATCCCCTACGCACCGGTCATTTTTGCATCGGCGAAGACGGGCTACCACGTTAGATCGATCCTTGAGACAGCGCTCAAGATCGCAGAGATGCGCTACCTGCGCGTGCCGACATCGAAGCTCAACGAGGTCGTCCAGGACGCCATACGGAAACACAACCCGACCGTTATCCGCAGCAAACCGCTTAAGATCTTCTACGCCACGCAGGCGCGGGTCAACCCGCCCACGTTCATCTTCTTCGTCAGCGATCCCCAGGCGGTCCACTTCTCCTACGAGCGCTACCTTGAGAACAGACTGCGCGAAGCCTTCAGTTTTAAAGGTACGGCTATTCGCCTGCAGTTCAGGCCGCGCACAAAAGAGGGGAGCAAGGGAAGAGAGTAGCGAACGTATAGACAGGCGCATCTGAGTGTTTCAGGAGTCCGGAAAGAGGGACCTGAAGAGTTACCATGATTCGCAACCCTCTTCCTATCTGTCCCGTATATAGAATGATATGGTGAATACTTCTATATATATATGTGAGTGGCGCTTATAAAAAAAACCGGACTCAACATACTTTATGTAATTTAGAAAGATTCAATTGTCATGAATACCACTATATGCTATAGTGAGCATGGAACGAACGTCAAAGATTCCTGCTCCTGTGAGGTACTTTTCAATGCATCTAAAACTCACTGCTGCTGATAAAACTGATGTTGGGAAACAACGTGACCAGAATGAAGATTGCGCCTATAAGCGTGTAGAGTCGTCGGAGGTAGGGGACCGTGGCCTGTTCATTGTCGCTGATGGCATGGGTGGGTACAAGGCAGGAGAGGTAGCCAGCCGATTGGCGGTGGAGACTATCAGCAAGGCGCTGGACAGTCTCTTCAAGCCGCTCCCCGAGCAGCCAACCATCAAGCTCGACGCCGCATCTTTAGACAAGACGGTCAAACAATCCTTCTCTTCAGAAGAGCAGCCAGTAACACAAATTACACGTAAGCTGACTGAAACAGTCGTGGTGACGGCGATTGAAGAGCAATTAAGAGCGGCTATTCAGCAAGCAAACAAAGCCATTTTACGCTATGGAGAACAACAGAGCGCAGCACGTGGACTGGGCAGCACTGTAACAGCCGCACTTGTACAAAATGACAAGGCGTACATTGCCAACGTAGGCGATAGTCGTACGTATTTATTACGTGATCAGCAATTGACGCCTATAACGCGCGATCATTCGCTGGTAGCCAGGCTGGTCGAATCGAAACAGATTGAACCAGAGGATGTCTACACGCACCCGCAGCGCAATTTAATCTATCGTTCACTCGGGGCCGGGCACAAAAGCATCGAAGTTGACATTTTCCACCAGACACTCCAAAAAGGAGATACGCTCCTGCTCTGTTCGGATGGGCTGTGGGAAATGGTCAGGCAGCAGGACCTGCTAAAGGTGCTCAGTGAACAGAGTAGTCCGCAGAAGATCTGCGAAACATTGATTGACATGGCGAACGCGAACGGCGGCGAGGATAACATTACCGCAGTCGTTGTGCATGTCAGCGCTTTCTGAGCGCAGCTGGAGAAAACTGGAGTATGGCTCTCCTAATTGGAACAATCCTTGATGGCAAATTTAGAGTTGTGCAGGTTCTTGGCGAGGGCGGTATGGGAACCGTCTACAAAGTCGAGCAGCTAGGGACCACCCCGCCGTACTACTATGCCGTCAAGGAGTTGTTGATCAATCCGAATACAACTAAAGAGGATCGTGACTCCGCTATCGAGCGCTTCAACAAGGAGATCGCCCTGCTGCGTGGGTTGAAACATCCACGCATCGCGGCACTGGCACTGCCGTTCCAGGATAGAGGAAACTACTACTTCGCTATGGAGTTCGTGCCGGGACGGAGCCTGGAGAAGAAGCTTGAAGATAGCAAGGGACCGATGCCAGAGGAGCAGGTGATTCGGTGGATGATGCAGGTATGTGAAGCATTGAGCTATATCCATTCGCGTATACCCCCGATTATTCTTCGCGATCTAAAGCCCGGCAATATCATGATCACGCCAGATAATGAAGTACAACTGATCGATTTTGGTATCGCGCGTCGTTTTGATCCTAATAAACGTACTAATACAGAGAACCTGGGCACCATCTCTTATGCCTCGCCAGAGCACCTGGGATCGCTCACTGCGCCAGGACAGAAGCGCAGCGCGCAGAATCCGGGCAAGTTGGTGCAGACCGACGCGCGCTCGGATATCTATTCGCTTGGTGCCACGATGTATCACCTGCTTACCAACTATGAGCCCGATCCCATTCAGACGCCAGCGCCTGGAAGCATGCTTGCGAAGAATCCACGGCTGCGCACGACACAGATCGGTGGCAGGACAGTATGTCCGGTGGAGCAGGTAGTGATTAAAGCGATGCAGCAGAACCCGGCGCAGCGCTTCCAGAGTGCCGAGGCAATGCGGGTCGCATTACAGCAGTGTTTGCCGAACGGCGCGACGATTCAGATTCCAGCGATCTCGCCGAACGCGACCATCCTGGTAACGACGAACGCGGGCCTGATCTGCCCCAAGTGCGGCTTTCAGAATCGTCCGGGCGCCAAGTTCTGCAAGCGCGACGGGCAGCCTCTCGTTCAGGGTGTGACCACAGCGCCACCTGGACGATCGCCGATCATCGCGCGTCCGATACAGCGTCCCGTCGGTCCCGGTCAATCGATCCAGGCGCGACCGGTACAGCGGCCTACGCCAGCGCAGCAAGCGACTCAGACGCGACCGGCGCCGCCCTTGCGTGCGCGGCCCGTGCAGCAGCCGACCCAGGCGCGTCCGGTTCAATCGATCCCGGCGCGACCAGTGCAGGGGCGACCGACCACCAATAATGGCGTGACGGTAAACGACCCCTATCGCCTGGGCTTGCAGTACCTGGCGAACAAGAATTACGCAGAGGCGGTCAACCAGTTCAAGCTTGCACTGAGTCAGGGAGGAACGACCTACGATCTGCTCAGTAACCTGGGTCGGGCCTATCGTCAGTATGCAGTAGCGGCGCAGGACACAGATAAAAAGCTCTCTGCCGATAACCTGAAATATGCCGCCGAACAGTTCGAGGAGGCGATCCGTCTCAAAGGCGACGCGCTTGACGCTTACTTCCAGCTTGGTCTATGCTATCGTGGCTTGCAGCTCTATCCGCAGGCGACCAGCGCCTTCAAAAAAGCGCTGGCTCTGGCACCGCAAGACTTCGGCAGCTACTATCAACTGGGGCTAATCGCAATGGACCAGGGGTACTATCGTGAGGCGGAGGCGTACTTTCAGGATGGTCTGCGTATCAACCCCGATCACATGTTAATTTTATTAGCACTGGGTCGGCTCTACATCGAGACAAAGCAGTACCAGGCCGCGATCAGCACGCTGCGCCAGGCGACCCAGCACGATGACGCGCAGTGGGAGATCTGGTATGAGCTGGGAAGGGCACATACGCGAGCGAAGGAGTGGAAGTTAGCACTGAGCGCGCTGGAGCGCGGACGGCAGGTAAACGCCGATGTACCAGAGATTTATAGTGCAATGGCGACGAGCTATCTGAAGCTAAATAAAAAAGTAGAGGCCCGGCAGATGGTAAACGAAGCGTTGAATCGCGACGCGAAAAATGCTGAAGCTCTACGATTGAAAAAGCAATTATAAAGTAATGAACCAAAGGAGGGCAGCGATGCTCTGTCCGCAGTGTCATACACAAAATCGTGAAAATGCTAAATTCTGCAAGGGGTGTGGACTATCATTCACGCCGGAGATGCTGGCAGAAGCGTCGGCTGAAGCTGTAAAAGCTGAGCAAGCGCAGAGCATACCCTCCACTCCGCCAGCCCAGGAACAATCCGTTCCCATGTCTTCCGCGCAAGAGAGCCAGGCGACAGGTCAGTCAGCAACCCAGGCAGCCGTGGCGACGGAACCGGAAACGACGGCTGCCAGCGTGGAGCCGGTAGATGACATATCGCGGGCCCCTACGCAGATTCTCACTCCGCAACAGATGCTCGCATATCATGCGCGGCGCTGGCAGCAGGAGCTAGAGCGCGAACAGCAGAATATGCAAGACGAAGAACAAAGACGGGCCGTTCTCTCTAACACGCCGACCGTGCTCTTCGCGAGCCCTGGGCAGGATATCGGCGAACTGCCCACGGTAATTGTGCCACTAGAGGGCAGTGCACCGCCGCCGCCCCCACCGCCCCCGGAGTCGCTTGTACCAAAAGCAGGCGCGGAGTCGGAAACGGGAGTGGACCAGCCGGTCTCGCCGGCAAGCACGGTCGATCCGGCAACGGATACTGCGCCCGAGGAAACGATCGCGCCCGATACGACAAGTAGTGCAACGGCGGCAGAGGGTCCAGCAAGCGATCAAGCCGCTACCAGTCAGGAGGATGTAATGGAGCAGGTAACGCCTGGCGAACAAGCAGAGCAGGGCCAGGCACAACAAGAGCAGCCACCACAACAGGAGCAGCAGGGGCTGCCAGAGAAGCAATCAGTGCAGACAACCGAAACGAGTAACTTCCCGGTACTGGGAGTTGGAACAACGATCATAGGACGTTATGAGGTCGCGCAGGTGATCAGCGACGCCCAAGACGAGCACGTCTACCTGGTAACCGACCACCAGGGATATCAACGGTGCTGGAATTGTGCCTCACAGGAGAACGCCAAGGGCGACGAGTTCTGCATCGACTGCGGAGCCGAGCTGCTCAATGCATCATATACCATGCATGAATACCCGGCGGAAGAGAGCAAGAACAACGAAGCGAACGTCCTACAAGGAGTTATCATCAACACCTTTATCGAGCAGGGGCATACCTACGTGATCGAGCAGCCGCAGGCCGTGCAGAATGCATTCCCCAACGGCGTCCATCTCCTGGTCGCCAGCGACTCCGACGCGGGCAATGTTCGACGCAGTGAGCCGAACGAGGATAGCACCCTGGTTCTGCAATTGCAACGAATCCATGAATCGATCGCCATACCAGACGGTGTGTTTATCGTCGCCGACGGTATGGGTGGTCATGCCAACGGACAGGGAGCCAGTCGCATGACGATCGGCATGATCGCCGAGCGCATGGTGCGCGAGCTCCTGACAGCGCCGCTCGTCGCCGAGAAAAACGGTGAAGAGCCAAAACAACTGGACGAAGAAGGTCTGGTAACACTGCTGAACGGGGCCGTCGAAGATGCGAACACCGCGCTCTGCCAGGCCAACCAGCGCGAGAAATCGGATATGGGATCAACTATCACTGGTTTTATGGTCGTAAGGGATCATGCATATATTCTCAATGTCGGCGATAGCCGAACCTATATGTTACGTGAAGGAAAACTTCATCAACTGACAAACGATCATTCGCTGGTCGGACAACTGGTTGCGGGTGGTTTGATAGAGCCCGATGATGTCTACACACATCCACAACGAAGTCAGATTTATCGCAGCCTCGGCGACAAGCTCAACGTGCAGATAGATATCTTCAAGCAACAAATTTATCCTGGAGATATCCTCTTGAGCTGTTGCGATGGCTTATGGGAAATGATACGCAACCCACAAATTACCGAAATCCTTAGTCATGCGCCAGATCCGCAGACTGCCTGTTCTCAATTGATCGAGACTGCCAATATGAATGGTGGAGAGGACAATATCAGTGCAGTGGTCGTTTTTATGCGTTAAATGATATACTAGGGCCAGCCGAATGCGAAAGGAGCTTATACTATTATGCCTGGAGAGGTAACACTGGCACACCAGTTAGGAAAAGACTTCATGCCAGTAACTGGTGGAAGTCAAGTTGC
>DAOTTD010000299.1:0-8509 GCA_034438015.1 Ktedonobacteraceae bacterium | reverse complement strand
GTACGGCTACCGAGCGCCGTTCGATCCTGGAACTGGCGCGACTCGTGGGCTATACCCTGCGTCCCGGCGTCTCCGCCAGTGTCTTCCTGGCCTACACGCTGGAGGTCGGCGCTGAGACAACTATCCTTGCGGGCAACCGTGCCCAGAGTCTCCCCGGTCCCGGTGAGACGCCCCAATCCTTTGAGACTGCAGACAAACTTGTCGCCAGGGCGAAATGGAATAATCTCCAGCCCCGTCTGACGCGTCCCCAGTTCATTACCCAGAAAAACGCCGATATCATCGACACCATTTACTTCTCGGGAGTCTCAACGGGCCTGAAGCCAAATGATCCAGTCTTGCTCGTCTTCGATGAAATAGCAGGTACGCAAAAAGGACAGTTCGTACGCTTTGTGCAAGCCATCGAACCGCAGCCTGCTGAAAATCGTACAAAAGTCACTCTGCAAGACATTGTCACGATCGATACATTGAAGGGTGCCATCCAGCAAACAATCATACGATACCTCGATCGCCCCACGTTTTGTATCTCTGCTGATGACACATTAGCCAGAGATGTAATGTCGCTCCTGCAAAAATTTTTGAAAGGTTTAACAGATGCAAAAGACTTGACGCAAATAGCCACGAAGCTGAGTTCCGTCCTGTATAAAGATACGGATGATGAACAACATGAGGGGTTGAAAGGCATACTCGATGCTGCTGTTGCTAACGGAGACGCGCATGTGGCAAACTGGCTTGGTGGGCTGATAAATGACCTGTTAAATGTCTTGATGCGCGCTCTCTTATCGGGAGTAATTCCAGGTAGCGCGTCCATTCTACCAGCTGGCAACCTCAGAGACAGGGCGCGTCTGTTTGTTTCTGCTCTGCCATCGTTCAAGCCTGTTGCGCGTGTAGCGGCGGCTGGTGGCCCATCATCAAATGGCTCCAACTCAACCATCGCATCACGTCTCCCGGACCTTGTTGCCTCGCTCTCAAAGCCAGCTTCCCTGCAACCTGCCACAAGCCAGCAACTGAGCCGCTCGGTGAGCGGGACTTTTAATGCGCAATCTGATATTCTGCCTCAGCTTCTGGCAACGCTGAATCCTGCATTGAAAACAACGCTCTACGCTGCTGTTTCCAATGCAACGGTCACACCACCCTCGGACCTGCAAAGCGCGCAGGCCCTACGTGCGAAGGCAGCTCCCTTTGGAAGCAATGCGCCACTCCGCCCGATTGTGAATGACAAGGGGATTGTGGTGGATCATACCGAATGGCCGATTGCAGGTACAACTGCTGTCGAAGTGGAATTACGCTCCCCTGTTTCCGAAAACAATGCAGTGACGAGAAGTACCGCATTCTCGAATGTCCTTGCACAGGCAGCGTTTAGGACTCTTCCTCAAGCTTTCATCTCTATCAAACAGAATGAGCAGACGCTGAGTGGCCAGGTGGCGCTTGATAAGCCGAATATCCAGACGGCGATAGGTGGGATACCAGTCAATATCTCTATCTTTGCCACTCGTCTTCGTTTCGTCAATGCCCTGTCGGATGTGAAGGCAGTAGATATCTACATCGATGGGCAACAAGTTGCACCGAATCTCTCCTTCGGCGAGGTCGGCAGGTACCTGGCCATTGAGCCCGGCGTTTATAGTTTGCAAGATACTACAGACTCCAGCAAACATCGCTTGAAGTTCATGAAAGCTGGCTCAACGAAGCCAGAAGATGAAGTGATTTTTACCGATGAACCTTTGAAAATTGAGCTTAGTGCTAATACCCTGGTCGCAGTGGGGAAAGGTGAGGAGGGTAGGAAACTCCAACTTTTGGGCGACAATTTAACCCCTCCGCAAACTGACCGGGTGCGTTTGCGTTTCGTACATGCCTCAACACTTGGGAATCTCACTGTGAACTTCAGCGGCGAGCCTCAGCCGATACTAGTAGAGATAGGAAGTACTAGCAGTTTGGATATCAAGGCGGACACATATAGTCTCACTGTGACACCTCAAGGCGATAATAAGGTTCTGCTGACCCTTAGCAACTTCAACCTGGCAGCTGGGAAGATTTACGACATTTTCCTGATTGATGACGGAACAGATTCATTATCGGCACGATTTGCACAGCCCATCGAGGTGCCGAGCCTTTTCCCTGGCGAACTGATCAGGCTTCTCTTCGCATTTCCACAACAGAATCGAAAGTTCAAAGTCATAGTAGCTGGGGGAGGTTCTGCGACAGTGGCACTGTCTTTTCTGCTTATTGTGCAAGTTGCCGATGATGGTGATAGCGATGATGACGACGATAGTCTAGTGCTTACCCAACAGTTCACCAAAGCTCCGCAAACGCAGGTCAATTCAACGGCGAGACGTAATATTGTGATTAATCTAGGTGAGAATGCTCTTCCCCTCTCAATTTCAGATGAGTTACTCGAACTAGTGTCGCAAGACCAATGGAACGTTGTGGCATTGGACGCGAAGTTCGACCAGGTCACGCCAGGAAGTTGGGTGGTGATTGAACGCCTCGATAGGAATGATCCTACTAAGAACGAGCAAATTATCAGCAGAGTGATAAAAGCAAAGACCGTTGCTAAAGCAGAATATGGGATAAGCGGCAGCGTCACGCAGCTCACCCTCGACCAGACCTGGTTAGGTCAAAATGATCTCACCCTGGCAGTACTGCGCCAGGTAACCGTCTATGCCCAAAGCGTGGAACGGGACTTAGCCGAGGAGATTATCGACCCGGTCAAAGAGTCAGTCTGCGGCGATCAGATCGAACTGGATGAAGTGTACGGCGGTCTGCAAACTGGACGCTGGCTCATCGTCTCCGGCGAGCGCACAGATATTCTGGGCTCTACAGGTGTACAGGGTGCTGAACTGGTCATGCTGGCAGGCGTGAAGCAGGGTGTGCATCAGGTTCCAATCGATGGTTCGCCTGATAAAGGAGTGACTCAAATAGCGAATCTGCCCGGTGATACTGCCCATACCTTCCTCACGCTGGCCAATGCGCTTTCCTATAGCTACAAACGCGATACCGTGACTATCTACGGTAACGTTGTGCACGCTACACACGGCGAGACGCGTAACGAAGTGCTTGGCAGTGGCGATGGCAGCAAAGAACTGCAACAATTCGCGCTACGCCAGTCACCTCTTACGTACCTCTCGGCATCAACGCCAGCCGGGGCTGTAAGTACGCTCAAGGTCTACGTAAATGGGATTGAATGGCATGAAATAGATAATCTGGTCAGCTCTGGACCAACGGGCCGCACGTTCATTACGCAAACCGATAATGACGATAAAACAACCGTCATTTTCGGCAATGGCGAACATGGTGCCCGCCTCCCGACAGATGTTGAGAATGTCAAAGCTACGTATCGCACTGGCATTGGTAAGCCAGGGAACGTCAACGCCCGCCAGATCAGCCTGCTGGCAACCCGTCCCCTTGGCGTGAAGAGTGTTGTTAATCCGCTGCCAGCAACAGGTGGGGCCGATAGAGAAAGCATGAGCCTGGCGCGTCGGAATGTGCCGCTGGCCGTACTGGCGCTGGACCGCCTGGTTTCAGTGCAGGATTATGCGGATTTCGCTCGTACCTTTGCCGGTATTGGCAAGGCGAGCGCGGCCCTCCTCTCGGATGGTCGCCGCCAGCTGGTCCATCTCACCATCGCTGGCATCGATAACATTCCTATCGATGTCAATTCTGATCTTTACCGGAACCTCTTCCAGGCCCTGCTCCAGTCTGGTGATCCTGACCTGCCGTTGCAGGTTGCCCTGGTCGATGTCAGCCTCCTGGTCATTCAGGCCAGCGTACACCTGCTCCCGGATTACCCGCTGGAGTTGGTCGAGCCCCAGATCCGCACCGCCATGCTGAATGCATTTGGCTTTGAACAACGCGAACTCGGCCAACCCGTGTTTCAGAGCGAGGTCATCAGCGTTATCCAGGGCGTAGCGGGAGTGGATTATGTTCGTCTGGAGATCATGGGTGCGGTCAGCCAGGATAGGCTTCTACAGACACTTAAGCAAGTGGCGCTGCATTCGTCTGATCCTGACCTGGATGCGCAAAAGGAGGAGCCTGGTGAAACCGACGAAGAGGAACGTGCGGAAGAATTGCTTGAACTGCTTGGTTTAAGCAGCGCCCAGGATGTGTCGGTACAACTGGCCCGATTCACCCTGGTCCCTCAGCCTCATATTGCGCCTGCTCAGCTTGCATTCTTAAGTCCTAATATTCCTGATACTCTTATTCTTGGAGAGATACTCGATGAACGACAAGCTTGATCGCCTCTATAAACTCCTGCCAACGATCTACCGGCTGCGTGATGCGGACAGGCAATGGCAGCTTCAGGCCCTCCTGCGCGTCATTGCGGAGCAGGTAACAGTTGTTGAAGATGACATTGCCCAGCTCTATGAGAACTGGTTTATTGAAACCTGCCAGGATTGGGTCGTGCCCTATATCGGAGACCTGGTCGGGTACGAGGTCGTCCACGAAGCTGGCGAACCAGGAGAAGTGACGACCATGGAGGGTCAGCAGCGCAACAAAATCCTGATCCCGCGGCGCGACGTTGCGAACGCGATCAGCTATCGTCGCCGTAAAGGGGCCCTGGCGTTACTCGATCAACTGGCTCATGATGTTGCCGGCTGGCCCGCGCGTGTTGTAGAGTTCTACAGACTGCTCGCTATGACACAGAACATCAACGAGCGGCGCCTGGGGCGAGGCCGGAGCGTCTACTTGCGTGACAACGACGATCTGGAACTCCTGGGTGGCCCTTTTGACGAAGTCGCTCATACCATAGATGTGCGTACCATCAAATCGCCTTATAGCCAGGGCTTATACAACATTCCCAGTGTCGGGGTTTTTGTCTGGCGGCTAAAAACGTACAAAGTGACCTTCACCCAGGCTAATAACATCGAGCGGGCGGGCTCCCCATTCTTCACCTTCAGTGTGCTGGGCAACGATACTCCTCTCTATACTTTTGCTGCGAAGGTGGATGAGCAAACGGATATTCCCGGCGAAATAAACTTGCCTGTGCCTATCAGGCGGCAGGCATTTCAGGACCATAAGACGAGCTACTATGGTGAAGGCAAGAGCCTGCAAATCTGGAGAGGGGTGTCGCAACGTGACCCCAACACGCGCAAGCAGGTGATTGTCCCACATCTGGTGAAAGAGGGCGAGATTCAGGTCGCCGACCTGAGCGACTGGAGATATCTACCCGAGCGCGATCATATCGCGGTCGACCCTGTGCTTGGACGCATCGCCTTTCCAGCGGATCGTCTGCCTAAAGGCGTCTGGGTCTCCTACTATTATGGCTTCAGCGCCGACATCGGCGGCGGTTCTTACAATCGGCCTATCCTACAGCCCACCCATCATAAGTTCTACCTGGTGGGCGAGAATGATGGGCAGTTCGCTACTATCCAGAGCGCATTAGAGCAGTGGAAAAAGGATAAGGAGGAGGCATACCAGAAGGTAGAGAGTAGTGAGAGTGATGAGCAGGGCGAGAGTAAGAGCAAGGAGCGCAGAGAGCGCATAAAAGCCGAAAGCCCGGAACTCCTCCACGCTGTTGTTGAGATTACCGATAATAGGATCTACACTGAAGCGCTGAACATCGTCCTGGAAGAACACGAGAGCTTGCAGATCCGAGCGGCCAATAACTCGCGTCCGGTGATCCGCCTCCTGGATTGGCGTACGAATCGTCCCGACTCTTTGAATATATCGGGTGAGTTCGGCAGCCGCCTTACTCTGGACGGAATACTTATTACGGGCCGTGCTGTGCAGGTGGATGGGAACCTTGCCGAAGTAACTATCCGCCACTGTACGCTGGTCCCTGGCTGGGAGCTGCTTGGGAATAGCGAACCGTCGCGACCGGTCGGAGCAAGCCTGGAACTGCTGAATATGTCCGGGCTTGTCACCATTGAACACAGCATCATTGGTACTATTGAGGTCAACCAGGATGAGGCTCGCATGGACCCGTTATCTCTGCGCCTCAGCGATAGTATCCTGGACGCCACAGATCCCAAACTCGAGGCTTTGCATGGACCCGGCTGTCCTGTAGCCCCGGCCTCGCTGACCATTACGCGTTGTACCGTCTTTGGTCTGGTGAAGGTTCACGCGATAGACCTGGCGGAGAACAGCATCTTCTATGGACACGTGAAGGTAGCGCGGCGCCAGGAAGGTTGTATGCGCTTCTGCTATGTTCTCACCGGATCGCGCACGCCGCGTCGCTACCACTGCCAGCCCGATCTGGTCATGCAGGCGGTAGACGATGACAAAAGCATCATCGATAAAGAGAGCGCAAAGCAACGAGAGGATGACCGTGTGCGTCCCCTCTTCAATAGCGTGCGCTATGGAACGCCCACCTACTGTCAGCTCGCCGACGCCAACGCCCAGGAAATCAAGCGTGGTGCCGACGACGAGTCGGAATTGGGAGCGTTCCACGATCTGTTTCAACCCCAACGAGCTGCGAATCTGCGCGCTCGCCTCGACGAATTCACGCCTGCCAGTATGGAAGCAGGTATCATCTACGCTAGCTAGCCAGGAGGTTTTATCCACATGAACGGTGACTTTAAAGGGGATTTCACGCGCGATACATTTTATAGCCTCAATCGTTTTTCTCGTGTACTTATGCAGCAAGGGCGTGTCAGCATCGATGCTGATTGGAACGAGCAGATTGATATCCTGCTCTACTATCTGCGAACCTTGACGGTAGATCTGGTCGGGTCACGTGCCGCACGCAGTAATGGATTTTTCATCGTTCGAGCGACGCCGCCAACGAAAGCCGGTAGTACCCCGCCTCCTGATATTGTCGTTAGTGAGGGCCATTACTATGTCGACGGCATTCTCTGTGAAAGTGATGGATCATATACCTTCACCTTTAGCAATGATCAACGAAAGAATAACCCGATCTATGTCCTCTACCTGGATGTATGGGAGCGCCAGGTGACCTATATAGAGAACAAATCTATCCGTGAAATTGCGTTGGGGCTATTGGGGCCGGATACCGCAACCAGGGCAAAAGTGGAGTGGCGAGTGAGAGCTACAAACTCGATGCCAAAGTCCGATGGTACCCCTGGTACTGTTCAAATACCAGATCCGATATCGGATGCTGACCTGCCTAAATTCATAAGTGATCTCGATACCGACTGGACCGTAAAATGGGTGCCAACACTCCAATCATCGTATCGCGGCAAGCTCAAAGCGAAGAGCGCAGAAACTTCCCCTCAAGACACCATTCCCTGCATCATTTCTCCGAAGGCCCAGTTTCGCGGGACGGAGAATCAACTTTACCGTGTGGAGATCCATGACAGCGGTAATGCTGATTCAGCAACATTCAAGTGGTCGCGTGAGAATGGTTCTGTCGTTTTCCCTATTAGCAATCTCGCCGGGAAAGTGGTCACACTGGATACGCTGGGGCGTGACAAACGCTTCGGCCTGAAGCAGGATGACTGGGTCGAAATTGTGGATGATGACTATTACTCGCAAGATGAGCCCATATCACTGGCACAGATTGAGAGCGTCGACTTTGGTCATATGCAGGTGATCTTAAAGGATGCGCCGACTACCTCAATCGGCCAGAACACGGATAAACATCCCTTCCTGCGCCGCTGGGACCAGAATGGGGGGGAGCTGATAAATGGTGACAACGTGACGTTCAGCCATGGCGCTATACAAATTGTAGAGAGCAAGGATGATACCGGCTGGATCACTTTAGAAAATAATATCCAGATCCAGTTCAGGTCGGCTGATCCTAAGAGCCATTACCGTTCTGGCGACTACTGGCTGATTCCTGCCCGTACGGCGACCGGCGATATAGAATGGCCCCGCGATGAAAATGATCCTACCTTGCCCGCAGCGGTAGAACCGCACGGCGTAGAGCATCACTTTGCGCCGCTGGCTTTGATTACTTTTAGTGGTGGAAAAATTGCTGACAAAGGAATATGCGACCTCCGGCGTACGCTCACCAGGCTGTGGAGCGACCCGAAAGGGTGTGCATAGCCGTAATGAGAAATCAGAATAGCCGCTTCGTCTCCGAAGGCCAGAGACTACCTTCGGAGCGAACACTTC
Organism: Ktedonobacteraceae bacterium; assembly: GCA_034438015.1. Taxonomy (GTDB): domain Bacteria; phylum Chloroflexota; class Ktedonobacteria; order Ktedonobacterales; family Ktedonobacteraceae; genus JACDAE01. Next base: position 499 of record DAOTTD010000299.1, on the reverse strand, counting down.
AACACATAGTGGTGGGTTCTCTCAAAAATCTCCCCAGTTCGCCCTATTTTACACAATTAATGGATAAAGTGATCCTGCCCCGATTTTATGGAGTGTGAGAACAGAAAAATAAACCCATCAGTTTATGAGAAATGGTGGAGATCACTTTCCCAGTGCCGAACCATTCAACGAAGGGATCTCTGCTTCCATCACCTCTGCCTTAACCGACGGGAGTCTAGTTCTCTGCAACTCCACCAGTGGGACAGGCAGCAACGTGAGCTTCAACACTCTTGTCTCATAGTGCGTTGCATACCAAGGCGGACAGTATCACTCACTGCAGCCTTTGCCCCTGCAATCTGAATCCATGATACATCACTCATCATCCAGGACGGCTAGTGGACTGACCGCCTTCATTTGACAGTTGGAAAGGAAAAGGAATATCCTGAAGGCAGGAACGTCTAAGAAAATCCATGCCGAGGAGCTTCCCATGAAAAAGTATACTGTGCATTTGACGGCAGAG
>DAOTTD010000298.1:0-5671 GCA_034438015.1 Ktedonobacteraceae bacterium | reverse complement strand
CGCACCTGGGTCAGCTTGGGGGACGGGGTTGGACCACCAAAGTGTGTCGACCTCTACACATCGATCTCATGGCTATTGTATCCCATTTTCATCCTCTTCTCTGACTCGCAGAGTCATGACGCTTGGGAGGGCATTTACCACGTGCGTCAACCGAAGATTGCCATTCAGCCAAAAAAACTATGTCATTTTGACACACATTTGACACAGATCGCAGGTTCAAATACGCTCTCGCCTGTTTTACAATGCTACTGCCGTGTTGCACCTCCATCACCGACGGCCCTTTCCCCCATTGGTAACCACTTGTCAATCACGCCATGATGATGACCTTTCCGGCAGCTCCATCGACGGTAATCTGCTGACCGGTGGTGATGCGCTCCGTTGCTCCTGCCACACCCACCACCGCCGGGATACCGTACTCGCGTGCCACGACTGCCCCATGGGAGATTGCACCACCCATTTCCATCACCAGGCCACCGGCAGTCAGGAAGAGCGGCGTCCAGCCTGGATCGGTTGAAGGTGCAACCAGGATCTCGCCTGGCTCCAGGTAGGCACCTGTTGGGTCGAGGATGACCCGCGCTCGCCCGGTGACGCTTCCCGGTGACGCAGGCGTTCCCCGCAGCATCCCTTGAGACTCGGCGCCATCCGTCACTGCCGGGGTTGGCTCAGTGCCATCGGAGAGCAACACTCGCGGCACATGACGCCGCTGCAACTCGTGCTCATAGCCTGCGCGCCGTTCGCGGACGATCTCGCGCATGTCCTCTCCCGCCAGGGCCGCGTGTGCCTCTTGCAGTGTTATAAAGAAGATGTCTTCGCCGCTCTCCAGGCGCCCAGCCTCGGCCAGTTCCTTGCCAACCGACTGGAGCACCTCACGCATATATGCCAGCAGCAATATAAGGCAGAATTTAGGCATCTCCCGTAAACCGGCCAGCGCCCGCGCCCGGCTCAGGAAGAAGCCCGCGAGCTTCCCGCGCAGAAACCCCCTGCGGCTTGCGCGCTCTGTCAGTTCGACAACCATCGCCTCGGCCTCTTGCGCTCCCCGCCGGAATTGCACATCCGGGGCCAGTGCCGGATCTTTCAGTTGAAGGTAGTTGGCAAGCACACCAAGGATGTGCATCGGGTCCTCTCTCCAACGCGGCAGGCCCAGATCAATCTCGGCCACACCGCGATGCCCATAGTGATACAGGAATTCGGCCAGTCTCTGCTGGAGTGTTGGGGGCAACATCCCCGCCCGATACTCTTGCGCCAGTTGTTCGGGTGCGGTTTCGCTGACATGGCGAGCCGCAATTGCATCAGCAGCCACTCGCCGGGAGAGTGCCCACAGATCCAGATCCATCTCCGTCGTCGGATTATGGGGCAGTGCTCGCAGCGCAATCTGCAATTCATCAGGAGTGGCAATACCCTTCAGCAGCCTGCTCGCCAGCCCCAAACTACCAAGTCCGCTGCCTATAGTTGAGGGAAAGGTGCGGAAGAGAGGCCCTACCCGACCTGGAATGAGCTGCTCAAGAGCCTTCAAGCGGTCGATAGGATTGGCGGCATTGCTTTGCGGAGATGTTGCTCTCAGTGCCTCCAACCCCGCTCTGGCTCGTTGTATACGCTCTACTGCGGTTGAAGGCTTGAACAATGCCTGGATGACATGCAGCGGTGCCCTCGTTTTCGCCGCCAGCGAGCCAAAAGCGCGTATCACTCGCCAGCGCGGCATCGGCTTGAGGGAGAGCCGTGGATCGGCGGTCAACTGCTGGAAGAGAACGCCTGAGCGTGCCTCGGCGAAGCCCATAGCCCCTATCAACAACCTGCGACCGATCTTTGTCCGCAGAGCCGCTGTGACATCGAAGAAGAGGCGCAAACCGGATTCGACCAGGATGCTCGGGCCGCTCAGAGGATCGCGGGGTGGCAGATCAAACAGGCCAGCAACCGTGGAGCCAATGAGCCGGAAGGCGGCTATGCCCATCGGTGTGAATGGTCGAAACACTCCTTGAAAGACGTTGAGCGAAAAGTACACGCGCAGCTCATCATCGTTGTCTGGTGCGTGAGCGGGCAGTGGATACAGCGTCGTGATTGGTCGGGATTGCGTGAGCCAGAGCTTCCCCGCTGCATCAATGGCCCATTCGATATCCTGCGGCGCGCCATAATGTGCCTCAACTCGCGCACCCAACTGCGCCAGCTCGCGTATCTGAGCAGCGGAGAGACAGGCTTCTCCGCTGCCGTCGCCGCTTTCAATCCGCACTGTACCACCGTCTGCGGTCCCCCTGATGACGATGTGCTTGTCACCGAGCCGCCGTTCGACGATCTCGCCGCTAGCGGTATTCACCACAAAGTGATCGGGATTGGTCGCGCCGGAGACCACTGCTTCTCCGAGGCCGGGATTGGCATCGATAACCGCCTGGCGGCGCTTGCCGGTCACCGGATTGGCTGTGAACAGCACACCCGCCACTTCAGCTTCTACCATGCACTGCACTACCACCGCGAGCTGCACCCTGCGTTGATCGAGACCCAGACTCGCCCGATAGCTCACGGCGCGATCGGTCCACAACGAGGCAAAGCCTCGCCGCACAGCATCCAGCACCGCTTCGGTACCGACTACATTGAGCGAAGTATCCTGCTGGCCCGCAAAGCTGGCAAAAGGCAGATCCTCAGCCGTGGCGGAAGAGCGCACTGCCACAGGGATAGGTGAGCCTTCGCCCAAAAAGCGATAGGCATCGGCAATAGACGCGGCCACATGCTCTGGAATGGTGGCGTTCTGGATGCAGGCCCGAGCCGCCTGTGCCAGTTCGGCAAGCTGCTCGGGATTGCTAGCATTCCCCGCTCGCGCATCCAGAACCGCCTCAAGCCCTGCCTCCGACGCCACTTGCTCATAGGCTGCGGTCGTAATACAGAACCCCGGCGGCACCGGCAGCCCCGCACCAGCCATCTCACCCAGGTTAGCCCCCTTGCCGCCTACCAGCGCCAGCATATTACGATGAATAGCCGTAAATGGCAGCACTATACCCATAGTACCGACAGATTCACTGCGCTGTTGTTCCTGTTGTTGGAGATTCATGATGTTCCTTCTTTCTTTCTTCTCGTCGCCTCAACAAGAAGTACCATACCCCTGACCACCTCCGCCCGTTCCTCTGGCGAGAGATACTCCATAACCGCAATCTGTGCATCCGCGCGCTGTTGTTCAATGATTTCAATGAAACTGCGACCTTGCACGGTGATCGCGACGCGCTTCACCCGCCGATCACGCTCGTCCTCGCGTCGGCTGATCATGCCTCGTACTACGAGCTGATCGAGCAGGCGGCTGGTGGCCGAGAACGAACGTCCTAGCAATTCAGCCACTCCTTTAATCGTCTGTTCGCCCTCTTCATCCAGTAAAAGCAGTGTAGCCATTTGAGGAAACGAATAGTCAAAGTCCCCAAAGGTTTGCACAACCCGGAAGGCAAATTCGCGTATGATGTTCCGCCGAAGCTGGCTGATGCTCCAGGTGATCAGTTCATGCTCATTTTTGATAGTCATTGTTCTCCTGCAACAATTGCATACTTGCAAGTTTTCTTATGAGAAATAATAATGCGAATGCTACGAAAAGTCAAGGCTCCAGCCGTGTTTATACCTGCCGCGGATCTTCCATCTTTGACAGCAACGCCTGTCATCCTGAGCGCAGCGCCTGTCATCCTGAGCACAGCGAAGGATCTCGGCGTCGGTGCCGCGTCCCTTACCGATGACTGCCATCCAGGGTAAGTTCAAGGCAAAAGAACGCCTGTATGCTCGTTTTTGCAAGGCGGGCTCTGCTTCGGATTACTATGTGCATTTTTCCGAAGGAGAACGCTCGTTTCAGAAAGGAATCAAAGATGAACAGCAGTGAAAGTTGTGAAAGCTTGCTTGAGGTCGGGTTTACGCCGGAGCAAATAGAGCAATTGAGTAAATTCCGCCAGGTCTACGCTGAAAGGGAGAGGCAGCAAAGCGCGGTAGAACAGCGCCGCCTGGAATTTGTGCGTTGGCTTGTGACCACCGGTCGCTTGACGGAGCAGGTGATCTGAAAAAGAGAGCGGACCAGTACGCATGAGCATACCGCAACATGATGACCAGGATCCAAAGGGTCCACAGAAAGCAACAAATACGCCTTCTCGTTTCGGACGCCACCGTACTTTATTCGTCTGCGTCGCCCTGGGAATAGCGCTCCTCGTCTTTGTCGTCGTCTATCTTGTCACTGTGACACCTGGACAGAAGCGTACTATAGACAAGCCGATTAGCGATGTACTGAACATGGCTGATCAGCATAGGCTGAAATCAGCCTTGATTACCGGTGATGAGATTTTTGCTACAGGCACTTCTGGTCAACAATATCATGCTTACAAAGAAGAAGGACAGCCGGTGACGGATATCCTGCGGCGCGATCATGTCTCATACCAATTGACGCTCTAACTGGCACGTCAGGAGAGGATGAGGTAATCTCTCACGCTGCTGCGGAGCTGACCTCCTCTTCCCACAGGGTGGCTTTTTCAGCCCTTCTGAAGTGAGGGAAGTAGGTCATGGAGCGCAGCCTCTTCGGCTCGGCTTCCAATTGGGTCAGGCCCTCACAGAGCTTGTCAATGAGCTCCTAGAGGGAATCACTCGCGACATTGGCGAACTGCTTCTCACGCAAGTCTTCCCAGAGATGCTCCACCGGACCCCCGTTCTGGACTGTAGGCGGGTTGGAGGATCAAGCGAATATTCTCAGGGACCTGGAGAGTGGCAGCCTGATGCCACTCGGCCTGATCCACCTGCATGACAAGAAAGTAGTTTGCGAAGGCCGAGGCAACATGGGAGAGGAACACATTCATCATCGTGGTATCAGCCCAGGGCAGGATCAGAGAGATCATTTTCCCTTCCGCTCTCGCCACAGCCGCATACACATAGGTGAACTCGCGCACGATTTGCCGGGGCGAGTGCGGGCGAATGCCAGGAGGCACCCAGGCCCGCCTGGGCCGACTTCAGCGGCCAAAGCACCCTTCATCCTGAGCCATGAGCAGCACGGGCCGCTGATCAGCAGGATCACGCGTGGATAGGGCCGCTTGCACGAGGGCAGGGAAGTTCTTGAGAAAGGCGGCTTGTTCCTCGCCGATTGGCTTTAGGATGGCGGGGACGAGGCACCAGCTTGCGCCAGCCATGACGAGCCAGCAGCCGATAAATCGTCCTCTTGTGGACGCAATGGCCGACTCTGGCTTCGAAGGCCTGCTGGATTTGGGCAACGGTGGCCAGTTCGCCCAGCTCGGCGCGCGCCACAAAGGCCTGCAACAAGGTCCGTTCTTGCGAGAGCGTCAGATAGGCATGCCGACGCCCGCCTGTGCCTGGCGTTTGGGTGGCCCCCTCGCCCTCGCGGTTGTAGCTGGCAATCACACGTCGGACGGTCCTCACCGAGACGCCGGTCTGCCTGGCTATCTCTCTGGCTGTGCGCGGGGCAAGCAGGGCGTGGTAAATAACCCACCAACGTTGGCGCACCCAAAAGCGTGGCTCCCGTGCGCATCCGCTGCTGGACTTCTTCGAGAGAGAGATGAAGGGCAGCTCGCGTCACTCGTGTGCCCATGCTGTTCCTCTCCTGCGGCTGGCATCTTGTCTTTGAAGAGGCGTTGCTTTACGACGCCACAAGAGTAATGACGCTGAGAGAGAGGCTGAAGTGACATGCTCAAGTGCCAGTTAGAATGTCACTTCGTAT
>DAOTTD010000297.1:0-29125 GCA_034438015.1 Ktedonobacteraceae bacterium | reverse complement strand
AGCAGACACGAATTTTATGTAGAAAAGGATGGAAGCAATGACTATGATACATCGTACACAGACAAAGACGTTGAAGGTCGGGGATACTGCCCCAGATTTCACTCTTAAGACAGCAGACAAGCAGGACTGGCGCTTGAGCGATCTCCGGGGTAAGAAGAATGTCGTGCTTGCCTTTGTACCCTTCGCTTTCAGCAGCGTTTGCTCAGTGCAGCTCCCCTCCTATGAGGCGGAACTGGACCGCTTCAGAGATTTCGACACCGAAGTGGTCAGCATCAGTCAAGACAGCACGCACGCCTTAAATGCATGGTCTAAAGCGATTCATACTTCGTTTCCCCTGCTCGCCGACTACTATCCGCAAGGGCAAGTCGTCGATCTCTATGGCGTGCGCCATCCCGCTGGTATGGCCGAGCGAGCGTTGTTCGTGATCGACAAAGAAGGGATCATTCGTTATATCGAGATTACTAATTCGCCCGGCGATATGCCTGATAACGAAACGCTCTTCGAGGCTTTGCGCAAGCTCTCGTAGCTGCCTCAGGTGTATGTATGGCAAAGAATACAAAGTTGCTCGTCATTATCGGGCTCACCCTGGGGATGACGCTGGCAACGCTGGACACGACAATCATCTCGACCGCCATGCCGAAGATTGTTGGGCAGCTTGGTGGCATTGCCCTCTATTCGTGGGTGTTTTCGATCTATCTACTGACCTCGACGATGACGGTGCCGCTCTATGGCAAGCTGGCGGACCTCTACGGGCGCAAGCCTATATTTCTGGCGGGCATGGCGCTCTTTCTCGTCGGCTCGGTGGCCTGCGCGCTGGCGCAAAGCATGGAGCAACTGATTCTCTTTCGCGCTCTCCAGGGACTTGGAGCGGGCGCCATCGCTCCGCTCGTGCTCACGATGATCAACGATATCTCCACTTCGCGGGATGAGCGCAACCGCTTGCAAGGGCTCGTCGGCGCCATCTGGGGCGTCTCCAGCGTGGTCGGTCCTGCGCTCGGCGGGCTGATCGTCGACTACCTCTCGTGGCCGTGGGTATTCTACATAAATATCCCTTTCGGCATCCTCTCGATGCTCTTTCTGGCCCTGTTCTTCAAAGAGAGTTTCACGCGCCGGAAGAGCCGATTGGACTACCCTGGTACCCTGCTTTTGACGGGCGCAGTGGTTGCCTTGCTGCTGGCATTGCTCCAGGGCGGAGTGGCCTGGGACTGGGGTTCGTGGCCGAGTCTAGCTCTGTTCTTTATAGCCGCGCTATTGGCCATGCTATTTGTGCTGGCCGAACGCCGCGCTGCTGAGCCGCTCATCCCTCTCTCGCTCTTCGAGAACCGGACGATCGTCGTCGCCAGCGTCGGTGGCTTCATCCTGGGCAGTCTCATGTTTGGTATCTCGACATATATTCCGCTCTTTGTGCAAGGTGTCAGGGGCAATAGCGCCACCGAAGCGGGCTTCGTCTTGATTCCCGAGTCGTTGAGCTGGTCGCTGATCTCGGTCTTCATTGCCGTGATACTCAGGCACGCCAACTTCCAGCGCATTGTGCGCCTGGGCACGCTTATTGCCGTTCCCGGCGTGGCCCTGTTCCTGCTCTTCACGCCACAGACCGGGCTTCCTTTTATGCTCTTTGCGATGATGGTGATCGGCTGCGGCCTCGGCCTTTCGGCGAATGTGTATACCCTCTCGGTACAGAGCGCGGCGCCTGGGGATCTAATTGGTGTAGCCAGCGCCTTCACCCAGTTTGTAAGAACGATCGGTGGCACGGTTGGTGTCGCGATAATGGGAGCTATTCTCAATGCACAGATCGCCCTGCACTTTGCGCCCATTCTGAGCCACTTCGCCAGCAGTACGGCACGTTTACCAAAAAACGTCACTCCAGCAAATATTCTGTTAACTCCCGACCTGCGTGCCGCCTTGCCGGTAGATTTCCTGGATCAGTTGAAGAACGCCCTCTCACAGAGTCTGTTCTGGGTCTACGCGTTGATGACGATTCTGGCCCTGTGCGCGTTGATAGCGATGCTCTGGTTTCCACGCGAGCAGGTCGGGCGGCGGCAAAGTGGTATGGAGGCAACAGCCCAGCCGTCCCACCCGGTGGTCGCGCAACAGATCACGGACGAGGTTCGTTAAGAAGTTAGAGGGTCCGGCGCTCTGGGCCTATAGCGTTTGATGGATGTGAGGATGCTCGTATGGCATCTCCAAAAAGTAGAATAAGCGAGTTAGAACGAAAAATGACGGAAGAATCATTAGAAAAGCCCTCGCTCTGGAAAGAAATGAAGCGGCGTGAGTTCCTGGCCCTCTGTGCAGTGGGAACTCTGCCGGGCGTGCTGGCCGCCTGCCAGGATACGACGCCGACGAGTGTGAGCACACCGACGGTGGCCCCGACCAGGCAACCATCGCCCACACCGCGACCGACGCCTGGTGGGGCAGATTGGACGGCGCTCGGTAAGAGTCTGAAGGGGACGCTAGTTCGGCCCGGCAACGCGCAGTACTCGACCGCGCTCCAGCTCTTCAGCGCGCGTTTTGATAACGTGCATCCAGCGGGAATAGCCTACTGCGCCTCAGCGGCGGATGTGCAGACCTGCCTCGCCTTTGTGCGTAAGTTCAACCTCGCGTTCGCGATCCGTTCTGGCGGCCACTCCTTCGCGGGCTATTCGACGACGACCGGCCTGGTCATAGACGTGACGCGTATGAATACTGTGACCGTGAATGCAGGAGCCGGAACCGCCACAATAGGGGCCGGAACGCGCCTGATCGACGTCTACGGAACCCTGGCCCAGCAGGGCTTCGTGCTGCCCGCCGGTTCCTGTGCTACGGTCGGTATCGCCGGCCTCACGCTTGGCGGAGGTGATGGTGTGCTCAGTCGCAAGTTTGGCCTGACCTGTGACAGCCTGCTCTCGGCCCGGGTCGTGGTGGCGGATGGGCGCGTGCTGACCTGCGATAGCGGCCACAACGCCGATCTGTTCTGGGCGTTGCGCGGCGGTGGCGGCGGCAACTTCGGCGCCGCCACCTCGTTTACCTTCCGCGTGCACCAGGTGCCTTCGCTCACCCTGTTCACCCTGACGTGGCCCTGGACCAGTGCCGTGAGCGTGGTCGATGCCTGGCAGAACTGGGTGCCACAGGGACCCGACGAATTGTGGTCCAATTGCGTGCTCCTGACCAATAGCAATAAGGCGGGTAATCCTATCGTCGAGGTGAACGGCGTTTACGTCGGCGGCGTCGGCCCCTTGAGTTCGCTGCTAAACCAGCTCACAGCGAGAATCGGTGCAGCACCGGCGACCCGCTACGTGTCGGACGCGAGTATACTTGAAACGATGCTCTACGAGGCGGGCTGCTCCAGCCGGACGGTCAGCCAATGTCACCTGCCCAGCCAGAATCCGAGCGGACAATTACAGCGCGATACCTCTGCTGTCAAGTCCGACTATTTCACGCATACCCTGCCGCGCCAGGGCATTCAGAATCTGGTGAACGCGATCACGAGTCGCCAGTCTAACTCCTCGCTCGGCAACGGCGGCATCGGCATGGACTCGTACGGCGGTGCCATCAACCGCGTGGCCGCCGACGCGACGGCCTTCGCGCATCGCAATGCGTTGTTCTCCGCGCAGTATTCGGCGAGCTGGAATGCGACCGATCCCGCTTCTATTGTCGCCGCGAACCGCACCTGGCAGAAAAATGCGTGGCAGTCGATGCGCCAGTACGCCAGCGGAGGGGCTTACCAGAACTACGTCGATCCCGATCTGTCCGACTGGCAGCAAGCGTATTACGGTGCCAACCTGGCCCGTTTGCAACGCGTCAAATCCACCTATGATCCAGGCAACTTTTTCCATTTCGCCCAGAGCATCCCGCCCGCCTCTTCTTGAGTAGGGAATGTACCGGCTGTGTCGTCTTCTCCAGGCTGTGGTGGAGGGATACCGCGCTGGCAAGAATGCACGATTTTGCAAAAACATTGCAGATCTGCATGCTTCACTGGTAAATAGGCTACTCTCTCAGACGTGGTAAAGAGAAACGTAGTCGCGCCACTTGTCAAGCGCCTGCCGCTCGTATCCCACAAGATGTGAAAACACCGACCTCGTTTTCTGGTGGGAACGGGCGCATCTCCCATCCGGTCCTCTTGCTGAGGCGTGCCAGTGGAGGGCTGGCGGGAGAATCACAATTAGAGGAGGGTCTCGTTGACGCAATCTGTCATACCCACGATCTGGCTGCCACGTAGAGTGAAGGATGAGGATACCGCAACTACGTGGTCTGATGCGCTCTTAAAGAGCTATTATTTCGAGAGGTACGTACTGGATGTCTGTATCGCCACGATGGAGCGAGGCGGAGTGACCTCTAAGATCAATACCTACCAGTTTTTCTCCTCCACTGAAGCGTGGGGTGTGCCAAGATATCCGGACAGGACGGTGATCCTGTATCCTGGAACCGATCTTCCGAGCGCGATTGCCGCTTTTATCCATGAAAATAGAACCTCTTTACGAGAGTCCGATTGCTGGTTGGGCACGTGGATCGATCCCGACACGGGAAATTGCTATCTCGATATTACCGCGATCCACTGGTGCCTGGAGGAGGCGCTGCGCGAAGCGATCATATTGAGCCAGAGCGCGCAGCGCAAGATCGTTGCTCTCTACGATTTCAAGAACGAGCAGCCGATCTATTTATCGGGTATTATTGAGCTGATTACTTCAGAAGCCGCGCAACGCGCCAGGATGGACGCGCAGGGCGACTGAATAAATCGAGGCGAATCTCTCTCCAAAAACGAAAAAAAGAAGGGGCATCTAACATTGATGCCCCTTCGACTACTCAACTCAGGCGCTGCGCAGTATATCATGCTCATGGAGCGATACCGACTCAACCTCTTCATTCTCGAACCATACCGGTTCTTTGATAAACGACCCTTCCAGGTCGATTAAATAAAAACAATGAGGCTTTACGGGATAAGGCTGACTTCCATGAGGAAATACATCAACCGTGCGCACTGTCCCCGTGAGGCCTCTGAAAGGACAATAGCTCGTCACTCGCACACGACTTCCTGTTTCAAATATTGCGGACTTCACCGTTCGCTGAACTCCCTTCTCGCTGTCACACATAATTCCGGTCTTGTGGCATGTATCATACATACACCCTCTACAGTGATTCAGGGTACACTCGAAACACAAGAAATACAACAGGCGAGCAATGAAAAACACGACAATTTTCCAGGCTTTTATAGGGCTGCAAAGGCCTGGCAAGCCGTTCGCGAGCATTATAAAGACCTCTGAAAATCCGATTTTTTTTTCTGAAAACTAAGTATCTCTACCAGAGAGCCAGAAGCAGCTTGCGAGTATTCCCTGCACTATTGCTGTGCTTTCTCATAAAATTCTAAAGCTTGCCTATTGCTTTTTTTCTTTTCACATTGTACCCTATGCATATAGGCTGACCATGAAGGACGGAGCGTTTCTAAGGAAGAGATGCCCGTCGTCAGATAAATAGTATCAGGAGCGTGTTTTGTGTAAAACGCCTCCAATCTCTTCGCATTGTGCACTGGTGCGACCTCTTCAACGGTGAGTTGCCTCAAGAAAAGGGCTATCGACGCGGAGTCAACGCGTATTTCGTGCTGCCTTTTGTTGGTCTGGCGACCTGGCCTGCTCATCGTAGATGGGAACACCGGTTTCTTTTTTGGCAGTGAATCTTTGTCCTGAAGGAGGATGTTCATGATCGATACACAGAAAGTAAATGATGCGACGTGGAGTTTGTCCGCATCAATACGCGATGCCAATCGGGCATTCGTCGATACACTGGTCAACGTCCAGGATAGAAATATGCGTTTTGCGCAGAGCCTCTATGAGGACGGGCTGAATGTGCTCAATAGCAATACCGAGAGCACCAGCCAGTTGATACAGGTGTGGCAGGAGCAGACGCACAGACAACAGGAGGCATATTCGACGCTGATCCGTACCTCACTGGATGCGTATGTCAAATTATTCACCACGCCGTTTTTATTCTACAAAGAAGCGCTAAATACGGCGGGGCGAGAACTGGAAGGCGCTAAGCAATCCACAGGTGACTGAGATCCAGTTACCAGAAAATGAGAGATGTCGTTAGAAGAGAGATACTTGATGATCTGAGAGCGGAGAAAGAGGAAGGTCAGCCTCCTTTTTCTCCTTATTTTTGTGTCCATTGAGAATGAAATCAATATCTACTATTTATTTGATGAGAATAGGCAGATATCAATTAAGTGATCTGGCAGAGAAATGGAACATTTTCCTGTAATCTTATCGCGCTTGAAAACGTCTTTAACAGAGAGGATACGAATTGTCGAGGCGCTGCATGAGTTCGCAGGCAAGCTTCAGCTTGCAGCGCATGGCGATGGGAGAGATGATACGGATTTTCCAGAAGCCTTGACAAAAAAGGCGTATGATGCGCTGAATCGAGTAGGGGAAAAATGAATGCTCGTGTAGAAAATCTTCCGATACGCATTGACATCTTCTTCACGAGCCTGCATTTCATTTACACAAAAGTTTTCTAAATTGTATGTACTCATGTTTTTTTTCGGGTGAGCGGAGGTGATGGATGCGCGAAGTGCAAGTGAGCTTCCCGCGTGGGAAAGTTGTACGAGAACGCTACATCGTTGAGGAGCTTCTCGGCAAGGGTGGTTTTGGTGCCGTTTACAAGGTTCGGGACCGGCGTGTCAGGAGCAACATTTTTGCTCTGAAAGAAGTGGTTGACCCGAATGGATATGAACGGGACCGCCTGGCGTTCGAATGCGAGATACTGAAGCGGCTCGATCATTCCAGTCTGCCGCGTGTCTATCGTGTGTTTGAGGACGAACGCAACAATCGTTTCTACATGCTGATGGACTATATCGAAGGCTCAAATCTAGACAAACTGCGACAACAGCAGCCGGAGAAGCGCTTCTCAGTCGCTCAAGTGATGAAGATTATGGCTCCTATTGCAGAGGCCATAACCTATTTACATGCGCAGCAGCCGCCTATTATCCATAGAGATATCAAACCATCAAATATTATCGTCTCGCCGGCGTGTGATGGCGCGGTGTTGGTCGATTTCGGCATCGCCAAGGAATACGACCAGGACTCGACGACGACCGCCGTGCGCCATTGTTCGCCGGGCTATGGAGCGCCTGAACACTACGCGCGCGGCACCAATACGCGCACCGACATCTACGGTCTGGCCGCCACCCTTTACACACTCTTGACGGGAAAAGTGCCAATCGATGCCCTCTATCGAATGACGCAGTTGGGCAGCAAGCACGATGATCCACTGGAGCCAGCCAATGCACTGCTGCCGACGATACCGCAGCATATAGCGGACGTAATACAGCAGGCGATGGCGATCAATAGCAATGATCGCTTTGTGACCATCGAGGAGTTCTGGCAGGCATTGACGCTTTATCCGATTGAGGATGATGAGCCCGAACCATTTCTTGAAGGAGTGGATGATGCTCACGATGGGGCGGAGGTCCTGACGCCGGCGGTGAGAACCACCTCGGCAGCACCTGAGACCCCGATGGTGCATGTCGAACGCGTGAGGAGCAGGATCCCGACCGCATTTGCGGCCCTTGTGTTGGTCGCACTCATTGCGGGAGGTCTCTTTAGCCTGATCACCTGGCCTCGGAACGGTCTTTCTGGCGGTTCGACTCCTGTCGACTCTGTTTCTTTAAAGGATGTGCGTAGCACCGCATTGGCGCGAGCTACGGCGTCGGGGGCTTACGCGACGGCGACCAGCAAGACAGGGTCTACGCAGCCTGCAACGCCGACCACACAACCCTCACAAACTGCGACACCAGCGACTACGCCCGTGACGAGTTATCCGACGCTGTCTCAAAGCTACAGCGGGAACATTAGCGATGAGTATACGAGCCCGCCTACAAATAGTAGCATGACGTTGAGCCAGATTCAGCAGAATGGTTCGGTCATTAGCGGCTATTTTTCAGTGGGGCCTGGATTGATAGGTAGCGGTGGCTTTAGTGGCAGCGTAAGCACGGACAACAAATTTCAGTTTCTGGTTCCCGGCAACTCAATTGCTCCCTTGTTCTTCGAGGGGCAGGTGAGGTCCGATGGAAGTATAGCTGGTACGTATTGTAGCCAGCTCAATGGTGTGTGTAGTCGGGCCGCCGGTGGTTTCGGTACCTGGAACGTCTCCGCTTCTGGAACCGGAACGCGTATGAACAATACGCTACGCTCGTATGCCATCTCTCCTTTCCATGATGCTGTTGTAGAACGTAGATATTGGAGTGGCTAGCACGGGTTCGCTTCTCGCCACTTCCTATCGTACTGTGTAACCTTGCTGTCGTGCCGATCGTCTTAACTTCTTGTATACAGTGAAGTGTATTCTTCATGGGCAGGTGAAATAATGCCGGTGCCGGTTTTGTTCTGATCATTGATATTAAAATTGCAAAGATTGTTGTATGCAAACGCTTTGCCAAGCGTTATTATGAGGTAATTTCGTGCAAGAAGTACAGGCAATACTCCCAAATGGCACTATTGTACAGGAGCGTTATGTTATAGAAGACCTGCTGGGTCGTGGCGGCTTCGGCGCTGTTTACCGGGTGCGTGACCTGCGTGTCAGGGGAAATTTATTTGCGCTTAAAGAGATAGTCGATACTAGCAAACAGGAGCTGGATCGCTTCGCGTTCGAAAGCGAGGTGCTGAAGCGGCTCGACAACCGCTCCTTGCCCCGCGTCTATCGCGTCTTCGAGGATGATAAGAGCGCGCGCTCATATATCTTGATGGACTATATCGAGGGTCCAAATCTGGAGGTATTGCGCACCCAGCAGCCGGAGAAGCGCTTTCCCGTCGAGCAGGCTCTGAATATCATGGCACCTATTTTCGAGGCGGTCAGCTATCTGCATAGACAGGACCCACCCATCGTCCATCGCGATATCAAGCCCTCGAATATCATTGTGCCAGACACCGGCGATGAGGCGGTGCTGGTCGATTTTGGCATCGCGAAAGAGTACAACGTCGACGCGACGACGACCGCTGTGCGCCGCTGCTCGCCGGGCTATGGAGCGCCGGAGCAGTACGCCAGGGGGACGAATCCACGTACCGATATCTATGGGTTGGCGGCTACTCTCTATGCGCTGCTGACGGGTGCGGTGCCGGTCGATGCTTTCTTCCGCATGACGCAGATCGGTGGTAAGAATCACGATCCGCTTGTACCCGTCACGCAGCAGGTTCCGTCGGTTCCGCAATCGGCGTCGGACGCGATCCAGAAAGCCATGGCGATCCATGACGGCGACCGCTTCGCCAGCGTCGAGGAGTTCTGGCAGGCGCTGAATGAGTACCGTGGCGGAAGCCCTCTGCCGGCACCTGTTGTGGCATCTATTGCTGCTCCTTCTGCCGAGCCGCCCGTTGTTACATCCCCTGTAGCTGCGCCTATAGATGCCCCTTCTGCCGAATCTCCCCAGGAGGCTGCGTTTGCTGCGATCGAGCAGGAACCCGTCACGGTCGTCACCAGGCCGATGAAAAACAACAGGAGACGCGGGGCATTGCTTTTGCTGTTTACGGCCCTGGTTCTTCTTGCGCTCGTCGGTGGCCTTGCGCTCGGCAGCTCACGCCTGTTTTCGCCTGTTACCTCTAAGCATCCTTCTGGCACCGCTACTTCGGCGGCGAGCACAAAGGCGACGGCGACGCCCAGGCCGTCTGCAACGGCGACGCCGACCACACAACCTGCGGCGACACCGACCACACAACCTACGGCTCCTCCGCCCACGGTGGGACCGACTTCTACGCCGCTACCAACTGCCGCGTCTGCGGGGTATCCTACGCTCGCCAGTAATTACAGTGGCACGGTTACTGACCAGATTACCAGCCCTCCAATACAGGGAAATCTGGCTCTTTCAGGGATCAACCAGAATAACCCAAAAATCAGTGGATATGCCGATATCACCGGGAATCTGCAAGGAAGTGGGAACTTTACGGGACAGGTCACGACCAGCAACCGCATCTCGTTCCTGGTGGCAGGCTACACGGGACACGCACCACTGTTCTTCCAGGGGCAGATCAGCGCTTCCGGCAGCATCTCCGGCACCTATTGCAGCTACAAGAATAATGTATGCGATTCGAGTGCTGGCGGATACGGAATCTGGCAGGCCTCACCTGCTTAGGCACCACTTTCAGTCAGACACCTTGTCCTTGAATAGAGCAAGAATGGAATACCAGGAGTGCTCACCCTGTAAAAATGTTCAGGGTGAGCACCCTTCATTCTAGCAGTGACAGCGAAGCAATAATCGCGTATGCTTGTACGGAGCAGTATATTGCTCGTGCTGACGTATGGTCAAGTTACCACTTATCTTCAATTTGAATCGCGAGGGGGATATCGTGCAAGCATTTTCAGATGAGCGAAAAAATAGAGCGGACAACGAAAAAGAGACTGGGCGCCTCGAAGCCTTTAGCGATGGTGTATTCGCTGTTGCCATCACCCTGCTAGTTCTTGACATAAAATTAATAGGGGTAAACCCAGGGGCGCAACTGCCTGATGATTCCGTTGTGTGGAGATCATTCCTGCAGCAGGTGCCAACTATCGCAGCGTTTATCATTAGCTTTTTTACTATAGGGATAATGTGGTTGAATCACCACAAGATATTTAAGCAGATCCAACGTATTGATACAGGATTGCTACTGCTCAATATCTTACTGCTCCTGGTCATCGTGTTTATTCCAGTCCCCACAGCGTTGCTTGCTGAATATCTCCTCGTTCCTGGTCAGCACGCGGCGGCCATTATCTATAGCGGAACTTTTTTCATGATGGCGGTCTGCTTCAACCTGCTCTGGCGCTATGCCGCTCATCGTGGTCGGCTTCTTGGCAGAGATGTAGATTTGCAGGCAGTTGAAGGTATCAGCCGACAATATTTATTTGGTCCGCTGCTCTATATTATTCCCCTTATTCTCGCCTTTATCAACACGCCAGCCACTGCTATTTGCCAGTTCTTGCTCGCTCTCTTCTTTGCGCTACCTGGCCGCCCTCTGCGTTCAAAACCCAAAACAGTCGGGATGAAGAAGGACGTTACCGAAGGACAACATGAAGTGCAACAACCTTAGCTGCCATTTTGGTAGTGTATTATACGAATGAGGGCACTATCATGCCTGGTTCTGGGAGGATAGCGGGATCTGGTCGCGTTTGCTGCGTGTTGTGCGGCGTGTCGTGGTCGAGGGGGTAGCGGATTGTGACTGGAGGCGGGAGACTTTTCCGCGTATGAGTGAGATCTGGGAGTGGACTGCCTGGCGGGATTGCTGGAGCTGGCGGGCGATTTCAGAGGGTCGTTGGTTACTGAGCAGGTGTTGACAGATAATACCTTGTTTCTCGGTCAGGCCAATGCGCGGGTCTTCGAGCGCCATGCGGGCCATATCTTCCAGTTCGCCAAACTTGCTTCTACGATAATCGTCCAGGTCGTCCGGGGAGAAGAGCCAGCGGTCCACCACGCGTATACCGGGGATGCGTCCTGCTTCTACTAGATGCATAAAATGCCAATAACTGAGATCGAGTTGTTTTGCTGCTTCGTGTGTCGTGAGCATCCCATTGAGGTGCTGTAAATTGCTATGTAGCTCTGCGCTCCTGAGGACCATGTCGACGCCTTTCTACGGTTATCCTGCCGTAAGCTAAAAGTGTCTGGCAAGGATATACTTAATCGTTCCGAGTATATCATAGGGGGAGTGAGGAGTGCAAGTTTCGTGGGCGAAGAATTTCAGGGCGAAGGGGCGACCCGGCTGTGCGTAGTAGTCGCCCGCCTGCATCGATAGTGTGCGTAAAGCGGCTTATTACTTGCGCGGGAAGATAGCGTTGACACGCATCGCCAGGGAGATATCGCCCGCTGCTTTGACCTTGCCCGTCATAAATGCGTTCATCGCGTCCAGCTTGCCATCAGCGATCGCGAGCCAATCTTTGTCACTCATCGAGAGGGTCAGGTCCGGTTTCTCAACGCCGCCTGTGATGATATCGCATGTCTGGTTGGCGATCTTGATCGCCCACTTGCCAGCCTCTTCGCCGCTGATATTCCACTGGATCGTCTTATTCAAGCCCGCTGCCGCCGTTGGATTGAACAGGGCCTTCATCGTCTCGAAGGTTTCTGCAACTGTCATTGACTATCGTTCTCCTTTTATCTTTATGCAGGAAAGTTCCCTGCTGGCACTGCTACAGTATAGCACATCGCTGGGCGAGCGTTTCAAACCCTGGTGGCAACCGCTCTGAAAGAACAAAGCTGTTCCGCCGTACCAACAAAGCGCTCCTCGCGGCGGCCATGACGGACGCGCTCGGCAAAATGGGGCGCAAGGTCGAGGAAGCCTGCGCAGAGTTCGGCCCCTGCGGCCCTCGCAGCGTCAACGAGGATAGTATCAAGGACGGTGCGTCGTGGAGCGTAGATGTCGGCTACCTCCTCTGCAGGAGGAGACATGCCCACCAGCGTGAACGGGCCGAGATCGCGGGTAATTTTGGCAATAGGGGGACACCCCGAGGCGATCACCTGGCAGGCGGATGAAGTGGGTAGACATAAAGAGTGCTCGATTATGAGAAGCGAATGGGTGTCACGGCAGGAATACTTCTCTTGTTTCTAGTGCGCACTGATGGTATCCTGAAGAGGCAGGAGGAACTTCCGTCTTTAGCACGGTGAAATGGAGTCTCAGGTATGCCAGGCGAACAAGTTATGCGAAAGGTAAAAGTCGAGGGCGGCTATCTGCGCTTTAGCGCGGCCCATTTTATCACCTATGGCGGCAAGTGCGAGCGGTTGCACGGTCACAACTACGGCGTACTGGTCGAGATCGAGGGCGCGTTGGGCGAGGATAAGCTGGTCTTTGACTTCACCGTTCTCAAACAGCTCACGCGCGAGATCTGCCGACGGCTCAACCATCATTTCTTGCTGCCACTGCACAACCCCCACCTGCAAATGAGTTCCTCACCTGAGGAGTGGGAGATCCACTTTCAGAATAGACGCTATATCTTTCCCAGAGAGGATGTAATCGAGTTGCCGATCGACAATTCGACCGCCGAACGGCTCGCGGAGTACATCTGCAGCGAGCTACGCGCGCAACTCGCCGAATATGAGACCGCACACCTGCACACGATCATGGTGGGAGTCGAGGAGGCTCCCACCCAGATGGCGTATTACCGTCAAGCTTTTAGAGAAGGATAGCTTTGACTTCTTCCGTTATCTAAAGGGACTCAGGCCACGATAAACTCGCGCCCAACCGCCCTGGCAATGGCCTCCGCTTGCGGCATCAGATCTCTGAACTGCTCGATGGTCAGCGACTGCGCGCCGTCCTTGAGCGCCTCGTCAGGATTCGGGTGCACCTCGATCAGCAAGGCGTCGGTTCCGGCTGCGATCGAGGCCAGCGACATCGGCCCGACGAGATCGCGCCGCCCGGTTCCCTGGCTGGGATCGGAGATGATGGGCAGGTGCGAGAGGCTCTTGATGAGCGGGATCGCACTGATATCCATCGTATTGCGCGTGATTTTCTCGAAGGTACGAATGCCGCGCTCGCAAAGAATCACGTTGCGGTTGCCGTGGGCGAGAATGTATTCAGCGGCCAGCAGCCACTCCTCGATCGTCGCCGACATACCGCGTTTGAGCACCACAGGCTTCTGCGTGCGTCCCACCTCGTCGAGCAGGAAGTAGTTCTGCATGTTGCGCGTGCCGATCTGCAAGATATCGGCGTATTCGCTGACCATCGCTACGTCCGTCGGGGTCATGACTTCGGTGATGATCGCCATGCCGAACTCCGAGCGCGCTTTGGCGAGCAGCTTCAGGCCCTCTTCGCCAAGACCACGGAAGCCATAGGGAGAGGTCGAAGGCTTGAACGCGCCGCCGCGCAGGATGACGGCACCCTCTTTGCGCACCCCCTCCGCCGTGGTCATGAGCTGCTTCTCGCTTTCGACGGTGCAGGGACCAGCCATCATCACGACCTTGCTGCCCCCGATGCTGACAACGCCAGCGGCGACGCATGGAACCGGTACCTGGATCACAGTATCCTCGGGATGGAATTCGCGGCTGGCAAGCTTGTACGGCTTGGAGACGCGCAGTACACTCTCGACGCCGGGCATGGCCTCCAGGCTTTCACCGATTGTGGGATTGATGCCACCCAGGCTCCCCGGTGTGCCCGAGGGGCCAACGCCGCCAAGAACGCCGATGACCGTGCGCTCGACACCGTGGGAGGGATGGCCGGTTAAGCCGTGTTTCTCTAAAAATGTTAAAACATGTTTGACGTTTTCTTTGCTACAATTAGACCGCATCACTACTATCATGCAAAATGACTCCTTTGAACCAATAGAATAGAAAGTGGGCTGCGTCAATGACAACCCTACGGAGCATCCTGACCACACTGTCATGGCTCAGATGCTGCTCATAACTATGCGAGAGAGAGATACTTACCGACGTTCTACGCTGAAGGTAGGACGCAGGCCAACTGCCCCGCGAATGTAGATATGTTGCATCTCGGCGGCGCTGCGCGTGGTATTGACGTGCAGCAGGACGCGGATGCAGTTGCCCAGACTGGCCGGAACGGGAATCTCGCGTGTGCATATCAAAGCTGTCTCATTCCAGCCTATACTTCGTGCCGCCAATGCTGGAAACTCGGCGTCCAGGTCTTCGGTGACGGTGAAGATCGCACTGGCGATGTCTTCTATTTCTAGCTCATTATGTCGCACTAACAATTCTAATAATTCCGTGGTCGCGGCGAGAATCTCGTCCCGATCGTTACGCTCTACGGTAGTGGCACCGCGAATACCTCGACAATACATAGCCATAACATCCCCTTTCAGTGAACTGTGTTGTCCGCTTACGAACAATGTGTCCCTATTGTACGGGATGCAGGCAAATCTGCATATGGTAAGTGTACTCACTCCACAATATAGATACTATGTCTACAATGTACTATCTTTGTGCCAGACTCTGGATATACTGTCTTACAGCCTCTACCTGCTCGTCTTCTTTGTGGCGATCGATCAGGTTGACCAGCGCGCTGCCGACGACGGCGCCCTCCACGTAGCTTGTGACTCTGGCGATGTGTTCGGGCGTCGAGAGGCCGAAGCCGACCGCGAGTGGAAGGTGCTTGTCTTTTGTAAAGCCACGCACGCGCTCGATGAAGTCCTGCAGGTGGGCTGGCAGCCTGTCGCGTGAGCCGGTGACGCCGCTGAGCGAGACGCAGTAGATGAAGCTCCCCGGACCACTGGCGGCGAGTTCGGCGATGCGCGCGATGCGCTCGTCGGGCGTGGTTGGCGGGACGAGAAAGATGAGCGAGATCCCCTGGCGTTGCGCCGCTTCGTGCAAGGGAGCAGCCTCTTCCGGCGGTAGATCAGGGATGATCAGGCCACAAACGCCGCTCTTCCTGGCTGTCTCACAGAAACGGTCGAGTCCGTAGGCAAGCACGGGATTATAGTAGCCCATCAGGAGCAAGGGCACATCGGTCTGCGCCGCGACCTGGCGCGCGACCTCCATGCAGCCGTTGATGCTCATGCCACGTTCGAGCGCGACCTGACCCGCGTGCTGGATGGTCGCGCCATCGGCGAGTGGATCGCTGAAGGGCATGCCCAGCTCTATGATGTCGGCTCCGGCCTCAGCGGCGGCGACCACGATCTTGATGCTTTGCGCGGCAGAGGGATAGCCGGACATAAAGTACGGGATCAGCACGCCGCGTCCTTCTGCGTGCGCGCGCTCGAACGCCTGTGTGATCTTTGCTCCTGGAAGACTGGCGGATCGCTCCGTCGTGTTTTTATTGGTTGTTTGCATATTTCTCCTCACTCAGCCTGTCAAGTCCTTCACCGGGAAGGCCCGCTACAGGCTGAGAGTATGTGTTTTCGCTGTCGTTGGATTTGCTGCATCCAGTATGCTGGCCTCGAAGGTGCCCCCGGCGTACTTCTGGAGCAACAACCGGAGATCCATCAGGGCCGCTTTGATGTCGCGATGGCTGTCCGCGTGATGGGCCTCGATGGTGATGATGGCGCTGGCCGTGTCCGCCCTGGCGGCGCTCTGCTCGCTCTGTCGCCAGCACCAGCGGCGGGCGATGACCAACCCCGTCTCGTCCGAGAAGACGACCTCGCCCACCTCTGGGTGCTCCACCTCGTTCTGTCCCAATGTTGTGTAGCGCTCGCTGCCGTCGGCGAAATGGACCGTGACGGGATCCTGGAGCGCGCGGGTATCAAAGACCGCGACGGGGAGCGCGTAGCGGATGCTGACCAGGTTGCCGATATCGACCAGCAGGTTGATGCTGGGGATGTCGCCCTTCTTGGTCAGCCGGCGCAACAACGCCTCCGCTGAACTGCGGATCTGCGTAGGGTCGACGCCGAATTTGCGAAACGCGCTGCGCCACGCCACCAGCGCTTCGATCTGGCTGAGCGGTGTAGTGCCAATGCGCTTCTTCACGGCCTCCTGTTCGGCATGGTAGGATGTCAGCAAGCTCTCCGGCGCTGGTCCATTCGTCATGTCTTGTGCTAGAATCACTCCGCCGACTACATCGGGGTAGCGGGCCAGTATGTCTTCGTGATAGCGGAATTTTCCCATTATTCACCTCTAGTGCATTTCCACTTGACATGGTAGGCTTTCATGACTATACTTTCCCACTGGGGCGGCTTGAAGTTCCTGTCCTGTCTCGACCCGCTTGAGGGTACTGAAAACTAGTTATAAGCATGTTTTACTTGCTTGTGTCTACTCTGACGCCCCATTTTTGCTGCACATAACTATATAACTATAGACTGAACTATAAACTGACGTTGAGAGCTTTGGCGACGGAGATCATGTCTTTATCGCCACGGCCCGAGAGATTGATAACGATAAGTGATCCCGGTGTGAGCTTACCCTGCTCGCCCTGCTCCAGGACGTAGCCCAGCGCGTGCGCCGACTCCAGCGCGGGAATGATGCCCTCGGTGCGGCTGAGCGCTTGCAAGCCATACAGGGCTGTCTGGTCGCTGGCGGAGAAGTAGCTGGCGCGCCCGGTATCTTTCAGGTAGCTGTGCTCCGGTCCGACGCCGGGATAGTCCAGGCCAGCCGAGATGCTGTGCGTGTCCAGTACCTGCCCATCCTCGTTTTGGATCAGGTAGCTCAATGTGCCATGCAGAACACCGGGTGTTCCAGTGACCAGCGTGGCGGCGTGGTGTCCCGGCTCCATGCTCGTGCCGCCCGCCTCGACGCCGACCAGTTTCACCTCTGGCACGTCCGCGAATGGGTAGAAGATGCCAATGGCGTTGCTGCCGCCGCCCACGCAGGCATAGATCGTATCGGGAAGACGGCCCTCCTGCTCTAAAATCTGTGCGCGCGCCTCTTTGCCGATGATGGACTGGAAGTCGCGCACGATGCGCGGATAGGGATGGGGACCAGCCGCCGTGCCGAACAGGTAGAAGGTGGTCTCGACGTACGTCACCCAGTCGCGGATTGCCTCGTTGATGGCGTCCTTGAGCGTCTTCGTGCCACTGTTGACGGAGCGCACCTCAGCGCCCAGCAGCTTCATGCGGAAGACGTTGAGCGACTGGCGCTGGATATCGACCTCGCCCATGTAGATGATGCATTGAAGGCCGAGCATCGCGCAGACCGTCGCCGTCGCTACGCCATGCTGGCCCGCGCCCGTCTCGGCGATGATGCGCTGCTTGCCCATGCGTTTCGCGAGCAAGCCCTGGCCCAGCGCGTTATTGATCTTGTGCGCGCCGGTATGCGCCAGGTCCTCGCGCTTGAGGTAGATCTTCACGCCCGATCCGACCAGCTCTGAGAAGCGCGGCACGTAGTGCAGCGTGGTGGGGCGTCCAACGAAGCTGCGTAGTTGTGCGCGCAGCTCATCCTGAAACGACTCATCTGTGAGCGATTGCTTATAGGCCGTCTCCAACTCTGCCAGTGCCGCCATCAGGCTCTCCGGCACGAACTTGCCGCCGAAGTCGCCGAAGCGTCCCCGCTCGTCGGGATAGAAATTGTGCTGATAGGTTTGCTCTTGTTTGTCTTGAATCTGCATGTATTGTGCGCTTTCTATAATAAGATTGTTGCCTGTCGCACGGCTGCGACGAACGCCTGTATCTTGTTTATATCTTTCTGCTTATACGTTTCGACGCCACTGCTGACATCGACACCCCAGGGCCGGACCTGCTGTATCGCATCCGCGACGTTCTCCACCGTCAGCCCGCCGGCGAGCAGGACGCGGCTCTGTTGTGCCGCCAGGCGCGCCAACTTCCAGTCGCCAACGATGCCCGTGCCGCCCCATTCGGAGGTTGGTGTGTCCAGCAAGAAACGCCACGCGACCTCTTTGTAGATCTCGATCTGCTGCAGGTCGTCTTCGTTGCGCAACTGCAAGCCCTTGATCACCGGACGCGCGATGCGGCGGCAGAACTCCGGCGACTCTGTGCCATGTAACTGGACGAAGTGCAGCCCGGCCTGCTCCGCAACCTCGTTGATGAAATCTGCCTCCCTGTTGACGAAGACGCCCACCAGGTCGGGCCTCGTCTGCTCCTGTGCCGCCTGGCCGAAGGTCGCGCTTGCTCCCAACAGCGATGGAACCAGGCGCGGCTGTATATAGCGGTGGCTTGGTTCGTGAAAGATGAAGCCGAGCAGGTCGGCTCCGGCCTTCGTTGCAGCATCGATATGTTCGGGGGCGCGCAGGCCACAGATTTTGACCTGCGTGCCTGCATTGGCCTCCTGGAGCAAGGTATGCATCTGCGCTGGAATGGCGGCGGAGGTGACCAGCGACTCACCGACCAGCATCGCCTGCACGTTGTAGCGTGCCAGGCGGCGCGCGTCGGCTCCCGTATGAATGCCACTCTC
Source organism: Ktedonobacteraceae bacterium (assembly GCA_034438015.1). Classification (GTDB taxonomy): domain Bacteria; phylum Chloroflexota; class Ktedonobacteria; order Ktedonobacterales; family Ktedonobacteraceae; genus JACDAE01. The sequence continues at coordinate 10,422 of DAOTTD010000297.1, read as the reverse complement.
GCCCACGACCACGCGATCAGACGGTATCATCTGGCGCAGTACGCGCAAGAGGTAGGGATTCATCTTGAACGTCACCAGATCGCGGCTATTGACGCCGATCACCCGAGCGCCCGCCGCGACAGCGCGCTGAGCCTCCTCGCGGCTATGGACCTCGACGAGGCAGCGCATGCGCTGTTCGTGCGCCAGGTGGAGCAGACGCCGCAACTGATTATCGTCAAGAAGCGCGCAGATGAGCAGAATCGCGTCGGCTCCCCATGCGCGTGCCTCGTAGACCTGGTAGTCGTCCACGATGAAATCTTTGCGCAGCACCGGAATGTTCACGGCCTCCTTAATGGCAGTGAGGTATTCCGGCGCGCCAAGAAAAAAGTGCGGCTCCGTCAATACAGAGATAACGGAGGCACCGTTCGCTTCATATAGGCAGGCCAGATCCACCGGGTCCAGGTGCGGTGCCAGCATCCCTTTGGAGGGCGATGCGCGCTTGACCTCGGCGATCAGATGCACGCGCGAGCGCGGCTCAAAAGCCGTCAGCAGATCGCGCGGAGCGGGCTGTGCTGCCGCGCGGTGCTGCATCTCTTCAAGCGGACAATCGCGCTTGCGCTGCTCTAAATCAATGAGCGTCTGGTTTACGATGCGATCAAGAAACATGACTCACCCGACTTTGACCTGCGAACAGGCGATTACATCTTCCAGTTTTCGTCTAGCTTTTCCCTCTTTTAACGTAGCGCGTGCCAGCTTGATGCCGTCCGCCAGTGTATCAACTTGCTCGCTTGCCAGGAGCGCGGCTCCGGCGTTCAGGCAGAGCATGTGCGAGGCGGGCGTATCGATGTAGTCGCCCAGCAACTCGCGCATCAGGGCCGCGTTGTGCGCAGGATCGCCGCCCTGGAACGGTGCGTGCTCCGTCACCCTGGTCAGGCCGACCTCTTCCGGCGTGATGGTGTACTCGCGCAGCTCCTGGCCTGCGCGCACCTCGCAGATGCGCGTTGGCGCGCTCAGCGAGCACTCGTCGATACCATCTTCGCCATGCACGATCAGCGCGTGGTGGCAGCCGAGGTGCAGCAGGGCCTCGCCCATCTTGCGCAGCAGCGTGCTATCAGCGACGCCGAGCATCTGGTAGCGCGTGTGGGCGGGATTGGTCAGGGGTCCCAGGATGTTGAAAACCGTGCGAATGCCGATCTGGCTCCGCGTAGGGCCAACATGTTTCATTGCCGGATGGAAGGCTGGTGCGAACATGAAACCGAAGCCAACCTCCGCAACGTTGTGCGCGACCTGCTCTGGGCCGAGGTCGATCTTCACACCGAGAGCCTCCAGAACGTCGGCGCTGCCACAGCGGCTGGTCGCGGAGCGGTTGCCGTGCTTGGCGATCGAAGCGCCGGCGGCGGCGGCGAGGATGCCGGTTGCCGTCGAGACGTTGAACGTGCCCGAGCCGTCGCCGCCGGTCCCGCAGGTATCCATCGCCCGCTCTGCCAGATCCTCATCCAGTTGTACCTGCACGGCCTTGTCGCGCATTACCCGCGCCATGCCCGCGATCTCCTCGACCGTCTCGCCGCCAGGACGCAGGCGCAGCGCTGTCAGGAACGCGCCCATCTGGGAGGGTGTGGCGCTCCCGGTCATAATCTCTTCCATGACTTCTGCTGCGTCCGTCTCGTTGAGCGTGTTGCCCGCAGCGACCTGGATAATAGCCTCGCGAATCATACTAAAACCCTCTCCTCGTGTTGCAGGAAATTGCGTAGCAGGTGTTTGCCCGCCGGCGTCATAATCGACTCGGGATGGAACTGTACACCCTCCACGGGATAGCGACGGTGGCGCAGTCCCATAATCAATCCATCATCAGTACTGGCGGTAATCTCCAGTTCGTCGGGCAGCGTCGGGCGCTCGACGATCAAGCTGTGATAGCGGTTGGCTTCAAAGGGAGAGGGGAGTCCTTGAAAGACCCCTTGTTCCTGATGATATATCAGCGATGTCTTGCCGTGCATCGGCTCGGGAGCGCGAATGACGCACCCACCGTAAACCTGGCCGATTGCCTGGTGCCCCAGGCAGACGCCCAGCAGTGGGATACGCGGTCCGAACCTCTCGATGATCTTGCACGAGAGGCCAGCCTCGTTGGGCGTGCATGGTCCTGGCGAGACCACGATGCGCGCCGGGTGCATCGCCTCGATCTCGTCCAGTGTCACCTGGTCGTTGCGCCGTACCTCGACCTCCGCGCCTAGCTCGGACAGGTACTGGTACAGGTTATAGGTAAAGCTATCGTAGTTATCGATTAAGAGCAGCATGTTATTCCCCCTTGACTTGCTGATTGACCGCTGTACTCTCCGGTGTCTGTGAACGCGCGATGTTCTCCGCCTCGTCCAGGGCGCGCAGGAGAGCCTTTGCCTTGTTCAAACTCTCCTGATATTCGGTGTCTGGATCTGAATCGGCCACCACGCCGCAGCCCGCCTGGATATAGGCGCGCCCGTTTTTGATGACCATCGTGCGCAGAGCGATCGCTGTCTCCTGGTTGCCTGAGTGGCTGAAGTAGCCCACGGCGCCGGCATAGACGCCGCGCTGCTCGCCTTCCAACTCGCTGATGATCTCCATCGCGCGAATCTTGGGTGCGCCCGAAACGGTGCCTGCCGGGAAACCGGCGCGCTGAGCCTCGAAAGGCGTCATCTCCGGTCGCAGCTTGCCCCTCGTGTTCGAGACCAGGTGCATCACGTGCGAGTAGCGCTCGATCTCCATCAGCTCATTGACGTGCACGGTGCCGGGAAGGCAGACGCGCCCCACATCGTTGCGCGCCAGGTCGACCAGCATCACATGCTCGGCGCATTCTTTAGGATCTTTCTTCAACTCCTCTGCCAGTTGCTCGTCGCTGTGTTTATCGTGGCCACGCGGTCGCGTGCCGGCGATGGGCCGGATAGTAACCTCGTTATCCTCGTAGCGTACCTGCAGCTCAGGTGAGGCGCCGACGATGTGGAAGTCGTCGAGGTCGAGGTAGAACATGTATGGCGACGGGTTGATGGCGCGCAGCGCCCGGTACACGGTGAAGGGTGACGCGTTGATGTGGCGGCTCAGGCGCTGCGACGGCACGACCTGGAATATGTCGCCCGCCTTGATGTATTCGATCGAACGCCGCACCATATCCTCGAACTCCTCTTTACTACGATTCGAGGTGATCTGCAGCGCAGCGGCGTCGTGGATTGGCGCCGGTTCCTCGGGCAGGCGTACGGGCTGGCTCAGGCGACGCTGCACATCGTCGATAATGGCGACGCCGCGCTGGTACTCGGCCACCAGATCAGGCGCATCAAGGTGCAGATGGGTCACGATGCGGACGCGATGTTTGACATGATCGAAGGCCAGAACGGTCTCAGTAAAGCAGAAGACGGCCAGGGGGACATCGAGCTCGTTCTGTGGAGGGACGGGCAGCCGCTCGAAGCGGGCCACGGAATCGTATGAGAGGTAGCCGACCGCACCGCCGTGGAACTTGGGTAGCTCATCCTGCGCCACGCGCGGCGGGGTCAGCAGGCGATACTGGCCGAGCTCGGCCTCAATCAGTGCCAGCGGATCGTGACAGGGCACCTCTTCGGCCCTGGTAGTGTAGGCGCTCGCGTGCTCACCCTGGATTCTATGGAGAAGTGTCACCTTCTCGTCGCGGTGAATCATCACCATATACGGATCTATACCGATAAATGAATAGCGGGCGACGTGCTCGCCACCGACAACGCTCTCTAAGAGAAAACTATACGGGCTCTGAGCGGTCTTGCAATAAGCCGAGACGGGCGTCTCCATATCGGCCAGAATGTCGCAATAGAGCGGTAGAAGAGGTCTGCCGGCCTGCATTCTCTGTGGATCCATTTCGGCATCACGCAGACGTTGGATCTCTTCAAACGTTGGATAGTACATGCGAACTCCCACCTGTTCTTAATACTAGTACTCAGGCCTGAAACCCTCTTTCGCGTGAGGGTTTCAGGCATCAATATTGCTAAGATTAACCGAGCCCGATCACTTCCTTGACGCGATTGAGCGTCGAAGCGGCGAGCGGGCGCACTTCGTCGGCACCTTGTTTAAGGATGCCCTCCAGGGTTGGCATATCGTTGATCAACTCGTAGTAGCGCTGTTGAATAGGGCGCAGGGTGTCCACCAGCAACTCGGTCAGAACTGCCTTGAAGTCGCCGTAGCCCTTGCCTGCGAACTGCGCCTCAATCTCCTGCTGCGACTGCCCCGTCAGCAACTGGTAGATGCCCAGCAGGTTGGTGATGCCAGGTCGTTCTGGATCGAAGGTCACCAGGCGCAGCGAATCCGTAGTGGCGCGCGCGATCTTCTGTTTGATCGTCTTTGCATCATCGAGCAGGTTGATGCGCGCGTTTGGATTGGGATCGCTCTTGCTCATCTTCTGTGTCGGATCGTCGAGTGACATAATGCGCGCGCCTGCATCGCGGATCCGCCCCTCTGGAATGGTGAAGACGCGCTGCTTGTAGATGCTGTTGAAGCGCTGTGCCAGGTCGCGTGTCAGCTCGATGTGCTGGCGCTGATCATCGCCAACGGGGACGTAGTGCGTCTGGTAGAGCAGGATGTCGCAGGCCATCAGGACGGGATAGCAGTAGAGGCCGGCATCGACCGACTCCATGTTCTCGCCCGCCTTGGATTTGAACTGCGTCATCCTGTTCAGCCAACCCATTGGAGTGAAGCATTCGAGGATCCAGCTCATCTCGGCATGTTCGCGGACGTGTGATTGCACGAACAGCTTGCAGTAGCGCGTATCCAGTCCGCATGCCAGGTAAAGCGCCGCCAGTTTGCGCGTATTGGTATGCAGCTCTTTAGGATTAATCGGCAAGGTGAGAGCATGCAGATCAACGATGCAAAAGATGTTATCATATGCCGATTGCGAGCCTACCCAGTTGCGGATCGCCCCCAGGTAATTGCCCAGGTGAATGTTGCCGGTCGGCTGTACACCTGAGAAGACGCGTTTCTTGACGTGTGCGTTCATATCGCTCTGCTCTTGTCTGGGTTTCGCTTCCAGATTCATCTCAATGGACATAAGCACTACCTCGATTATTATAGTTAAGATGACAAAAACGACCATAAAAAAACGCCCCTCATCCCCTGTGAGGGACGAGAAGCGCGAAGCTTTCGTGGTACCACCCTGATTCAGACGACCTATCCGCCTTAGCGGGTAGATTATCTCTCATTTCCAGATACATTCGAAGCCCTCTTCTCAAGAAAATCGGTCAGAAGAGAAGCTCGTAATACCCTGTCCTCAGTAACGGTGGACGTTCCGAAAGAGTCCTACTGATCCTGCATACGAGGACGTTCGCTCTTTAGCTTCCAGGCCCATTCCATAACCGCGTTAGTGTCAGTTTTCACCAATTCTGACTCTCTGTGCCCACGCGAGGCTATGTACTCTTCCTGTTCATTGCTATCACTATTCGTTTGTGTTTGAATAGAGTGTGACATCTCCCCTGCATTCGATGCGGGGGCTTCCTCCTCTCACAAGGAGGCGTTTCTGTTTCATCGGCAGTGCCGTGCTGCCTTACCTGCATGTACAGCGTCGGTCTTACTCTGCCTCCGCAGACCTGACGTTCCCTGAGTCCCAGGGTAGATGCGGAGTCTTTTCTACCCCATCTTACTCAGGAGTAAGTATACTACGTTGGTATGCCCTTGTCAATATGTGGTAGTACAGTCTGCAAGGCTTTCCAGTTCTGGCAGAAAGCAGGGATGCAAGGGGCGGCGAGCCCCTTGCCCGAGCGCGAGGGGTCCTCGCACCTCCTCCCCTCTCCTCGCGCCGAAGGCGCGACAAGAAGAGAAGTAGAAAGCCCTGGTACAGTCTGGCTTTCTAGCGCAGATTACGCGATAGATCGAGTACGTTATTAACATAGTGCCAGTTCATAATGCCGTTGTGTGAGACCGTCCAATCACCTTCATTGTAGGCGCTGACCACCTGTTGTATGTTTCCATGGAAGGTGTTGTAGAGGTAGCGAACGTAGTAGGCGCCCATAAAAATATTGTCCCGTAGCTTATAGGGATCACGCCGCAGGCCCGTGATGCTATTGAGCCACGTCGCCGTAGAGGGCATGATTTGCATCGTCCCGATACCGCCATCGCCCGAGATAATGTGTTGCTGCCAGCCGCTCTCCTGCCAGGCGATCGCAAGCAAGAGGTTCGCAGGCAGACCGTAGTAGGCCGCCGCACTGCACAGGAACATTTTCGCTTGATAGGAGGTTGACCCTTCCAGAGCATCATACGCGTACCAGCGCACCGTGCCATTGGATTCAATGCCTGCATGACGCGCGCTGCCATTATGAACCTGGCGCTTTTTTGTTGCTCCAGGAATACATAACTGCTGCCCCGCAAATATCAGATTGATGTTGCGAATGCCGTTAACTCTAGCTAACATCCTGACGTCTGTATGTACATTCTTCGAGATATCATTGAGCGTATTACCAGGGCGAATCCTGTACCAGGAACAGGTGATCTGAGAATATGCTGCATGAGCCTGGGAGCGAAGGGGAAAAATTTGTATAGAACCGATCAATAAGAGGAGGGAAAGCACGATCAGAGTGCTACGAGAGACCTTATGCTTGCCGCGATCCTGCGAGGACCTGCCATGAATTTTCGCAATGTATAGCTGTAATAGCGTAGAAACCATCCTTGCATAACTCCTTTCTTCTCTCACTATATTCTCCCGTTAAATAGATATCTGCGTATGAGTTTTCTACAGGACTTTGGAGGGCGAAAAAATAGTTGTAATCTCAGGTACGGCGAATGAAACGAAAACGCGTAGCGCATCTTACACTGTCCAGGTGTAGTATGGCATCCCGTTACTGTCGATCAGGGTGAGTGTAACGCGCTGTATCTGGACAAAGTGATACAATATGATAGCTGTTCCGTGTTTAAAAAAGAGGGTCGCATTATGAAAACAGATGAACTCCTGAGCGCAACTGTTGAAGAGTATTTAGAGACAATCTATAACATGAGTATGGAAGATGAAGTTGTGATCGGTGCGCGTCTGGCCGAGAAGTTTGGCGTTGCGCCTCCAACAGTGACCGAGATGCTCAAGCGCCTGACGCGCGATGGCTTTATCGAAATGGATAACAAGCGCCACGTCACGCTGACCGAGGCCGGTATTCAGGCGGCGGAAGCGGTCCTGCGCCGCCATCGCTTAACAGAGCGCTTCCTGGTCGATATGCTAGGCATGCAGTGGCACCAGGTCCATGAAGAAGCCTGTCGCCTGGAACATTTCATCTCGGGCGCGGTGGAGGCCCGTGTGATCAGCAGCCTGAACAATCCAACGACCTGTCCACATGGTAATCCCATCCCCGGAACCGTGCCGAATGCACGCAACTACCTCAAGGATCACCACGCCGTTCGACTCTCCACTGTTCCGGTCGGTGCCAGTGCAACCGTTTTCTGTATCTCGGAAGTGGTAGAAGACGAGGAGGGTCTGATCCTCTACCTCCACGAAAAGGGTCTGACGCCCGGCACACGCATGACGGTCCTCTCGCAGGAGAGCAAAGAGGCACCGGAGCAGATCGAGAACGTCAAACTGCTCGTTGAAGATCGCGAGGTGTCTATCAGCAAGGCTTCGGCCCCCAAGATCTGGGTGACGCTCTGACCTGCCGCCCAGGTTTCAGCAGTATATGATTTTGCGATTTTCGTATGTAAAACCGAGTTAAATCATAATATTCGCAGAATATGCCGCCAGGAATTGCTATTTTCATTACCTATAGGGTACAATGAGGAAGAGAAGTGGCACTGTGACACCAGGAGTACCCAGAGATAGCAGGCGTCCTCTTTGCGCCCAGTTTTCTTTTGAAGAAAGGTACGTTTATGCTTCGAGAGCCGATAACGATCAATCCCCACCTTGTAGAAGAGATTGTCGCACGTGAAGAGCCTGCGTTTAGAGAGCGTACGCCGCGCTCACACGAGCTGCACGAGCGGGCGAAGGCATCCATGCCCCTTGGTGTCTCCAGCTCGTTTCAGGCCGTACCGCCCTATCCACTAACTATAGATCGTGCACAGGGCAGCCATGTCTGGGACCACGACGGCAATGAGTATGTCGATTTCCACCTTGCGTTCGGTAGCCTGCTCGTTGGTCACGCTCATCCCGTGCTGATAGAGGAGCTGCGGGACCAGTTGGGCAAGGGAACGCTCTATTCGTTGCCCTGCCCCGATACGGTCTATCTGGCCGAAGAACTGGTGCGCCGCTTTGCCCCTATCGAGCAGGTGCGTTTCTGCAATTCCGGTACCGAGGCGACGATGGATGCGGTGCGTCTCGCGCGCGCCTTTGCAAAGCGCGACAAAATCGTCAAGATCGAGGGCTCGTACCACGGCCATCACGACACCGTTCTTATGTCGACGAAACCTGCAGCGGAGGCCGTCGGTCCTGCCGACCGTCCAAACACCGTCCCGGCCTCGCTGGGCATCCCTGCGGATGTCAGGAACAACGTAATTATTGCGCCCTATAACGATCCCGAGGCGTTGGAGCGCATCCTCAGCGAGCACGAAGGCGAGGTCGCGGCGGTCATTACCGAGGCTGTTCTGATGAACGTCGGTATCATGTTGCCCGATGAGGGCTACCTCCAGAGCGTGCGCGACATCACGCGCCGTCACGACGTGTTGCTTATCTTCGACGAGGTGAAGACGGGCGTGACGGTTGCTCCCGGCGGCATCACGGAACTGTACCCGGTCGAGCCGGATCTGATCTGCCTCGCCAAATCCATCGGCGGTGGTCTGCCGATCGGAGCGTTCGGTGGGCGCGAAGAGATCATGCGCCACATCAATCATGGGGAAGTGTTGCATCTGGGTACCTTTAACGGCAATCCCATGTCGATGCGCGCCGGACTGGTGACGCTCACAAAGATCTTCACGCCCGAGGCGCATGCCCATGCGATTGGCCTGTCGAAGCGCCTTGCCGATAGCTACGTCGATCTGATCAGGAGCTTCGATATGCCGATGCACGTTGCGCAGATCGGCGCTAAGGGCTGTGCCATGTTCCGCTACCAGCGCGCGCGCAACTATCGCGCGTGGCTGGATATCGATATGCGGCTCTCTTACGCGTACTGGCTCTTCCTTGCCAATCGCGGCATCCTCTTCCCACCGGGCTTCGACGATCAGTGGACGATCTCGGTCCAGCATACAGAGGCCGATATCGACAAGCACGTAGGTATCTTCCGCGAGTTCCTGGCTGAACTTGGGCGCTAGCTTCTGGGTGTTCCTACAGCTCAATACGGAGACCATTTCAGAACGGGGGCAAACTGAGTGCTTGATTGAGAAGAGCCTCTTCTGAGACAGCCACTACCGTCAACTGATTCTCGGTCAGCAAGCACTTTGCCTCCGAAATGGAATGGTCTCCTGATAGGCCATATCAGAGATTATGACAGAACGGGTGCACCACACACACTGCAGAAGCGGACGTTGGGACGCCACTCATGTCCGCAGGGTAATAAGCGTGTATCATCAAGGGAAACTGGGGAGAGGGGTGATGTGGGGATACTAGCGAGTGTGTCCAGTGTAGTTGGCATGAGTTGCTTGAAGGAAGGCACATGAGTAGGCAAAACCGCTTTTTGCCCGTGCTCTATTACTACTGCCACTGGCCTGGCTTCCAGATCGGCAAAGTAGTCGAGAATGAGTCGGTGCATGAAACGATATCCGCCTCCAACACGCTGCAACAGAATGCGTGCGGTCGCATCATCGAGGAACGCTTGCGCACGCCAGGGAAAGCGCCGGGAACGGGCCAGAAGCCAGCGAATGACATAATGGCGCAGGATGGTCAAGCCTCCACTTATGGCCCACATGACCACTGCCCCACCGATCACCAGTATCCACAGGTAGCTCAGCCCTTGGCTCAGCCCCTCCAGCCCGTGACTCAGCCCGAAGCTCAGCCCAGAGGTCAGCCCGTGACTCAGCGCGTTGCTCATCCCGGTGCTCAGCACGTCGCTCAGCCCGTAGCTCAGCACTCCCATGCCTGCTATGATGCTTGTACTCACGAGGCTCATGAAAGTCCCATTGCGCAGCGAGCGGCGAATGCCTTGATTGAATTGGTGGCGATCTTGATCCTCGATGTGTTCCTGCTTCATACCCCGATAGAGTCCGAGCAACAACCAGTAGCTTAGCCCGCACTACAGCCGCACTTCCTAATCACAGCTATTTAAAGTAAACTGTTCTACCTGTCTTCAACTTGCTTCGAGCTCATTGTTGAGATGTCACATATCTTGATCGGCAAAGTCTCCATGGGTCCCAACCATATATTCCCCCTTGTGTGTCGAAATCGGGCGTGGTCTCAGCACTGAACTTGATAGTTCCTTGGTGAGTCCTCTCACTTCTTTCTTCTGTGACCAACGGAAATAATGCCCTCTTTCGTTTAGTCCACCACACGCAGGACAATCTTGCCTCGTGTGTGCCCTCTGGCTCCTTGCTCGTATGCCTGGCGTGCTTGAGAAAGGGGGAACA
>DAOTTD010000296.1:0-27501 GCA_034438015.1 Ktedonobacteraceae bacterium | reverse complement strand
TATATCGTTTTAAAATTTAAAAAATCGATCCATACTATTCATTACTATTTTGCTTTTTATCCCTTTCTCGGAGAATCTTGGCGCAGCCAAATTCATCTGCTCAACAAGGACTTTTTCAACAGGCTGGTCCGTTTTCTGGCACACATGGTCCGGTTTACGAGATGGCAGGTCAGGCTGGGAGCGCGAGGTGAGTACTCATTGTTGAGTTATCTCAAAACTCGTGTCAAAATCAACGTCTCATTTTTTCATGTGTGAGATGAGTAAGTGGAACAAAATGAAGAGATTATTTATGCCTATCGGTCATCGTCACTGCCAGGATGTGTAAACCATCCGTGGCGAGGTCTCCTACGTAGAGCAGTTGGGGAAGGTGTACTTTGTTCCTGTGGATAAAGTCGGTACAGCTAAGGCTATGTTGAGATTGACATCAACGAAGAACAAGCAGGAGAAAAATGTACGCTGGGCAAAAGATTACGAACTATAATTCGTTCAGTTGCTAAAAAGTCTTGACGGGAACAAGACAGTATGCTATTATCGTCTGCGTCGGGTGACTAGCTCAATGGCAGAGCAAGCGACTCTTAAGTGCGCCCAGAGAGGCACAGGCTCTTCTATCGTGCGCCGGCACGATCTCACTAAGGCAATGTGAGTAAAGGCAGCAACTTACTCTCTATCCGAAAGGTGAGAGAGGACAATAGCATGTTGTGAAAAAGTCTGTTCAGGTCAAAGTACTAGAGACTAAAACAGGCAGCCAGGTCGTACATGGTAAAGGCTGATTGCTTGAATCCTAGTCGTAGTGGATTGGTTTCCTCTGAGTATGGTACAGTAACTCAGATCCTGATGTTATCAATGAAAAATTAAGAGCGTTGATAAAGCCTTCATTCAGGAACAATATTCTTCAAAAGAAGGAAATACGACGTACGGGGTACCTAAATACGAACCGAAGATCCTATGTAACCTGGGGATCGCCTGAGTGCCGTAAGGTATATGGCGACGGAGCACTCATAGTACTCAAACGCTAAGGGCAACGCCTTAGACAGGGGGAAGGAGTGCAGGGTTATCTATTAAGCGTTCTCGACGCTAAAACGATAGCCTGGAGAGCCGGATGCGCTGAAAGGTGCAAGTCCGGTTCGGGAAGAGACAATGGGAAACACTCTCTATTTCTAGAGAGTGGCAGCTATCTACTTCACTCGCTAGGTTCAGGGTTCGACTCCCTGGTCACCCACTCTCATCTCCCTCCTGCGTTAGAGGGAGATTTTTTATATCTCATCTTAGCTCACGAAGTCCCGTACCCTTGACATCTCCCCCAAAAAGCCTTAAGATATAAACAGAAATTTATAAAACAAATCTTTATGTATAGCCCACGAGGACAGATGAACGACTGGCGCGAACTGAAACTCATGACCAGGGCACTGGGGGACGTAGCGCGTCTCACCATTGTCTACTATCTTGCCCGACATAACGATGTCACCGTCACGGACCTCACCGCTATGCTGAGCATCAGCCAGCCGCTCGTATCGTGGCACCTGCGCAAACTGAGACGCGCGGGCCTGGTCGAGACGCGGCGGGCTGGACGGCAGGTCTATTGCTCACTCAACCTCCAGCGTTTCCACCTGTGCCTGCAATGGCTAGAGAACCTGGGCAATCCTGCGATGATCGTAGAGGCGCCACTCTTCGGCCCCGCACTGATAGAGGCCGACGCCGCCCTGGAGGATTGAGCAGTTCCCATGCATGAGTATATCCCCATATCATAAGAATGGGCTATGATCCCATTTTATTACGCAATCTTGCTCGCATCAGTATTTATAGGAAGGTGGAGGGTATATTCGTTATTTAACGGAAGATTACAAAGCGTTAAGCCTGATCTTTAACACACCTATGATAAATTCAAAATGTGGAGTGGTTTCAAGTTAGTATACAGACAGATAAAATAGAGGTAGAGAAGGAGCTACATGTCAACAACCAGAAGCAATAACGTGATTGATGTCACGGAGGGCCCGTCTGCAGGAACGCAGCAGAAGCGCGGGCAGATGACGTCCCAACAGGCATTTCACGCTGGCAAACACGGGAAGGCCGATCTGCATATGCACAGTACGTATAGCGACGGCAGCGCAACCATCGAACAGATCCTTACGCATGTCCAGCAGAATACTAACCTGGACGTTATCGCGTTGACCGATCACGACGTAATCGAGGGTTCACTGCGCGCGCGCGATCTCTGGGCCAACGGCTCGTATCGTTTTGACTTCGTTGTAGGCGAAGAGGTCAGCACAAAAGAGGGACATCTGCTAGGACTGTTCATCGAGAAGCGTATTCCTCCCGGACTCAGCATCGAGCGCAGCATCGACCTGATCCATGAGCAGGGAGGACTGGCGGTCGTCGCGCATCCACTGCACAGATTGTTCCGTCACAGTTGTCAGCGCGAAGTGATGGACCGTATTCACACGAACAAGGATGTCTGGCTCGACGGTATAGAGACCTGGAATGCCAGTTTCTGCGGCATCTATGCCAACCATGTTGCCATGCGTGTCAACCGCGAAGTGTACGGTCTGGCGGAGCTTGGCAACAGCGATGCCCACACGGCGAACTCGATCGGTAGTGGAGTCACCTGGTTTGAAGGTACAGGTGCCGGAGACGTACGGCGCACCATCGAGCAGGGTCTGAGTGCGCCGGGTGGAAAACTGTGGGACGTGCAGGACTACGTACACTGGGTACGCTACCTCGTAAGCAAAGAGGGACGCCAGGCCAGGCGTGAGCGCGTTGCCGCCTGATCCGAGAGGAGTCAGGGAAGGGGAGATCTGAATAGGTGACGAGATATCTCATAATTTTTGCGATCATCTCCATCCCATGACTTTTGGGTCACGTCACTACGCAAGAGCTTCATCCACAGCAAGCACAAGACAAAAGGCACGTAAAAAGCATTCATACCGCTTCGCAGCATTCTTATCAAGTTCTCTAGCAACACTCTTTCAGAAAAGTGAGATAAGAATTATACATTTCTCACAAAAAGAGCTAGCCCTGTCGGGCCAGTTGTGATACAATAGAGGTATGTTTAGCAGACGCATACAGCAGCGAGCCAGGCACCTGGTTACATTGATTATGAAGCCATTATCTGGACTGGGTGTCACTCCGAATATGTTAACCGTTATAGGGCTGCTGCTCAGTATACTGACAGCAATAGTGATTGCTCAGGGTTACCTCTTTGTTGGGGGCCTGCTGGTGCTTTTTGCTGGCATCTTTGACATGTTTGATGGGGCGATGGCTCGTGTTCGTAACGCCGCCACGACCTTTGGCGCATTCTTAGACTCGACACTTGACCGCTATTCGGAAGGGATTATTCTGTTCGGGCTACTCTATTATGCATTGCAGCATCCTGGCCTTCAAGATCCACTCTGGCCGGTGCCACACGAGCAGACCTGGATGATTACCTTCACATTTATCGCAATGGTCGGTTCATTAATGGTCAGTTATACCAAAGCCCGCGCCGAGGGATTGGGGCTCGAATGCAAAACCGGACTGCTTGCCCGCCCTGAACGTGTCATCATACTGGCTATCGGACTCTTAACTAACACTGGTATCTGGGCACTTGCCCTGCTGGCAGTCTTTGCAAATGTGACCGCCGTGGAGCGCATTCTCTCTGTCTGGCGCACGACAACGCGCCTGGCTGCTGAAAAGCGAGAAGCCGCGACCATGAACAAACAGGATACCAGTACGAACAATCATCAACTGCCAAACACGGTAGGGATGAACGATATGAGAGAATCATCTGATGTTCGTCCCGTGCGCACCGTCGCTCCACCATTCGGCGGTAGTGTGCATCAAGAGTGAAGACAAACGATAAGATCGAACCGAGTAACATACATAGCGCAGCGAGCGTAAGAAGATTGCCAGAGATATGGTAGGGGCGAAGTCAAGTCAGCCCCGCTTTACGAAATATTCTTGTTCCGCCCATTTACTAGCGCGGATGGATTGGCATAAAGCTGGAAAAGGTTAGAGGACGGCCCCAACAATCTTCAGTTGAAGATACTCTAAAGTGACGCCCTGCGCTCCGGTTCGTACGACTGAGACTGGAGATCTTAGTGACAACACAGAATACTCATCACGAGCAGAGCGACGTGGATGCAACCGTCGTGGAGCATCCGCCTGTCCCCGAAAGCACGGTCGCTTCCTCTACATCTGAGACCGTTACGCCTGCCGGGGCAGAGGTTCAGGCCGAAGACTCCCCTTCCAACGAGCCTGCTACCCCTGCAGAGGTACAAGTGGAGGCGCCGCAGGCAACATCTGACACTCCTGAGGCCCCTTTCACTCAAACAGAGGAACAGCGTGCAGAGCAGGACGACCAGGTACAGGCGGAGGGTACGCCTGACCCTGCATTTGTCGCACCTACTACGACGCCCACAGAAGAGGGCGCGGAACCCACCTCTAGTGACTCCGCGCCACAAGCAGCCAGCGAAGAGGTTCGCTCTTTCACTGACTTTATCGAGGAATTTCGCCAGGCAGAGGAGGCTCGCCTGGCCGCTTCCCGGCAAGAAGTACAGACGGAGGCATTTCAACTGCTCACGCCCGAAACAGTCATTCCGACAGACGAGCAGCCCGGCCAATCCGACGAACAGCTTCCTTTCGGCACATTTCCTGGCGAGCCTGCCCCCGAAGCGGTAACCTCTGCGATAGAGACGGAGGTCTCGCCAGATCTTCCGGTGTTGATGCAGGAAGAGGTTGAGCCTATCTCTGAGCTGTCAACAGAGCAAACGATTGTTCCCACAACTCCGCAGGAACGGGCCGTATCACCATTGCTGCGCCCACCGACACGCCTGCGCATTCCGCGGCATGGCATCAATCGTCATAACCGTGAAGAAGCGTTCGCGAAGACTCCTACGACACCTGAGCCTGAGCAATCTGTGCAGGCCGCTTCCACCGAAGCAGCCGCAGAGTCAGAGCAGCCGCGCCCGGCACGCCGCTACCGTTTTGACCGTCCGGCCCCCAATGGCCCGACCGGGGCTATACCGCCGGTACAACCGGCCCAGCAGCGGACTGAGGAGAATCGGGACGTTCAGCAGCGCGGCCAATCGACACGGCCAGAGGTGACACAAATTGGCAGTGAGCCGCAAGCGGAACCATTCTCGATAAAACCGGCGGCGAGCAATACGCCCGCGCTAAAGCAGACCGCAGAGCAGCCCGGTCAGAAGCAAGCTGCAACTCAGGAGACACCCGCCGCCGAGGCTCCGACAACAGAGCATGGCCGGCGCCGCCAGGGACCGGAGCGTCACAAGGAGCAGCAGACAGCTGCGGCCAGTGATACTACTACGCCGGCGTCATCCGTTGCGGAGCCCGCAAACCAGACAGGTGAGATTGCGCCCGAGGATCTTCCGCCACTGGAATACTCTGAATTGCAAAAGGCCAGCACGCGAAGGCGGCGCAGGCATCGCACTGGCTCCAACAACGGCTCGTCGGCGTCCGCGACTGAGACGCCAGCCACACCGGCCGTTCCCACGCAACCGACGTCAATTACGCCAATTACGTCAATTACGCCAGCAGCTTCTACACCAACACGTCCCGCGGCGGCATCCGAAACGAACGGCAATCAGTACTCCATCGTTTCTGGCTATACCGTCAGTCAGATGAACCAGGGCAACGAAACGACCGGACCCTTCATGGGACCCGAGCCATCGCCCGCGCGCGGCAGTATCGTGACGCGCGATGGGCGCACAACGCGGGCCGAGACGCAGCGTATTCCAGGCTACACGCCAGGGCGCACGCATGAGGGAGGAGCGTCTCCGGCATCACTGAATCACTTTGCCCACGTCATTTCGCAGGCGTTCCAGACGCAGACCGATCGTATGGTAGCCGAGCTGCGCCGCAGCAGCCAGTCGCCGGCCAACGTCTCCGTGACGCTGCCACCGTTCCCATCCACTGAACGCGTGGGCGTCTTCGTAGATGTCGCCAACCTGCTCTACTCGGCACGCACGCTGCGCATAGGGGTAGACTTCGGCAAACTGCTCGACTTCCTGCGTGGCAACCGCCGCCTGGTACGTGCCCATGCCTACTGCCCCACCAGTCCACAGGCCGGCGACGAGCAGATGTTCCTGCAAGCGGTCAAGGGCCTGGGCTATCGCATCACGACAAAGAACTACAAGACCTTCTCCAGCGGGGCCAAAAAGGCAGACCTGGACCTGGACCTGTGTATGGATGTAGTGCGCCTGGTAGATGGCAACGCCGTCGATTGCATCGTGCTGGTCAGCGGCGATAGCGACTTCATGCCGATGCTCGATTACTGCTCCGACCACGGTGTACGCGTCGAGGTAGCCGCTTTTGACGAAGCAATGTCGGCCACTTTGCGCCAGAGCTGCGACCTGTTCGTCAATCTCTCCTTGCTTGAAGAGATTCGCTCATAGAAAAATCTGGGTAGAAATGCCGGGCGCATTTCTACCCGCCTTATTTTTTCCCTTCCCAGGCAAGACCACACTCAGCAGAGATGGTGAGAAATAGCCCCGTTATTACGTATGTAATCTTATGAACAGCCTGCGCCCCTACCCATTCAGTCTAACGTCTGCGGTAAAGGGATTTTGCGCGGGCGATATCGTTTACACAATCACGGTCTTGTAGAAGAAATAGTGCTCGATCCCTCTCTCCGTCGTGGAGGCAGGCACGCGTTTCTTCTACTGTGACGGGTGCTAGTAGAAACAGGCGAGCACCGACCATCTCTGGCCTGGAGAAGAAAGGACTTTACATGCGAAGATATGGGAACCTGACCATTATCGCATCACTCATCACCATATTTACTATGCTGCTCACCGGTTGCGGCAGTAGTAGCACCACGAGCAGCGGAAGCGGTAGTAGCAGCGGAGGAACAACAAAAACGGCGAAGACGGTCGCCATCGTCACCGACACGGGCGGCATCAATGACCAGGGTTTTAACCAGCTCGCCTACGGGGGGTACACCACGGCCAGAAAAGAGTTCGGCTACACGGAAAAGTTGATCCAGACGCAATCGGCCAGCGACTACGTAGGCAATCTGACGCAGGCGGCGCAGAGCGCGGACCTCGTCATCGCCGTTGGCTTCCTCATGGACAGCGCGATAGACCAGGTAGCCAGGCAGTATCCCAACAAGGATTTCGCCATCGTTGACGGCTGTGCCACACCGCTGAACAGCAGCAACTGCGAGACGTTGGCCAACGTGGCGCCCCTCTCGTTCAAAGAGCAGGAGGCTGGCTGCCTGGTTGGAGCCATCGCCGGACAGATGGAGGTAGATGGAAAGAGCCAGATACCAAAGCTGCTCGGAAAGAACACTATTTCGGCTGTGGGAGGACTCTCTATCCCCCCCGTTAATCACTACATCGCCGGCTACAAGTACTGTGCGCAAAAGGTCGATCCCACCGTAAAAGTAATCATTAACTATTCGCAGTCCTTTAACGACACGGCAAAGTGCAAAGACATTGCGACCAGCCAGATTAACCAGTACCAGGCCGACATCGTATTTCAGGTTGCCGGCGGCTGCGGCATTGGCGCACTCGACGGGGCCGATCAAAAAGGCGTCTTTGGCATCGGCGTTGATAGCGATCAGCATGCCGTCCATACCAGCGTAATCACCAGCGCGATCAAGCGCGTGGATACGGCTGTGTACGATACGATCAAGGGCTTCGAAAACGGGAAGTACACCAACACTCCTGCCGCTTTCGATCTGAAGGTCGATGGCGTCGGCTATGCTCCTGTGAGCAAGGATGTTCCGGCCAATGCGAAGCAGAAGGCAGAAGGCTTCGCCACGCAGATCAAGAATGGGACACTGGTACCACCCGACACGATCCCCGCCTAAAACCTTCTCCTCGCTAAAGATATAAGTCATCCGAATTTTCGAACGCTGGTTCGAAAATTCGGATGATGGGGTAATTGTTCAGATCCGCGGTCTGCATAAAGTGCAAAGCAGTTTTCAGGCACCCGTAGTGACGATCAGGCCAGCGAGCAGAGCGGTACGAGGGGCAACGCTACTGGCTACCACGTATTCATCGGGGCTATGATCGAGGCCGCCGACGGGACCGAGACCATCGAGCGCGGGCAGTCCGAAGCCGAAGGCATAGTTTGCATCTGAGACGCCACCCGTGAGCGCGTGGTTTACGGAGAAGCCCAGCCAATGAGTTATCTCCTGTGCACAGAGCACCAGCTCAAGATTTCCTTGCGTGCACACCATAGGATCGCGAAAATCCTCCTGTGCCTCCAACTCCAGTCTCACCCCTGGAATGCGCTTCATCTGCATCATCTTGCGCCACAATTTTTCCGTTTCAACCTTATCAAAATTGTTTAGAAAACGCATATCGAAGCTTACCTCAGCATAATCAGGTATGACATTTATGGCTATGCCACCTGAAATCATTCCGGCGCTGATCGATAAGCCCTCGCGCCAGCCGTGGAGGCTCTGAAACTGTGCTATCTGGTGAGCAAGTTCTAGAATGGCATTGGCGCCCTTCTCTGGCTCAACGCCAGCATGAGCGGCGTGCCCATATGCCTTGAGCTTATACCAGGAACCGCCCTTACGAGCACTTACCAGGTCGCCATTGGCACGCGCCGCCTCCAGCACAAACATGGCATCACAGCCCTCGCTGGCCCGCTGGATCGTATCTTTGCTGTGACGCTCGCTGATCTCTTCGTCCGACACGCAGAGGAAGCGTATCTCGCCGAAGGAGCGATAGCTCATCGCCACCAGAGCCTCGACAGCGTACACGGCGGAGAGGACGCAGCCCTTCATATCGCAGACACCTGGCCCGTAAATGGTATCACCCTCGACGCGCACGGGGCGGCCGGCGGCGGTCCCGACGGGATAGACGGTATCGATATGGCCCAGAAGGAGGACCTTGCCCTTGCCCTCTCCTCGCATCACACCATAGAAATCATTGCCCCATTGTGCGTTCTCGATAATAGTTGCGTCCATACCCAATCCACGCATCCTGCTCAAAAGGTAGAGGGCCATCTCATCCAGGCCAGTTTTATGATAAGTGCCTGAGTCGATGGCGCAGAGATGGCTTAGCTCCTGGAGATACTGTGGCAGCCGCTGCTGTACATATGCTTCGATACTGGTGACTAGCGACTGCGTTAGCAATAACGATTGTGTTGATGCCGGCGATTGTACACTCATAAATGATAACTCCCTATGAAGATGAATACTGCACTTACCACCCCAGACATGGAATTAGTACAGCCGAACGATGACTGAGAATCATCTTACACAATGATGGCGAAGTTCCAGAAAACAACTCGCTTCATTGAGTTGTACAGACTGCTCAACCAGCGTTGGATGATCTATTCCAGGACAATCGAGCGCATCAACATCGATACTCCAGGACAACCCAGATAGGGCGAGAGAAGATGGCTGCACCATGTTTTGAACGATCGGGGCATTCCCAACACGCTTCACTGCATGAATGGAGAACCTATCACTACAGCAACCTGACCCTCCCATTTCTTGAACTGGAGCCAGTTCAAGAAAGCTGCATATTTCTACTACAGGACGCATTACCGGTTACTCCTTGATAAAAAAAGATAAGTATTTATAATAAAAAAAACGGAACGCCAATTTTACCGGCGCTCCGTTTTGAGTAATATGCTGCTCATCCACCGAAACGCGCTTCGGTACCTACAAAGCCAGGAAGCTCCAGCCAGTACTGGAGCTGTGTCATCAGAAAAATATAGAGAATGTCAGTGCGTCGTCGCTTCACGTGTCACCCAAATGTCAATGTTTTTTTACAACTTCATTACAATACGTTATACATGTAACATTTTTGTTTGTCAAGGATGGGGGACCTCTTCTTAAATTAATCCCCAAAAAAGGTATGCCACCAGTCCTGCCAGAAACCCGGCTTTTGCGCACTCTGATTGCTCGTCTGCACACGCGTCTGCTTGCTATCGTTCGGGTTCACGACGATGACGAGATGGTCGCCTGGTCGCACAAAACCGAGCTGCTGGCGCGCCTCGTTCTCGATGACGGCAGGATCTTTATAGTATTGAGCCGTCTGTACAAGGCGATCATGCCGGGCATGCTCCTGCTTCAGTTGCTGCTGCGCGAGCTGGACCTTCTGTTCCAACTGGCTATCCGACCAGGCCTGTACCAGAGATCCCAGCAGAAAGGCGACACAGACCAGTCCGGTAAACCACAAAATCGTCTGCGTAAATAATGAGTACTGCCTGGCACGAATGCGCCCGGCTGTCTCCTCCATCCCGACCGCTGATGTGATGTTCGCATTGCTTACTTCGGGACGTGAGGGAAATTGTTGACTCTTCGAGTTGCCCCCCACTGTAAAAGCCTTTCTCTCGTAACTCTCTATTATATGGTCTAAGTTTCTACAAGTACCACTTCTTCTATTCTACTACATCAGCCGAAGCCCTGAAATGATACCAACTGATCTCTTCTCCACACCCTATTGTATAGTATAAACGCTCATTATATAGAAAAAGTGACTGTTATCTATTTCACTTTTGACTCTTCGCCGCGACGCGGCTCGCCTTTGATCATGAGCTATCCCGGTAACTGGTTATAGGGAAGGGAGAGAGCGAGGGCGGAAAGGGAGGTAGCGAAGCTAAGAGACGATGAGCGGCGAATTCTCCGCTTCTCACTAATGCATGTGGAGGACCAGGACCCCCATGAGATCGAAGCCAGATAGCATAAACATCAGCGCGCAGCAGGCGAAGATCGTGATACGCTGCTGGATAGTTACGTGAAGAGACAGCTTTGTTGCCTGTCCTTGCTGTGCCCTGGACTCTAGCGCCTGTGTGTTCTCCTGCAGAACAGGCCTGGTGTCGCGTGGCAGGGTACCCGGCAGTGACTGGCTGATGCGGTCCAGGCGCATATGTAGCGCGATGAGACGATCGCTAATAGCCTCTTCAAACGATGTATACAGTTCTTCCTCGTTCGGTTGCTGGAAAGGCAGCTTTACGACAGCTGTAGGAACCGTTGCGTAAGCGCTTTCGATGTCTCTGATAACGTCCTGAACAAAATTTTCGTCGAAATCCGTAAAGTCCATATCGGCTGATCTACAAAGTGTATTGTTCATTCTCGCTACCTCCTTACCTATCTATTCTTTATACGAGAAAGGATACTGGAAATAAGACTGTTCCGCATGGGTCAAACAACCCATTTTGACTTCGATTTCATGTCCCTAAGAAGAATCTAATGCCCTCGCAAGTATAATTTAATACGTTGAGAAGGTTCTAAGATCTTTATCTCCAACAAGAGTAGCGCTACAAATAGTTGCTAAAAATGACTTTGTAAGGTCGCTTCGCTCTGGTCATTACTATCGGCAAGGTTTTCTCAAACTTAACACCATAAAACGACGTATTTTAAGTATGGAACTATATTTAAGTTTATCTATCCACTAAGAGAGCAGGTGGGGATATAAGCGAAGAAGTACCAACATGAGCGTTGGTGATTGACAACTGCCGCCACGAGTCCGTATGATATGCAGTGAGGTGACTGGAACATAGGGTTCCGGGTATGCACCCGAAGGGATGCTGAAATGGCTGAGGAGGGTCTTGTTGTTGAGGTTTTCAGGAACGCGGCGCAGATATGCAGTTTGATCTCTTGACATTAGCTTATGCCTGTGGTATATTCTTGCTAGCTCCGAAGATATGTACCACACCACCAGCTACTTCCACGGGGACATGATTGTATGAAGGTGGAGTATAGTGTCTTTGGTACTCTGACTGGCACCTCTTACATTCACCAGAACAACCTGTTGCCACAAGTCTTTCAAGCAGGGTGTTTTCCGAAACTACTCTATCTGTTTAATTTATATTCCCACCATACCATCTAGCTTCATCGCAGAAAGGAGATTGGGCGTTTTCCTCACATACGTGTTTCGCCCAACGCAACGTGAATATAGCTGAGTTAGAAACAAAAACCTTACCGGAGTTACGCGATCTTGCTCGCGACCTCGAACTCTCCGGTTACAGTGCCCTCAAAAAGCAAGACCTCGTCTTCAGACTTCTTCAGGCCAATACCGAACAGCAAGGAAATATCTTTAGCGCTGGCGTATTGGAGATCGTGGAGGATGGGTTTGGATTTTTGCGACAGGAGCGCTTCCTGCCCGGCAATATGGATGTCTACGTCTCGCAGTCGCAGATTCGCCGCTTTGGACTCCGCACGGGAGATATGGTCTCAGGGCAGGTACGTCCGCCTAAAGATAACGAAAAGTACTATGGCCTGCTTCGCGTCGAGGCGATCAATGGCGTAGATCCTGAAGTTGCTAAACGTCGTCCCCACTTCGATAACCTTATCCCCATCTTCCCACGCGAGATGTTCAATCTGGAAACTGGCGCCGCGAACATCTCTGGTCGCATCATCAACCTGGTCGCCCCCATTGGACGTGGGCAGCGTGGCCTGATCGTCTCCCCCCCGAAGGCTGGTAAGACGATGCTGCTCAAATCGATCGCTAACTCCATCACGGAGAACTACGACGATGTGCACCTGATGATCGCGCTGATTGGCGAGCGACCGGAAGAAGTCACCGATATGAAGCGCTCCGTGAAGGCAGAGGTGATCAGTTCGACCTTCGACGAGCCGACGGAGGCGCATACGCGTGTCGCCGAGATGGTGTTGGAGCGCGCCAAACGCCTGGTCGAGGGTGGACGCGACGTGGTGGTCCTGCTGGATAGTATCACCCGTCTGAGCCGCGCCTACAACCTGGCGGTGCAGCCGAGCGGTCGCACGCTCTCCGGCGGTCTTGATCCGAGCGCGCTCTTCCCACCCAAGCGCTTCTTCGGTGCCGCGCGTAAGATTGAGGATGGTGGCAGCCTGACTATCATCGCTACGGCCCTGGTCGAGACGAACAGCCGCATGGACGATGCGATCTACGAAGAATTCAAGGGCACGGGCAATATGGAGCTCGTCCTGAACCGCAAACTTGCCGAACGCCGTGTCTTCCCCGCCATCGATATCTCCCTCTCTAGCACTCGCCGCGAAGAATTGCTGCTCGACGAAAAGACGCTACGAGCCGTGGTTGTCATGCGCCGCATGTTCTCGACGCTGGCCGATCAGCGCGGCTTGGAGGCGATGGAGGCGCTCATGCAGCATATGTCCAAGACGAGCAACAACATGGAGTTCCTCGCTACCCTGAACAAAAACATTTTCTAGCGACCCGCTGTCTTTGTGCCCTGATAGCGCGCTACCCTTCCGTATATGTGGATAGTGGAGCGCCGGCAGGGCACATTGCTTTCAGGTAGTCGCACTCGTTCTATAGCCAGCGCCAGCGTCCCACGCGCAGAGCCAGCAGAATCCCAAACGAGACGGCGAGCAGCACCACCGAGAGAGCGATCGCCTTATCGAGATCGCTCTCAGAGGCGATGTAGACGGCAATGGGCATCGTCTGCGTGGCGCCGGGATAGTTCCCGGCGAAGGTGATGGTGGCGCCGAACTCGCCCAGCGCACGCGCCCAGGTCAGACCGATGCCGGAGAATAGCGCGGGCCGGATGAGGGGCAGCACGACGCGCCAGAAGGCGTAGAAGGGCGAGGCGCGCAGCGTATAGGCCGCCTGCTCGTAGCGACGGTCCAGTTGCTCCAGTCCAGCCTTTGCACTGTTGATGAAGAAGGGGGCGGAGACGAAGGTCTGCGCCATGACGACGGCGACGGTTGTGAAGGGGAGTGTGATACCAAGCAGATTGAGATAGTAACCGAGCAGACCCACACGGCCAAAGGTGAGCAGGAGGGCGACGCCCGCGACCACAGGTGGCAGCACGGTCGGGATCGTCACCAGCGTTTCCAGAAACTGGCGACCAAAGAAGTTCAGGCGGGCCAGGGCGTAGGCAACGGGGAGACCAAAGATCACGGACAGTAGCGCGCTCAGGGTCGTCGTAACGAGACTGAGCTGCAACGCCTGGAAGATATCGGGCTGCAAGATCTCGTTCCAGATCGTGGCTGGCGCCTCGTGAAATAGCAATGAGGCGAGCGGGACGGCGACGAAGAGAAAAAAGCTGGCAGCCAGGAATCCTACAAGTATTCTGGCGGGCCAGCGGGACCAGAAGGTGCCCCGTGGCGATGACTTGACATCCTCCACAGGAGATGCGGATGGTATTGTATTCGCAACGCGTCCCATAGGCGCCAATCCGTCCCTTTTCTCGCCAGTAACTTTCTTATGCCGTCGGAGAGATGAAGTGATACTTCGTCAGCACAGCCTGCCCGTCCGACGAAAGAACATACTGCACGAAAGCCTGCGCCTCGGTCGGGTGTGCGGAGTTCTTCACCACGGCGATCGGGTACTGGGCGATCACGTTGAACTGGTCGGGAATGTCGATCAGCTTGACCTTGCTGGCGACGGCTGCCGTAACATCGGTGAGATAGACGATACCGGCGTCAACCTCGTCTAGTTGCACCTTGTTAACCACAGCCGTTACGCTCTCTTCCTGGGAAACAAAGTTCGCCTTCACGGCGCTCTCGTACGCAGGTCCGTATACAGATGATTTTCCCATATTATCCAGCACCTGCAGACCATACTTGCCAACCGGCACACTGGGAGCCGCGACATCGATCTTTATCCCCTTGTTCGCCAGGTCCTTCAAAGAGTTGATATGGCCGGGATTGCTCACCGGTATGATCACCGCTATCCTGTTTTTAGCGAAGATCGACCGGGTGCCGACCAGGCCGGGATCGCTCACCTTCTTCATATTCGTCAGATCGGCAGAGGCAAATACGTCGGCCTTCGCACCGCTGAGAATCTGCTGCGCGAGCAACTGTGACCCGTTGAAATTATAGGTGATCTTGATCGATGGGTGAGCGGTCTGGTACTGCGTGGCGATCTCCTTGAACGAGGCCGTAAGCGACGCCGCCGCGAAGACGTTGAGCGTCACCGGTGAAACAGTCGGCGTCGCGCCGGTAGTCGTTGTACTACTGCCACCGCAGGCCGCCAGAAGCAGACAGAGCGCGATCACTATGGGCAGGATGCGCAGCGGATGTAGAGGGTGTCTCATCTCGAAATAAACCTCCTTGCGTGCAGGCGGAAAACCATAAAGAGACGAGACAACCACCTCATCTCCCTATGGTCATCACATCATTAGAAGTTGATTATTCATACATTGAGTATAGTGACGAGGAGTAACGAATGTCAAGTAGGGGCCTGCCTTGCATCAGGTTTGAGTATGGGCCTACCTGGACGTATCTTCTTCGTTACATAGAGGAAGAAGATCAGCATCAAGAGTGTAAGCACGCCATAGACCAGCATGATGGCGGGGAACGAGAGTGGACCGAGGGAGGCCGTCCCATTATCCAGGAAAGGTCCGATCGGAGCAGGCAGGAGCGCCACCAGGAACGATCCGTTCCAGATGCCGTGCTGTAAAACGGCGTAGCCCCAGCAGCACAGGGGCAGCAGGAAACGGTGTTTGCTCTCGGATGGATGGGTCAGATAGTACCAGCCGAGCGAGACCATCGCCGCACCAAAGCCATGCAAGAGACCCGAACTGGTACGCTGCAACGCTACATCAAGCCAGTTATTGTAGCCCATGCTGATATAGCCGGCGGTCTCGATCAGGTTGAAGCCAGTTCCACAGGCCAGGCCGAGCACGAACGCCTCGCCCGGACTGCGCAGGCGACCGCTCATAATTGCCACCGCCAGCGGCTTGACACCCTCCTCAACCAGTGGCGCAATGACTGAGACGATCAGCAACAGGAACACGATCGACTTTACATCGTGCGGGATCGGCTGATCTGGATTATCGAGTGAGATATTCTTTATGCCCAACTGCTGTTCTATAACAACCGTCAGGACCAGTTCGAAGATGAGCGCCAGCAAAATCGCCAGCGTGGCCCCGCTGACAAGCGCGACCACGAAGCGCCGCCAGGTTGTAGGCCAGCGCGCCTCCCTGGGAAAATGTATGCGGCGCACGCCGAGCGCTACTATCGTTAACGAAGGCAGGATACCCGCCAGTGCAATCATAAAGATCGTCAGTGGTGTGCTTGTGATGGCCTGCCCGTTGGCGCGCATGGTGGCGGCGATGAGCACCACGATCAGGTAGAGGACAAAGAAGATCCAGAACCACGGCAATTTGAAGTCAGCCGAGGGCCTCTTCAGGAAAAGCGAACGGAAGCTATGATAGAATGTAAAGCCCCCACCTATGATACCCGCAACGGCAAAAGCGACCATCTGAACGATCGCACTGAAACGCTGGGACGCTGCCAGGTTCTGCGTGGTGGGCACCGCCGCGATGATAAGGAGAAACAGGATGCTGACAATGCCGGCCAGGAAGACCAGAATGGAGCCGGTAAACGCAGTGATGGACATACCGAGCAGGTAGCCGTCGCGCCTCGGTTGTGGCGGCTGCCAGGGATATGGATACGGGTAGCCGTACGGTGCGTAGCCGTAAGCAGGGTAGTAATAGTATTGCTGTGGGTAGCCCGCGTAGGGCACCTGCGCGTAGCCATTTTGCCCATTGTACGGCGGCGGGTAGCCCGCGTAGGGAGCATATGGCAACGGAGCCTGTTGGGCGTTGCCCTGAACCGGTTGTGGCCCCTGTCTCTGTTGCACCGGCGGCTGATAGGGCTGATAAGCCGGACGAAAGTAAGGTGCCTCCGATGGATGCACCACAAGATTGCCGCTTACATGCTCTTGATAGGCTGGTTCCTGGTATGGATCGACCTTCTGCGGACGAACTGCGCGCAGGGGCTGTGTATCGTCATCATCAGGTGCATTGTTATCCTGAGGGGCAAGAGCTTTTCGTGGTGAAACAAACTGCGATCGGGATGAACGATTTCTTGTTGCATCAAAGTCTGGCCCTATATATTCAGAACCCACAATTTCAAGCCTTTTCTTTAGTGGTTCTATTTATGATTTGACTATCAAAGGGTATACGAGCGGATCATAGCAAAGGTTTCTTTCCAGGTATAGCGATATAGTGATGAAGTGTCAAAATTAGAAGATAGATGGATAACACTATCCGACGACCACCGCCTCGACCGTGCCTGGACCGAGCACCGCTTCCAGCTTGCCGCGCAGCTCTTCGCTATATTGCATCGTATTATCCTGTGGCGTCATGCGTACCTGCCACTCGCCATTCGCGACCATGATCTCGAAGTGATCGCGGCCCGGTCGTTCTTGCAGGTGGCGATAGAGATCCTGGACTTTCATGATGTCGTTGGAGACAGAGAGTTCGTCGCCGCCGCTGATCTGTAGTGTGAGCCAGACCATGTAGCGCTTGCGGTTCATCTCCTCCTCGACGGCCTTCAGGTGTTCGACCCGGTTACAGAGCAGACCCGGCTCATCGCGGCGCACCTGTACCTCGCCGTGTACAACCACGACCGTATCTTCCACCCATAGCTCCGCCGTCTCCTCGTACGTGCGCGGGAAGACCGTCACGCCGATCGAGCCAAACATATCCTCCAGCCTCACGACACACATCGTATCGCCCTTCTTCGTAGAGATGCGGCGCGCCTCCGTGATCGTGCCGCCGACCACTACCTTCTGCCGGTCCATCTCCTCGGTAATCTCGGCTGTACTGTGCGTCACGTGCTCGCTGAAGAGGTCGCTCAGATATGCCAGCGGATGGTTCGAGATATAGACGCCGATCAGTTCTTTTTCCCATGCCAGCAGTTGTTTGCGCGAGATCTCCACCGCCTTCGCATTGAGTGCAAAGGCGAAGGCGCTCTCGACCTCCTCCATTTCACCGAAGAGGCTGCTCATGCCGCGTTCTTTGGCCGCCCGTTCGCTCTTGCCGAATTGCATCGCGCGCTCAACGGCGTCGAGCAGTTGATGCCGTTTGCCATCGGCGAGCGAGTCCATCGCACCGGCTTTGATCAGCGTCTCGATCGTGCCCTTGCCGACAAACTTAGGATCGACGCGTGTGCAGAAGTCGGCCAGCGACTTGAAGGGTCCGCCCTCGTTGCGGGTGCGCACGATCTCACCAATCGGACCCTCGCCGATGCCTTTGAGCGCCAGCAGACCGAAGCGCACGCCCTTGTTCTCGACGGTAAAACCCCGGTCGCTCCTGCTTACGTCGGGACCGAGCACCTCGACGCCCATGCGTTTGCACTCGGCGATGGCGTTGGCGATCTTCTTTGCATCGGCAGCCTCGGTGGTCATGGTAGCCGCCATAAATTCGGCGGTGTAGTTGGCTTTGAGGTAGGCCGTGTAGAATGCCACAACGGCGTAGCTCGCGGCGTGGGCCTTGTTGAAGCCGTAGCCGCCGAAGGGGAGGACCAGAGTAAAGAGTTCCTCTGCATCCTCCTTCTTCATGCCACTGTTGACGCAACCTTTGATGAAATCGACTTTGTAGCCTTCCACCTCGTCCATCTTCTTTTTGCTGAGCGCTTTGCGGAATTTGTTGACCTTCCCCCAGGAGAAGCCTGCCATGTTTACCGCGATAAAGAGCACCTGGTCCTGATACACGATGATGCCATAGGACTCTTCGAGCCACTCGGTCAGGCGTGGGTCCAGATAGGTGATCTTCTTCTTGCCATGTTTCGCGGCGATAAAGTCGGGGATACTATCCATCGGACCGGGCCGGTAGAGCGCGATCATCGCCATCACATCCTCGACGCGGGTCGGCTTGAGCTGCTTGATATATTCGCGCATCTTGGGACCCTCCAACTGGAAGATACCCGTCGTCTCGCCGCTGGCAAGTAGCTCGAAGGATTTTTCGCGCCTCCTGTCTTGTTCCTCGTCGTCTATCGGATCGAGCGGGATCTTCTCCAACACTACCTCTTCGCTGCGTGCCTCTTTGATGTACTTGAGGGTATTGTCCAGGATCGTCAGGTTGGAGAGGCCGAGGAAGTCGAACTTGATCAGGCCCAGTTCTTCGAGGTGCATCTGCTCGTATTGCGTGATGCGTCCCTTCGACGGATCTTTGGGGTCGCGCAACTGCAGCGGCACGAAGTGTTCCAGTGCTTCGTTGGCGACGATGACGCCCGCCGCGTGGACGCCGGTGGTGCGCACCGAACCCTCCAATTTCAGTGCCTGGTCGATGATCTCCTGGACCGGTTTGCTCTCATTGTATAGGGCGTTCAGCTCCCTTACGCCGTCCAGCGATCCCTGCAGCGTCACCTTTGGGCCGGTCGGAATGAGGCGTGTGATGCGGTCGCCTACGTCCTGCTGCCCCATGACGCGCGCCACGTCCTTTACCGCTGCCTTCGCCGCCATCGTGTTGAACGTGACCATTTGTGCAACACAATCATCGCCGTACTTGCGGGTGACGTATTCGATCACTTCTTCACGGCGGTTATCCGGGAAGTCCATGTCGATATCAGGCATGTCTGCGCGCTCGGTATTGAAGAAGCGTTCGAACGGCAACTGGTAGCGTATGGGATCGACGTTGGTAATGCCGAGCGAATAGGCCAGCAGGCTGCCAGCGGCGGACCCACGGGCCGAACAACGAATGCCGTGAGAGCGGGCGTAGTTCACAAAGTCCCATTCGATGAGGAAATATGGAACGAAGCCCTTCTGCGCAATCATGTTAAATTCGTAGTCAAGCTGCCGCTTTGCATGCTCGCTCACCTCTCCAAAACGCTCGTTGAGGCCCTGCATGCAGAGGGTATACAGGTAATCGTCCGACGAGTTGTAGTCGGCGGGGACCGGGAAGTTGGGCAACTGAGCCTTGTAGGCCAGCGGATCGACGCCGCACTGCTCGGCGATGCATATGCTGTTGGAGATCGCCTCGGGCAGTTCGGGGAAGAGCTGCGCCATCTCCTGCGGACTCTTCAAATAATATTCATGGCTATCGAAGCGCATGCGTTTGGGTGAATCAAGCTGCTTGCCCGTCTGCACACAGAGGAGCACATCGTGCGAACCCGAATCGTCCACGTCGATGTAATGCAGGTCGTTCGTCGCCACCATCGGGATCTGTTTCTCTTTGTGCATGCGGTAGAGCAACTGGTTGAGTTGTCCCTGCGGCGACGGCTTGCCATCGTCAAAGATGCCGTGGTGCTCCTGAATTTCGAGATAGAAGTTCTCGGGACCAAATACGTCGCGGTACCAGTCGGCCATCTTGTAGGCTTCTTCTACCTGTTCCTTCAACAGCATCTTGGGGATCTCGCCTGAGAGACAGCTAGAGGTTACTATGAGCCCTTCCGCGTGCTGTGCCAGGGCCTTCTTATCGATGCGCGGGCGCAGGTGCCAGCCCTGTGTATTGGCGATCGTTGTCAACTTTAGCAGGTTGTAGTAGCCGGTGTTGTTTTTCGCCAGCAGTAGCAGGTGATGGTAGTCGTCGCTGAAGCGCTTCGAGTGGTCGTGCATATCTTCGGTCAGATACGCTTCAATGCCGATGATGGGATTGATCCCCCCCGCTTTACACGCCTTGTAGAACTCAATTGCTCCATACATAGCCCCGTGATCAGTGATGGCGAGGTGGCTCATGCCCTTCGCCTTTGCCTGCTGTACAATCTTTTTGGTACGGCTGAAGCCGTCCAACAGCGAGTACTCGGTATGAACATGTAAATGGGCAAAATCAATTCCCATGAGGGATCTCCTCCGTTTAAAAATATATGTTGTATCTCTAGTATATGAACTAATGTTCTAAATGTCAAGAGGGGATGCAAGGAAAATCAATATCCATTAGATTCAACGGACCAATCTCGATCTGCTCACATAGACAAGGAGACTGGCGGCGATATTCGCTGTTTTGTTTTTAAGAACGGTTGATCTTGACGTTTCATTGCAGCGTAGCGAGAAGACGGTACCAGTCTTGATTATACCAGACCCTGGCGAATGGCGTAGGCGACGGCGGCGGCGCGTCCCGGTACGTCCAGTTTGACGAAGATGTTGCTCAGGTGGCGATTGGCGGTGCGCGGACTGATGACAAGCATCTCGGCGACCTCGCGATCGGTATGACCTTCGGCGACGAGGCGTAGTACTTCTATCTCTCGCTTTGTAAGGGTCAGTTCGAGCACATAGCCAGTTCGTTGCTCTTTCATGGCGGTTGCGGCGGGCGCGCTGGTGTAAGCAGGCGCACCCTGCTCTTCCTCGCGCCGTTCCAGTTGTGCCGCGCCCTCGCGCAGGGTATCGACCATATCGATAGAGCGCTCCATCCCGTACTGCGCGAACAATGCATGCGCCTGGTCGCAGAGTTCGTAGACCCGCTGCAGAGGCGCGCTGCGCATCAGGGCCATTCGTGCCTGCTCGTAGAGAATAGTGGCCTCCTCCGGTTGATTGTGGGCCCGTCGGCACAGTGCGAGGCCGTCCTCGAAGGCGCGCTCGGCCATCTCCCAATCGCCCAGGTGCACCGCTACTATGCCCAGGATACGATCGACCGCGTTGCCGTAGTACATGAAGCCACGCAGGTTCTTAATGCGCTCGATATAAGTGGCGGCCTGCTCTGGCGTATCCATGTGTAGGAGAGCCTCGGCAAGAAAGGGAATGTAGAAATCGCCGCTGAAGCCCGACACTTCGGGATGCTCAAGGGCGCGCTCGATCTGGACGCGGGCCTGGGAGCTGCGCGCGGTGACTGCGAGGAAGTGGCCGTACAGGGTCAGGGTGCTGGGCAGCCAGTCGGTATTTGTCGCGGCCTGCAGTGCATCCTGAAAGAGCTGCTCCGCCTCGCCCCAGTTGCCGCGCCGGAACTGTAGCTCGGCTCTGGCCTGTAAAGTAGTCGCTTTGAGGCGCGTATTGTTCGTAGCGATGGCCTCTTGTAGTGCCTGCTGCAGGTGCTCTTCACAGCTCTCCCATTGTCCCTGGCTGAGCGCCAGTGCCGCCTGGTTCCAGTACAACCAGCCTATCACGCCATACACACCGTAGCGCCGTGCGCGGGCCAGGCCGCGCTGCGTATAGAGGTGCGCCTGCTCCATCTCGCCGAGCGCCTGGTGGATAGTGCCCAGCGTCTGCTCAACCAGCGCGGCACGAAATGGATCGCCGAGTGCCAGGTAAAGCTCATTGGCCTGTTTCTGTAGACGAATGGTCTCATGGATACGCTCGCCCCAGCCGCGTATCCAGCTCATAATCTGTAGCGCAAAAGCCTGGCTGCTGCGATCCCCTATTTCGATCGCCAACTGGTGGGATTGCCAGAGCGCGGGCTCTGCCTCTGCCGGGTGAGTGAGCAGGAGATCAAGCGTCGCCTGGGCCTGCAAGAGCTGGATGCGTTCGTTGATGCTGATCTGTTTCAACCCGGCGCCCATTCCGGTGAGGAAACCGCGCCCTGGTAGCCAGGGAACATATATTAACCGGTCGCTAGAAGGGGTTTCATGCGCCTGCGCGTCTCTGCTGAAGGCTGCTCGCGCCGCCTGCAGGTGTGCCAGCGCCTGCTCGTATTTCGCCTGCATACGATAGACATCGGCGCTTAAGCGGTTGGCTCGAGCCAGCAGGAGGGCGGTGGCATCCTGCGGCTGACTCTGGAGCTGTGCCAGGGCCTGCTGGAACGCGTTGGCCGCCTGTTCCAATTCTCCCAGCTTGAACCAGATCTCGCCGATGGCCAGGTGCAGCTCGGCCCGTGTAGGGATATTTTTTAACGCATGTTTATTGTCGCCCAGCAGCTTCAGGACCAGGCGAAAATGGCTGATAGCCTCACGGTGCGCCTGCTGGCGTGCGGCATCTTCTCCGGCAAGCAGGCTCCAGCGCAACGTGGCCTCTTTCTCACCGCCCGCTGCGTAGTGGCGGGCCAGCTCAGCGGCGTGTTCGTCGGCCTCTAGACCATACATCGCTTCTAATGCTCGCCCAAGCGCCGCGTGCAACTGGCGCGCGCGATAGGCGGGAACCTCGCCTTGTAAAACCTCGTGCACAATGCCCTGACAGAAGGTAAAGTATTGGGAAGGGATCATCTGTGGATATTCTATACCCGTTACGTCGTCTTCCATGCTCCCATCGCCGGCGGGCAGTTGAGCGATTACTGAAGCCTGCACGGCCTCATCTATAGATGCCTGCACCTGCGCGGCGCTCTTCTCCAACACCTGCATTAGCGCATCTACAGGAAAGGTACGACCACAGAGTGCGGCGACCTGCAGCAATTCCAGACATGCTGCGCTTACCCCTTGCAAGCGTTGCTCTACGGCCAGTACGATGCTCGCGGGCGTGCTGCTGACGGCGGCGGACCTCCACGCTCCATCGCGCAGCACCAGTTGCTGGTTGATCGTCAATGTGCGCACCATTTCTTCCAGGAAGAAGGGATTGCCCTCGGTACGTGTGAGTATGGCCTGGGCGACGGACGACGGAACAGTGCCGGGCAGCAGGGCCTGTAGATGCTCTGCCGCGGCCTCTGCGCTCAATGCTCCCAGTGGTAACAAGAGCAACATGCCATTGCGCATCAGCTCGGTCAGCGCCCTGGTAGCCACCGTTGAGGCGGGCAGATCGTCGCCGCGCTCGCTGAGCATGCGTGGTGGGCGAGTCGCGCCGACGAGTGCGACCCGCGCGGTGCGCAGGCGCACGGTCAGATACAGCATCAGTTCCAGGCTGGCGCTATCGGCCCATTGCAGGTTGTCAATCGCCAGTAAGACTGGCTGTTCCGTAGCTATGCGTTCAAGCAGCGTGGCTACGGCGTCGAGCAGGCGAAACTTCTCCTGCTCGGGCGAGAGAATCTCTGACTCTTGCTCGCTCTGTAGCAGCGTGGGGAGTCCTGGGAAGAGGCGCGCCAGGGCTGTGATCAGGGCTGTGCTGTTCAAGGCGAGATTGCCGCACTCATCGCTGCCCGCTGCCTGTTCGGAAGCGATAAGCCCCGTGTAGCGGCGCAGTTTTTGCGTGCTGACCGAGCGGAGAAAGGGGCGCAGCGCTTCGACGAAGGGGAAATAGGGAGGCATGTTCCCTGCTTCGTAGGCGCTGGCCTCCAACACGCGAAAGCCGTCCTGCTGAGCCTCCGCGTAGAGAGCCGCCAGCAATCTCGTCTTGCCGATACCCATCTCGCCGCTGATCGTCAAGGCCCGCGCGCCCTGTGGTGCGTCCATGGCGACGGTCCGCAGCAGCAGGCGCGTCACCTGCATCTCCGCCTCGCGTCCCAGCAGCGGTAGGGCGGCTTTGAACTGTTCCAGTCTTGATAATGGATCAACAAATGGTGCCTGCATCGCGCTCCTAACTTGTTTTGATCTGCTTTATCTCCTGCCTTCTGAAGCGCGGAGCAATATCGTGATAGATAAACAGGCCGTAAAACGCCAGTAGAAATGGGACATCGAACGAAAAGTAGAGCCAGAAAAACGCGGAGGCATGGAGCCATATCAGGTGGTAAAGCAGGGCCAGCGCGACTAGCGTACCATACACGACGGCTACCAGCGCCAGCGGGCGCACGCGCGCCCACTCCTGTTCCGTCGAGAGCCAGACCGCTCCAACGCCGTTCCCAATGATAATCGCACCGATGAAGCGCGTGAGGATTGGCGAGATACTGACGGGCCAGAGAGGAAACTGCAGCTCCGGCAAAAGGAAAAAAGCTAAACCTATGATGAGATTAAAGATGCCAGCAATCAATGCTAACAAGCGCTCGGGCCAGCTAAAAGATAGGGGATTCATAGTCTCCTCTTCTCCTTTGTCTTCTCGCTGTGACACTACGGGACCATTCATGCTTGTTCAATGTGAACGACCCGCAGTGACGTCTCTCGCATATGAAAATATCCTCAATAATTGATATGTCGATGGCATTTTATAGCCACCTCGTGCTCAGATCCGATTATACTACAATATCGCAGAGTTATGCATCCATTTCATGTGGGGAAAACGAGCGTATGGGTAATTTTGCCAATAGAGACAGTGTGCATTGAGATGAGTAATTTCACCGATGAGCCTGTAGCCATTGCCGGGTACACTTCGATATGTGAGGAACATGTGGTGGTTGTAATAGAATTGGCCGGGCTCTAGCAGTCCGGTCATCCCCAAAAATGATAAGTACTTGATAATGAAATGGAATGAAAGGAACTGTGATCTATGAAAAAGTTATACACACATCTGTCTAAGACATGGCTGTTTGCTCTGCTCTCTCTGGCCGCAATCGCTGTCTTGAGCGCCTGTTCGATAAACCCATCCGCGTACGCCAACTCTTTAAGCGGTGCCAACCAGAATAAAGCCAACGCAAGTGACAGCTTTTCGTTTGATATGATTGCTTCTCCTGGTATCAATGCCTGCCTGCCGCAGGCGAAGGGCTACGTGACCATTACCCCCGGATCGTTGAATGACGAGATGAAGGTAAGTGTGAGCGGCCTGGTTCCCAATACTGGTTACGATCTTTTCGTGACTCAATTGCCCAATAAGCCCTTTGGCGTTGCCTGGTATCAGAGCGATCTGGAAACGGATTCGTATGGGAATGGTAGTGTGACGGTGCGTGGCATCTTCGACGTTGAGGCGTTCTCGGTCTCCACCGGCGGAACCACGCAGTTCGCGCCGACCCACCAGTACCACCTGGGCCTCTGGTTCAACGATCCCAAAGTGCCTTTCGAGAAGGGCTGCGAGCATGGTCAGACTCAGCCGGTCGTGACGCCGTTCAACGGTGAGCAGCATGCGGGCATCCAGGTGCTCAATACCGCTAACTACGCCGATAACGCCGGTCCTCTGTCGAAGGTTCATCGCTAGATCGTTCGCTTAATCCTTAATACCTATTATGAGGATGCTGGCTTCTCGATTGTTGAGAAGCCAGCATCCTCATTTATAATAATGGTTGTAACTCTTGAGTAGGGATGGGGCTTGCCCCCCATCCGATGCCATGAATACTCCGCTCCATTGCCTGATTGCGCTCCCTGAGCCGGATGGGGGCAAGCCCCATCCCTACTGGGGATCAGCTACCCAAGCGAGATCTGCGGGAAGATTGTTGTCAGGATAATCAGCAGTGTCAGAACAGTCATCACGATGGTGGTTATCCAGGCGACGATATTGAAGCCGCGCTTATTGACGTAGCGGCCCATCAGGCGGCGATCGTTACAGAGCCGGATCATCAGCACCAGGATTACCGGGAGCAGCATACCGCCGACGACGTTGGGCAGGTTCAGCACAAAGACCAGGTTCTCCTTCGAAACGAACAGCACCGTCCCGGCACCGATGACGATGATCGCCGTATAGAGCGTCAGGAACTGCGGCGCCTCCCTGAACTTGCGTCCCACGCCGCGCTCCCAGCCAAACGCCTCCGAGATGGAATACGCCGTCGAGAGCGGCAGGACGCTAGCCGCCATAAACGAGGCATTGAGCAGGCCGATGCCGAAGAGGATCGAGGCGATCTGCCCGTTGCCACCCGCCAGAGGTCCAAGCGCGAGCGCCGCGTCCTGGGCCTCTTTGATCTGAATGTGGTGGACGAACAGCGTAGCGCCGGTGCTGACCACGATAAAGAAGGCCACGAAATCGGTGATGAACGCGCCGACGTATGTATCGACCCGCTCGTAGTTCAGATGTGCCACCGGAATGCGTTTGTCCGCGATGGCCGATTGCTGATAAAACTGCATCCACGGCGCGATCGTCGTCCCGATGACGGCGACGAGCGTGAGGAGATAGCCCTGATTGAGTTGCAGCGGCGGAACGACCGTCTGGTGGAACACCTGCGCCCAATCGGGGTGGACCAGGAAGCCGCTGATGACATAACTTGCATAAATGAGGCAGAGCGCCAGCAGGAAGCGCTCGACGTATTTATACTGTCCGCGAATCACGAGGAACCAGACGAGAACCGCCGCTATCGGCACCGCGATAAACGGGCTGACGTGGAAGATATCCATCGCCCCCGAGATGCCGGCGAATTCGGCGACCGTCGTGGCGATATTGGCGATGAGCAGCAGGGTCATGCTCCAGAACGTGACGCGCACGCCGAAGCGCTCGCGGATCAGGTCCGCCAGCCCCTTTCCGGTCACGACGCCCATGCGCGCGACCATCTCCTGCACGACCGCGAGGCTGATCGTCACCAGGACAACCGCCCAGAGCAGCCCGTAGCCGTACTGTGCCCCCGCAAGCGAGTAGCCGGCAATACCCGTTGCATCGTTATCGACGTTCGCCGTGATCAACCCTGGTCCGATGACAGAGAGCAGCACCAGCAGTTGGCGCATCCAGACGCGGCGCACTCTGCGCTGCCTCACGACAGCCGCCTTGTCTGTCCTGTCCATCTTATCCATCTTGCTCATATGGACTTCTCCTTGACGGAGCATAGTAGTGGTAAATACACGTATGCCCCCTTTTGCTAATGAAGGGGGCATGCAAGTGCAGGTATAAATACCCCCTCTAGTTGAGCTTTGGCACTATACAACGTAAGATGGCACCTACCATCCAGCCACTTTGGATCTCGCCTTAGGCCGACGAGACCTGTCCTGATCGTTGGCGTCTCTCGACGTTTCCGATCAGTGGCCTGTGTTTATACAGTTGCCTCACCTAACGAGGTTAGAGAGACTTTCTAATCTTGCTTATACTATAGCGCCTGCAAGTAGGAGCGTCAATAGGGGAAGCAGAGTGAGGCCCCACCAGGGATAGAGCTTGCCCCATCCGGCTCCTTCTCTCACCGACACTTTTTCAGAAACGAGATTTTTTGGGGTAGGGACCAGCTTCCAGCGCGTCCGGATTTATCATGTTCCTCTCTGTTCCATAGCAATAAACGTTCAGTATACATGAATACATGCAAATAGGTATGACAGGAGAGGAAACCGATAAATCACGGACGCGCCGAGGCTGGTCCCTACCA